>JAYWFM010000428.1:0-3275 GCA_043778825.1 Planctomycetota bacterium | reverse complement strand
CTTTTTCTCCGAAAAAGGACGCTCTTTTTCGGAGAAAAAGGCGACACTGGTCGCACCGTACTGAAACAGCATCAGCCCCGGCAGGTCGTGTAGCACTGCGACCACCTCGGCCCGTGCAGCGTTGTCCTGTTCCAGGCAATCCCACTGCGGCAGCAGCAGCGCCGCCTGCATCTCCGAGAGCGGGTAAGCTTCGTTCCCCCGCTGCGTATAGAGCCGAATCCGCTGGGCCATCTCGGGCCGCGAGGTCAGCACCGCGCCGCCTCGTCCGGCAGTCACGAGCTTCGAACCGCCGAAGCTCAAGGTCGCCACATCGCCCCATCTCCCCGCTGGCCGACCAGCCACCATCGCTCCGGGAGACTGGCACACATCCTCCATCACCGCGATCCCGCGCCGGTCAGCGATCTCGCGCAGAGCCAACATGTCAACCAGCCCACCTTGCAGATGCGAAGCCATGATCGCCTTGGTCTTGTCAGTGATGGCCGCCTCGATCACCGAAACATCGATCTGAGCATCATCTCCCCGGCAATCGACCAGCACCGGCACCGCTCCCAGCAACACTACGTTCGTGAAGTTCGCCTTGAAGTCATACGCCGACAGGATCACCTCATCCCCCGGC
This sequence comes from Planctomycetota bacterium, assembly GCA_043778825.1. GTDB lineage: Bacteria > Planctomycetota > Planctomycetia > Planctomycetales > Planctomycetaceae > TH-plancto1. The sequence goes on along the minus strand of JAYWFM010000428.1, from coordinate 2,659 downwards.
CCGACCTGACAACCTCGCAACGCCAGTTCCACCGCAGCTGTCCCGCTCGAACAGAGCTGGACATGTTCCTGTTGCAGAGAGTGCGAGAGAGCCTCAATCAACCGAGCCGAATGCGGCCCGTGGTAGCGTCCCCAGTCGCCGGAGTCACGCAGCGATTCCAGCACCCGATCCGTTTCAACGGTCCGCCGAGGCCAGACCGGTGGCCCCGCCGGACGAACCGGCGTGCCGCCAAGCAGGGCAGGGGAGTCTTGAGACATGGAAGCACAGAAGGAAAGGAAACGAGATGTCGAGGGCAGTTCACAGTGCGGTGTGTGCCCCCGTAGCCTGGACCCCCAGGTCCGGGCGGTACGGACGTGGGCGTCCGTACTACAAATCACCCGCACAGCCTGATGTGAACGCACGAGTCGAATTCGAAGTGTCCCCCATTTGACGAGCAGCCGCCACTGCGACGCCACGTGAAGTGAGAGGACGGGTGCATTTGCCAATTGGCGGTATCCCCAGAAATCTCGGTCGCGGAGCGACCGAGCTACGTAGGCGATGTCGCTCCGCGACTCGCATTTCGCCGAGTACCGCCTATGGACGAATGCACCCTGAGAGGACTGAGTGGAACAACCTCTTGTGAGAACGTAATCTGTACATCGATCCCGGACACGGCGGTCCCCATCACCGATTAAGCCGACCTGTCCCCGAAAGCCCCTCGCGCATGCCGAATGACCTCCAGGACTGGCTGCGGCTGCATCTGACACCGGGGATCGGTCCACGGATTATGGAGCTGCTGCTGGAGCGCTTCGGCACGCCGCGCGAGGTACTCAACGCCAGCGGGGCGGCGCTGCTCGATGTCGATGGCGTCGGGCCGAAACTCTCCGCCGAGATCACCAAGTCGCGGACCAGCCCCGCTGCGGAAGAGGAGATCGCCCTCGCCGAGCGGATGGGAGTCTCCCTCCACATGCGAGGATCGGAGGGGTATCCGACATCGCTACGGGAGATTTGCGACGCTCCGCCGGTCCTTTCGATTCGAGGCACGTACGAGCTGCGCGATCATCTGGCGATCGCGATCGTCGGATCGCGGCAATGTACGATCTATGGACGGCAGCAAGCCGAGAAGCTGGCCGGGGCGCTGGCTCGGGCGGGAATCACCATCGTCAGCGGGCTGGCACGCGGGATCGATGCCTGTGCTCATCGGGGAGCCTTGCAAGCCGGGGGGCGGACGATCGCCGTCTGTGCCACCGGCCTGGCCGAGGTCTATCCACCGGAACACGCCGATCTCGCTGAAGAGATCACCCGCGCGGGGTGTCTGGTCTCCGAGTCCCCACTGCGGCGCGGCACGATGAAGGGGATCTTCCCGCAACGCAACCGGCTGATCTCCGGCCTTTCACTCGGCGTCATCGTCATCGAGGCCACTCGCACCAGCGGTTGCCACCACACCGTCCGGGCTGCGATCGAGCAGGGCCGCGAGGTGTTCGCCGTTCCCGGTCGCATCGACAGTCTCGCCAGCCAGGGCTGCCACGACATACTGCGGGACGGAGCCACGCTCGTGCGCGGCGTCGAGGACATCCTGGAGTCGCTCGGCCCGCTCATCAAACCGGTCCAAGCCCAACCCGGCGAAACCATCCACGCCCCCCGCGAACTCACGCTCAACGAGATCGAAAAAGCCGTCCTCAACCTCGTCCGCGACGACGCCCAACACCTCGACGAAATCGTCCGCAGTTGCTCCCTCGAACCCTCCCAAGTGATCGCCACGCTGACCGTCCTGGAAATGAAACGCCTCGTGCGACGCCTCCCCGGCAGTTTGCTGATCCGAGCTCCGTGGTAGATGCCACAGCCCAGGGGTTGCAACCCCTGGGCGTTCCACCCACGCAGGCGTTTCATCGCCCGCCCCGTTTAAGGGAGTAACCTCCGTTGACAGCTGATGCCCACTGCTTGAGAATCCATGGACTCAGACTATCGGGTGACAGTTCCGCACCAGCATCCAAGCTCGTTGGCAGAGTTTTCCTGGGACAGACAGAGTGGATCCTGTCTGTCCGGTGTCATGCCGTGGAGGGGTTTGCCTTGAAAAAGCATGCGATGGCGTTGGGGTACTTCTTTCTGGCAGTCTTCTGCGTTTTCACCAGCGCTCACTGTTTCCGTGGACTGTACCTTCCGCTGTGGATGGCGGCGCTGGCTGCGACATTGGCAGGCGTCGGATATTTGCTGAGCGCTTGTGCTGTGACTCTTCAAGCAGGGAAGACATGGTTGACGCACTGGTTCGTGCGCATGTTCCATTTGGCCCAGCAACCCCCAGTTCGTGAATCGAAGCTCGGGGATGAGCACGGCATGTAGGCAATTCACCCGGCGAATCACTCCCTCCGGTGTGGACGAACAGACGTTCGCCCCTTCACGGCAAGATTGCTCGCCTTTTGGATGCATCGTACATTTGACTTAGAATCAAACGGCCCGTAGAGTCTCCCGCTGGTTTCCCACCCGTTCTCGTAGCTCAATTGGATAGAGCGTCGGCCTCCGAAGCCGAAGGGACAGGGTTACAAGTCATTACAGGTAATGAGTTACGGCGACGGCGGAATCCTGTTGCACCAGTTGTTGCACCAGCAACACCCAAAACCGACGAAAACGAGCCGGTCGAACCTGACTTTTCCGCTGCTCTGCGGATGCTGGCCGGGTTGCC
>JAYWFM010000427.1:0-18974 GCA_043778825.1 Planctomycetota bacterium | reverse complement strand
CGGCTCGCCTATTCTGGGGGTCAGCTGAGCGCAACAGATTCGCTTTCTCCCCGCAAACCCAAGCCCCCCAACTTCCGCCCGTTTCACCAGGCCAGGGCCGGGGTGAGGGGCCCTGCGGGAGCCTTCTGGTGGCCCCCTCACCCCAGCCCTCTCCCCCGCAGTGACGCCGTTCCCTGACGATCCAGCCGATTGCGGGCGGGTGGCACGGTCTGAGGCTCTGTGAAGGCCGTGTTCTTCTCGCCGCTCGCCACGCCTTTCCTCAAAGCCGTCAGGGCGTGCCACCCAAAATCACTCCCATTCAGGCTGCGGAGCCTCTGCGGGCGTGCCACCCGACCGTTCCCGAGAAATGTCAGTAGAATCGCATCACAATGTGATCGATCTCAATGTGACGTTTAACTGTTGGGCGTGAGTGGATCGCCTTGAATGCAACAATGTTCGGATGTCCAAACGAGTCGACATCAGCCATGCTCTTTTCCTTGAGGTGATACCTCGCGTCTTTCAGCTTACTGGAGATCAGCTGCCTCCACGCATTGCAGTCCAGAGACTGAACATACCCGATCATTCCCCCGTGGTTATCGTCTCGCCCATAGGCACCGTTCAGAAAACAGCCGAGTCCGTCAACTCCCAGATATTTGCCAATCGGGTTCCCTTCGCCCAGCCGCTTCGCCTCGATTCGATAGCGAGTGCGTGGACTGGACGTTGAGCAATCAATCCGGATATCAACTCGTAACCGTTGTTTGCCTTTGCGGTTGGGATCGTTAACAGGCGGGTCATCATGGACGCTGTAATGCATCATCCAAGCGTGACTCCTATCATCCAGCACTGTGTCGATGGCCTTAACCAAGTCTCCCGTTATCGCGGGTTCTTGTTCGCTGGCATACCGTGTCGGGTCGAGTTGCTCGTACCCCAGTTGAATCAACTGATGGACTCGCCGCAGAAAAATGCGGCGAAAGTCGTCCGAGTTGTTTGAATGCCCGCCTGGGCGAGAACGGGAAGTGTGGATCACGTGCCGTCACCCCCGAGCTGCAGCGTCTCGGCGATGATTTCCGTCGCATCCTGCATGGCCTGGCTCTCGGTCCATTGGAAACGCTGGAGTGGTTTGAGGATGAAGGTCTTGGTGCCCTCGTAGATTCGCAGGTTGCGGTCAAAGTAGATCCACTGGCGGTGCTGCTTTCGCAGCCGCTGCCGGGTCTTTTCCATCTGCTTCGCCGTCGGACTTTTAGCTGCGACAACGACGGGATCCTTGGCGGCGGCAGAATCTTTGATCAGATCGACTTGGATCATTCCTGACGCGGACGCATTGTCATAGATGATTCCCACCTGGTGGCGCTTGTCGAGTTCTCCGTCAATGAAGGCATCCAGGTCTTTCTTCAGTCGTCGGGCATAAGCTCGAAGCTCGTCGACCTTCGGAATTCGGACAGCTGGCTGGCCGACTTTCCCGTCGTTAAGTTCCAGTTTGACATGGACCAGATCGTGTACGAGCGAGCGTTCCCGTTTGTCGAGTCCGAGGGCTTCGGACACCAGTTCATTGAGTTCTTTCAACAATGGCGCAAGTGCAGCGGACTCCGCTTCAAACAATAATTTCTGTTGGCTGTTCGACTCTTTACGAATCTCGCGGACATCAATGGGCGAGGTCTTGACCAACCGAGAGTGCAGGTCAACCCACGGTTTCAGTTGTTTGGGAGTGTAGTCCGCAATTGGAACGGGAATCGCTCGCAATGCGTTGAGAGTCGCACGGTCACGTTTGACCCCCAATTCAGTGGACGTGAAGAACTGGTGGTAGAATGCGAAGTCTGAACTCAAATAGAGCGACAGTGCCTTGAGGAAGTCGCCGTCGTCCGTCTGGCTCACGATGCCGATTTGCCTTGGCGGAACGATCAGATATTCATCCGTGTACACCGCGAAATTGCGTGCCGCACTGACGATAATATGCGGGGCGCGGCAGACCTTCAACGGGAGCGATGAACGCCCCTTGCGGCAATACCCCAATTGCCTCGGAACAGTTGACAGGGCGTGCGTAGGAAATGAAAACACGCTTCTCAGCCGCGACATCTCTTTCACGTCCAGAATCGGCTTGCCAATCACCTCGGGGACAGCATCCAGATTGTCTTCTACAGATTTATGTTCTCGAAGCTGGATACCCTCAGAGATGACTATCGCTACAGATTCCAGTGACTGAAGACTCGTTGTAGATCTGCTCATCTTCAAGAGCAGTTTTCGATCTTGCTCGCTTCCCCATGTCGCCAGTTTCCAAACCATCGCGCTGCCAGTCTCGGCAGTCGCTGCGGATGCAGTAACGACTTCATTGGATGTCACTGCCAGATTCCATGTGATATCGCGACGACTGCCGTCATTCGAACGATTGGATTCCTGATTGGCGACCAATGGAGAAAACACTGTCACTGCTTCGTCAGAATCTCCGACATCCTCTGTCCGTTCACTGAAGAAGAATGCTGCGGCAGGGACTCGTGATCGTCCCGCGAACAGCACTTCGGCCAGATTTGCAAAATTCGCCACCGCTGAAACGATGCGTGCGCCAAAGAACTTCTTTCGAAAGCGTACCGATCGATCCTCGAACAAGGTCATTGCAGGAAGAAGCAGCGCCGATGCGCCGCCTTGCACCTGATGCTCACCAGATTTCCAAGCAAATGCTTGAGCGACTTCATTGCCTCCGCAGGGCATACTCTTCTTGTGACCCAGTTCTGAAATCCATTTCCATACGGGTACATCCTGATCGTCGATCTTGCTTTTTGGTTTGATCTTCTTCCACGGTGGATTCCCCACGATCCAGTCAAACTTTGTCGACTTGAGCAAGTTCTTGGCCGCGGGCTTGGGATCGAAGAAGTTCGTCTCAAAGATGTTCTTATTGCGCAGCGTTGGCAGCTTGAAGTCCAACTCTTCGGATGACTTCTTGGGCAGCAAATCCGGCGGATCGCAGTAGTCCAGCAGCGTCAAAATTAGACTGAGTTCCGTGACGCTGCAGGCATCCTTGTCCACATCGATCCCATAGATGTGCTCTGTCAACAGCTCTCGGAGCTGCATGGGGGATGGCTTCCGCCCACCTGGATACTCCTTCTCAACCAACTTGCGGTACGCCTGAACGAGAAATGCCCCAGAACCGCACGCGGGGTCAAAGACCTTCATCCCCCGTTGCAGTGGCAACTTCTCGTCCATCTCGGACAACATGAAGTTGACCACGGGAATTGGCGTATAGTACGCAGCTGCCTTTTCCCCTTTGGTCGGGCTGCCGTCCTCTTCGGGGGCATGGAGAAATTGCTCATAGATGACGGAGAGTGTTTCGATCGGGATGTACGAGAAGTCGTATATCTGGAAGTCGAGATGCAGTTGCCACTGGTCGTCCCCGACGGGTGTGACTCCCGAAAATGTGGCTGCGACGCGGGAGATCAATCGATCGTCCGGGGCATTCTTCCCTCGCAGGCTCAGCGGAAATACGCTTCCGTTCAACCAGTTGTTCAGATGTTCCGTGACGGCCTTGAGGCCGGTTCGTGTCGCCTTTCCCCCAAAGATCGTTGATGGATCGAGATTCCATTCGGCCAATCGATCATTCGAGAGGATGTCGCGGTCTCGAAGGTAGTGCAGGTAGACGTATTTCCCGATCAGGCCATGCGAGACATCCTTGCTCAATCCGCCATGCTTACGAAGCCACAGATCGAGCTTCTTCAGGCTGTCGAGCAGCTTCCAATCGACACGTGTTTCCGGAGTGACCTGATTGCCCCACTCGCGCCAGATCTTTCCGGAGTCAATCGCGTCGGCTCCGATTGATTCAGCGAGTTCGGCGACCTCATTGAAGCTGCTCAGGACTCGGAGAACGCCTTGTTGCAGGCTTTTAGAACGCTTCGGCTGACAGCGAAATCCCGAGTAGAAACGTACCTTTTCGGGTGAATGGACCAGCACAAACGGAACAACATCCTGGTTCCAAACCAGTTCGTGAACCTTTCTGGCGGACTCCTCGGAATTGGCCCGGCACACGTACATCACTGGAACAAGCGGTGTACTCTGATCCTCGGGATCGCGTCGAAGCGTGTAGACCCCTTCGAGTTGGCAGGGTTCTTTCAAAGCCTTCCGAAAAACATGCCCGAACTCTGGTGCAGTACGTAGTTCAGCCGAGTCTCGTCGCAGGAAATGATGCGGCGAGTCGGTGTAACCGAGTCGATCCAAGATTTTGGGAAGGTCCATGCCCACGGTGAATCCATTCAATCAGACGAATCGACGAGCAGACTTTCTGCTGGGATCTCGTTCTCAGTGTCACGCCGCGAACATGTTCTTGAACCTCGGGTCGCGGCTCAGGTCGCTCTCCTTGCTGGGGGTCTCGGCGATCATGCGTTCGACCACTTTGTCGGTCGTGACCCCTTCGCTCTCGGCGGCGAAGTTCACGACGATGCGGTGACGCAGGACCGGGGCGGCCAGGGCTTGGATGTCCTCGGTGGTCACGTGGGTGCGGCCTTGCAGCAGGGCGCGGGCCTTTGAACCCAGCAGCAGGAACTGCACTGCGCGGGGGCCGGCACCCCAGCTGAGCCATTCGGTGATGAAGGCCGGGGTCTCGGGCTGGTTCAGGCGGGTTTGCCGCACGAGGGCCAGGGCGTAGTTGACGACGTGGTCGGAGACGGGCACCTCGCGGACGAGCTGTTGCAGTTCGAGGACTTCTTCGGCACCCAGGACCGGAAGGATGTCCTTGGCTTTGGTGCTGGTGGTCTGGATGGCGATCTGTTTTTCTTCGGCGAATGACGGGTACTTGACGAAGACCTTGAACATGAACCGGTCTTGCTGGGCCTCGGGGAGCTGGTAGGTGCCTTCCTGCTCGATGGGGTTCTGCGTGGCCAACACGAAGAACGGGTCGGGCAGTTGGTGCCGGGCGCGACCGACAGTGACCTGCCGCTCCTGCATGGCTTCGAGGAGCGCCGCTTGCGTCTTGGGCGGTGTGCGGTTGATCTCGTCGGCGAGGATCATGTTGTAAAACAGGGGGCCCTGGATGAAGTGGAACTCGCGGTCGCCGGTCGACTTGTTCTGCTGCAACACGTCCGTCCCGGTGATGTCAGCGGGCATCAGGTCGGGCGTGAACTGGATGCGGCTGAACGTCATCGAGAGTGTGCGGGCCAGCGTGCTGATCATCAGCGTCTTCGCCAGGCCGGGCACCCCCTCCAAGAGACAATGCCCTCGGCTAAACAGGCAGATCAACAGCTGGTCGATGACCTCCGACTGACCGACGATGACGTGAGCCATCTGAGCACGGATCGCCGTGTACGCCGCTTGCAGGCGGGCGATCGAATCGCGGGCGGAGTCGGACTGGAGCTGGGTCGGGGTGTCGGACATGAGGCTTCACCGGATCGGAGTGATGGAGCAGCGGGTCGCCGTAGCGGTGAGGGCATCGTAGGTCATTGGGGGGGAGTTGTCAGTATTCAGTGGTTAGGATTCGGTTTCGGGGGTTGGAGTTCAGCCTTTAGGCTGCTCCGGAGCAGGCTAAAGCCTGGACTCCAGCCCTGGATCTGAGTCCTGAACTCGGCACTCGGGATGGCCTGGAAAGGCCGTCCGACTCGCGCTACTGCGGCACGTGGATCGTGGCCTTGATGTGCTTGAGGTTCGCCACGATGGTGAACGACATCAGCACCAGCAGCGTCCAGGCACTCCACTTGCTGACATGCACCGTGGCCCAGGCTCCGATCTGATGGGGATAGGCCCACAGGCCGAAGAACGTCCCGAAGTTCTCGGCCAGCCAGATGAAGAACCCGATCAGAATCAAGCTCACCACCAGCGGCATCCGCAGCTCCATTTTGTACGAGCGAAACGTCACCATCGAGCGGGCGTAGAGGCCCAGGGCACAGGCGGCCAAGTACCAGCGATAGTCCCCGATGAAGTGGTGCGTGAAGAAGTTGGCGTACATTGCCAGGGCGACCGTCGTGGCCATCCAGTAGGGCGGATGATGCACGATCTTGAGATCGAACAGCCGCCACGCCTGGATGATGTAGCTGCCGACGGCGGCGTACATGAGCCCGGAGAAGAGCGGGACTCCGAAGAACTTGGTGTAGGCGAAATCGGGATAGGACCAGGAGCCGATGGCCTTCGAGGTCTTGAACAGCTCCAGCCCGATGCCGAGCAGATGAAACAGCGAGATCGCCTTGAGTTCGTCCTTCGTCTCCCATCCGGACCAGACCATCGCCGCCTGTATCGCCAGAGCGATGAGGAGTAACAGGTCATAACGCGGCACGCCCAGAAACCCGGCTCGCGGCAGAAGGATAACGGCAAGGAAGAACGACCCGGCAAAGACGCAGGCCAGGGCTTCTTTGACGGTGAAGTAGCAGAATTCCATCAGCCAATCCTGCTAGCTTGGTTTCATCGGAGAATCACTCGGAGGTTGCTGGTCGATGGCATCACCCGATCGGTGAAGAGTTGCAAGCGAGATGACAGTACTGTGTGCGACCTGATGTCATTCAGCAAGCTTGGCACCCGGTGCGGAGGTTTCGCGGCGAATCCCAGATCGATAGCGAGCGTTGGACGTAAGTCCAACGTGCTGGGGAGACGTTGCTCATGTCGGACTGCTGTTCGGTGGAAGAGGGTCGCTCGGGCACGGGGGACTAACGTCCGCCCGCTCGCTGCGAATTGGTAGGCGGACGGTGCGGAGCTTCGCGGAGATACGGCCCCAAGCAGAGCTTGGGACGGGAGCTGAAACGACCACAGGCCGGGCGTTGCGGCCCGGCCTGTGTGCGATTCATCGGTGGTGGGACTCGAGGAGTTCGAGTTGGCCCGAGAGTTACTCGGCAGGCTTCTCGTCCGCAGGCTTCTCGTCCGCAGGCTTATCCGCAGGCTTATCAGCGGGCTTGTCTGCTTCCGGCTTCGGCTCGTCGGCTGCGGGACGGCGACCTCCTTCGGGGGCAGAGTCTCCTGCGGGGCGATCACCACGGCCCGGACCACCACGTCCGGGGCCGCGTCCGCCTCCGTTGCGTTCCATTGCAGCCCGACCCTCTTCGCGGTCGATCTTGCCGTCTTTGTTGGCGTCGATTGTGTCGAAGTGTTCCTTCATCCGCTCGGGAGCTTCTTCCTTCGAGATGCCGCCATCGCCGTTCTTGTCGAGTTGCTTCCAGAGTTCGTCTGCGTTGAAGCGTCCTCCGGTGGGGGCACCTTCGGGACGACGGTCACGGGCTTCCGCATCGGGACGAGGACGGTCGCCTTCACCACGCGGGGCACCTTCGCCACGAGCAGCTGGACGATCCCCTTCTCCTCGCGGAGCCGGACGATCACCTTCACCGCGAGCAGCGGGACGATCACCGGCACCATCGGGACGGGGGCCTCGGCCTTCGCCTTCGGGACGAGGATGATCGCCTTCGCCACGTGGGGCACCTTCTCCACGAATTGCGGGACGATCACCTTCGCCACGAGCGGCAGGGCGATCACCGCCTGGAGCACGCTCGCCAGCGGGACGACCTCCACGGCCTTCCGGTCCCATGTCGCGGCCACCCTCTGGTCCACGGGGAGGCGGACCCAGCAACTCTCGCGGATCGAGTGAGCCGTCCTGGTTCTGGTCGAGAGCCCCAAAGACTGCCGCCGCCTTCGAGAACTCGTCCTTGCTCAGGCGGCCATCCTTGTTCTCATCCAGTTCATCCAGCAGAGGCAAGCGGTGGACTCCCAAGGGCATCGGACCACGACCATCTGGTCCCCGTTCGCCGCCTTCGCGAACACGCGGGGCACCTTCGGGTGGGCGACCTTCAGGGCGTCCTTCACCCCGTGGAGCACCCTCCTGGGGACGACGCTCGCCATCCGGACGCGGACGATCACCGTCCGGGCGAGCTTCGCCCTCGGGACGCTTGCGTTCTCCGTCCGGACGCGGGCCCCCCTCGGGACGACCTTCGCCGCCTCGACCCAACTGGGCTGCGAGCTGTTCCGCCTTCTTGATGTCGATCGAGTCACCACCGCCCAGACGCTCCATCATGCCCTTGAGTCGCTCGCGATGCTCTTCGGGAACTTCATCCATCGAGACTTTGCCATCCCCATTCTTATCCATCTGCTTGAGCATTTGGAGCATCTGCCCCGGCCCGCGTCCGCCTTCCCCGGGGTTGCCGCCGCGTTGCTGAGCGGCTTGGGCGAACACCGGCATGATCTCTTCGCGGGTGAGTTCGTCCTTGCCCGCTTTCTCGAAAGCCCGGTTGAACATGTCGCGGAACTGCTCCGGAGCTTCGGCGGGGATCTCGCTCTTCGAGATCTTGCCGTCCTTGTTGGCGTCGAGACGCTCAAAGAACTGGCCGGGTTTGCCTTGTCCGGGGCCGCGTTCGCCGGGGTTGCCGCCCGGCTGGGGCTGGGCATCCGGCGTGTGTGCGGCCGTGAACTCTTCCAAGGAGAGCGACTTGTTTGCGTCCTTGTCCCCCTTGCGGATCAGCCGCTCAAAGTGCGGGCGGGCCTCCTCGGGGGCTTCTTCCAGGGTCAGCTGGCCGTCCTTGTTCGCATCGAGCTTGCCGAACAGATCGGCAGGTTTCTCTCCCTCCTGCGCGAAGGCACTGGCCGCACAGCACATCGACAGCAGTCCCCAACGGGACCATCGCAACGATTTCATCGATTCTCTCCCAAGTGGTCAGATCGCCATCCGCGCAAACAGAAAGTGATTGTAGCTGTAGAAGTTCCGTCGACTCAACGCCGAGGTCTCTCCAGTCGTTGAACACCGCCCACGCCGGAAAGTTTCGCATCCGTCGATCATTTTTTTTGAGAACCGAATACGTCTCCGTCCGAGTGCAACGTTTCGCCGCGACGCGAAGTCTTCGAAGTGGAGCGATTCCGCGTCACCAAACCCCAAAACGGCACATTCCAAAAAATCCGCACAATCCTCCATTCCATTACAATAGGGGAAACAGGTAAGATCGGGGCAGTCGCTGCAACCCTTGCAAACCCACCCCCTCCGAGGCACTACGTTGGCCGGGGAAGACCCCACTCCCGAGCAGCCCGCCACATCGGCCATTCGCCATGTGATCGAGTCGCTGTTGCTACTCGCCGCGACCGTGCTGATCTTTCGCACGTTCGCCGCAGAGGGGTATCTCATTTCCACGGGGTCAATGGCTCCCTGCCTGCTCGGGTATCACCGGCAGGTGACGTGCCCCACTTGCTCGCACCAGTTCGCCAAGGGAATGTCGGTCGCGGAAGCGGAGGGGAGTTCATCGATCGCCTCCACTGCGTCCGCCAGCGTCGGCGATCCGCATGGCATCTCCGGGACGGCTTGTCCCAACTGCGGACGCACCGGCCTGACTGTCAACAGCCTCCCCAAGAACGAGGGGGACCAGCTGTTGGTGAACAAGCATGCCTTCATGCTGCGGAATCCGCATCGCTGGGAGGTGATTGTCTTTCGCAACCCAAGCGACCCGCTGGAGGCGTACGTCAAACGGGCGGTCGGCCTGCCGGGTGAGACGATCGAACTGCGGGACGGCGAGGTCTTTGCCAATGGCGTTCCCCAGCGCAAATCGCTCTCGGCCCAGCTCGGCACACGCATTCTGGTCGACGAACATTCCCACCAGCCCGATCCCGAGAACGTCGACTGGGAGCCGCGCTGGTCAGCTGAGAAGGATGAGTCGCGGTGGACCGAGACGCCCGAGGGGTTTCGCTTCGGCGGCACCGAGCTTGGCACTCCGGTCGACTGGCTGGGGTTCCGGCACTGGGTGGTCTCGGGCGGCACGCATGAGACACAGGTGCCCCTCGCCCAGTGGCCGAAGTCGCTCGTTAAGCCTTCGTCGGAGTTCACCGCGCTGGAATACGACGAGGAGAAAAAACTTCTCCAAATGACCGGCGTTCTCTCCGCCGAGGAGCTTGATCGCTGGACCAGTCGCACGACGGACGCAGCCTTCCTCAAGGCGATCGAGAAACTCTACTTCCGCTCCCACTACGCCCCAATCTCGGATGAGTACGGCTACAACCAGCGCTACGAGGGGGTCACGAACTACCGCGTCCGCGATGTGATGCTGGAGTTCGAACTCGACCATGTGCCGAGTGCGGGCGAACTGACGGTGCGTCTGACACATGGACGCACACAGGTCGACTGCCGGTTCGACTTCGCCGTCCGCACGCTGAGCGTGACGTTCAACGCCTCTCCCGCGAAGACTTCCGAAGTCTCCCAAGACTTCGGAAGTCTGCTTCCCGTGGTTGCCACCCTCCCCCTGCCCCGCAGCTTGAAGTCCGGCTCGCACCAGATCATCGCCTCTGTCTTCGATGGCCAGCTCGTGGTCGGGATTGACGAACAGCCGCTCGGTGAACCGCTACGACTTCCGGAGAGTGCCGAAGATCCCCCCGCTCCGTGGGTCGAACGCGTGGCCCTCATTGGGGCTCAGGGGGCTGCGATCAACGTGCGGAATCTCCGCTTGTACCGCGATGTCTACTACACCCCGAAGAACGCCGCCGCTGGCAAGAAGTTCGCACTTCGCGATGACGAGTATTTCGCTCTCGGCGACAACAGCCCGGTCTCCGTCGACAGCCGCTGCTGGGAATCGCCGGGCGTGCCGGAGCGGTCCCTGATCGGGAAGCCGTTCGTGGTGCATCTCCCGTCGCGGCCCGGTCGAATTGCCCTCGGTGGCAAAGTGACCTACGTCCGTGTGCCGGACTTCTCCCGCGTGCGGTATATTCGCTAATGTGGCTCGATGCTCCGAAGTGGTGAGTCGCTCCGCGCTCCGCTTCGCAAAGCCTTCGCGTCGCGGCTAAACTGTGCCGAGTGCCGGTCGTCAACGAGGAATCTCATGGGTCTCCACGCGCGAGTCAAGAAGTTCACCCCTGCCGAATACCTCACCCTGGAACGCACATCCGCGTACCGCAGTGAGTATTTTCAGGGGGAAATCTTTGCCATAGCCGGAGGGACGCCCCGGCACAGCAAACTGAAAACCAACCTGATTATCGCTCTGGGCATTCCCTTGCGTGGACACTCCTGCACGCTGTACGACAGCGACCTGCGGATCCGCGTCGATCAAACCGGGCTCTACACCTACCCCGACGCCAGCATCGTGTGCGGGCCGCTCGAACTCGCCGATGGACAGCCGGATGTCGTCCTCAACCCGACCGTGCTGTTTGAGGTACTCTCCGACAGCACCGAAGCCTACGATCGGGGCCAGAAATTTGGACACTACCGTCAGATCGAATCGCTGCGAGAATACGTTCTCGTCTCACAAAAAGAGGTTCTCGTCGAGCGGTTCGAGCGGAACCCGAACAACACCTGGACGATGACGGAATCTCGCGGCATCGAGTCCACGCTCGCCCTCAACTCGGTTGGCATCTCGATCCCGCTGCGGGAGATCTACGACAAGGTCGACTTCTCGAAACCCGAAACCGAAGCCGTCTGAACGAGATGGCCGGTCACTCCGAAGTGGTGAGTCGCTCCGCGCTCCGCTTCGCAAAGCCTTCGCGTCGCGGCTAAACCCGGTGTTTTGTCATTTGAGGATTTCCCCTATGCGTCTCTCACTGCTGCTCAGTCTGTGTCTCGTTTCGCTGGCCCTCGCGTCGACGTTGAGAGCGGAAGACCCGCCGATCATCGCGGCGGATGCCCAGCTCGAACAACTCTGGAACGAAGGTGAGTTCACCGAAGGCGCGGCCCTCGGTCCTGACGGCTCGATCTACTTCAGCGACATCGCCGATGTGAAGGTCGGCCAGGTCTACAAGTTCGACCCGAAAACCGGAATGACCACCGTCCACTGCCCCGATAGCCAGAAGAGCAACGGCCTCGTGTTCGATGCCCAGGGACGGCTCCTCGCCGCCTGTGGAGCCAACGCCGGAGCCCGGGCGATCGTTGAGATCACTGCGGACGGGAAGGTGAAACCCCTCGTCGACAAGTACGAGGGCAAACGCTTCAACGCCCCCAACGACATTGATGTCCACCCGCGCGGCTGGGTCTATGTCACCGACCCGTTCTATGTCGGGAAGGAGCCGCTCGAACTCGACCACATGAGCGTCTACCTCTGGAAGCCGAAGGACAACACGGTCACGCGGGTTACGACCGACATCACCAAGCCCAACGGCGTCGCCGTCTCCCCCGACGGAAAGACGCTCTACGTGGCCGAAACAAACAACGGCAAACCGCTGCTCGGCACCTCTGAATTCGCCGCCTGGCGAATGACCCTCAATGCCTTCGTGATTAAAGACGATGGCACGCTGGGCGAACGCCGGATGATCGTCGACTTCGGGAAGAGTGCGGGGATCGACGGCATGTGTACTGACACAACCGGCCGCCTTTTCGCCGCCATTCGCAACGAGAAACGCTTTGGCATCGCCGTCTTCGATCCGGCCAGCGGCAAGGAACTGGCCTTCGTCCCCACTGCCGAACTCCCCACCAACTGCTGCTTTGGCCGAGGCGACGACCGCCAGACGCTGTACGTCACCGCCGGGAAAGGGTTCTACCGGATCAGGACAACGGCCAACGGGTTGAAGTAACGATGCACCCGGCGAGCCTGGCGGTCAGAGGTGAACCCGCCACGGCCCTCCCTTCGCCAGTTGGCGGGAGCGTGAGCCATGAAGCCCGCGTACTGGCGAATGCAGCTACGGCAAACACTGCGTTCTTCGCCGTGTGAGGTCGATCCATGTGTCATTCCCTCCGCTGGACTGGTTCTCTCGGGAGATTTCGGGGTATATTACGGAGTCTCGACGAATGTTCCGGTCGCTGCTGCGGTGACAGTTCGAGGTCGTGTCCTCTGGAGCCATTTCCGGTGGGGCATGCGGGAACCCGTGTGGATCTGTTTCTCCGTGAGGCGGATATGTTTGCTCGCTGGATGATGACGGCCTGTCTGGTCGGGGGACTGCTCGTGGCGGCTGCGATGGCAGCTGTGACTCCGGAGCAGAAGAAGGAGATCACCGAGGTCAATCTCTCGATGAAGCCGGTTGCGACGCATATTCGCAAGAAGGAGTTCACGGAAGCGGAAGAGCTTCTCAAGGCGGCTGAGACCAAGATTGCCGACATCGCCAAGGCGGCGAGCATCGAACCGACCGACAAGGCGTTCACCCTCGTCAACAAGACGCTGGCCGGTCATCGCAAGACCCTCGACAAGGCTCAGGGCAAGACTCCAGCGGCGGCCAATAAGAACCAGGTGAGCTTCACCAAGGATGTGGCCCCGCTCATCAACGAGAAGTGTCTCGGTTGCCACGGGGCCACGATGCAGTCGGGTGGCCTGCGGCTCGACACGTTCGCGAATTGGAAAAAGGGTGGCAAGAACGGGTTGCTTCTGGTCCCGGGCAGTCCGCAGACGAGCCTGATCGGCGCGAGGATGGAGACCACCGACATGAACCTCCGCATGCCGAAGAATGCGGCCGCGATCGAAAAGGACAAGCTGACGCCCATCGCCAACTGGATTCTTCAGGGTGCCATATTCGATGGGGACAGCGAAGAGACGGTTCTCGGGAAGCTGAAGACGGCCAAGGAAGCCCTGGAGCAGGAGTCCTCCATCAAGATTGTGAAGCCGAAGGGGACCGAGAAGGTCTCGTTCACCAAGGATGTGGCCCCGTTCATGGCGAATCTCTGCCTGCGGTGTCACTCGGGGAACAATCTCCGCGGGGGGCTGTCGCTGGAGACGTTCTACGACATGATGAAGGGCGGCGACAGCGGCCACGTCGTGCTGCCGGGCGAGCCGCGCGACAAGAGCCGGCTCTTCCGGTTGACGGGTGGCTTGGAACTGCCCCGCATGCCCAACGACAATCAGGTCCGCATCACCCAGAAAAACTACGACGACCTCAAGACCTGGTTCGACGAAGGCTGCGTCTATGACGGCGTCGATCCCAAGACCCCGCTCCGCAGCTTCCTAAAGACCCCGGAGCAGATGGCCATGGAGAAGGCGTCCACCCTCTCACCGGTCCAGTTCAACGAACTGCGAAAGGAAAAGACGGCGGAGTTGCTGAAGAAGGCGTTCCCGAATGACCCCGTGGTGACCCTGGAAAGCGACGATCTACTGGTCTCCGGCAATGCCCCCGAGACCCGCTTGAAACAGGTCGAGGACTGGGCCAAGGTGCAGGTCGCCGCCCTCCGCAAGGGATTCGCCTCCCCCGCCGGACAGCCGTGGAAGGGACGCCTGGCGATCCTCGTGATGAAGGACCGTTTCAGCTACGAGGAGTTCAGCCAGACCATCAACGGACGCCCCGCCCCCGAGGGGATGCAGGGGCATGTCGTGATTACGTCGACGCTGGATGACGCGTATCTCGTCCTGGAAGATGTCGGCGATGAGGTCACGACCAAGTCGCCCGGCCTGCGGGTGAACCTGATCGATCATCTGACCGGGGCCTATCTGCGGCGGACCGGGGCGACCCTCCCCAACTGGTTGCTGCGCGGGACCGGGTTGTCGTTGGCGATGAAGGTGGCGGGGAAGAACGCCTTCCTCGAAGCCATGCCGAAGGAAGCCGCCGCGATTGTGCCCACGCTGGTCAGTCCGCAGGACGTATTCGTGGACTCCTCGTTCTCGCCGGGTACGATCGGGGCTGTGGGACTCACGCTGGTGGAGTATCTGATCGCGAACGGTGGCAACGCGAAGTTTAGCGAACTGGTCAAGTCACTCGAATCGGGAACTGCGATCGGGGAAGCGGTGACCAAGTGCTACGGTATGGATAGCGCCACACTGGGCGGTCGGTTCCGTGACGCCCTGAAGAGCAAGTAGTAGAGAGTCAGTAGCAGCATGGCGGTCGATTGCTTGGTGATCGGCGGAGGGGTGATCGGTCTGACCACCGCTTGGAAGCTGGCCCAACAGGGTTTATCGGTGCGGGTCTGCGACCAGTCGACGCCGGGGCGCGAGGCGTCGTGGGCCGGGGCCGGAATTCTCCCGCCGGGCTATCCGGGAGCCGCGAGCAGCTCGGTGCCTGCCGCCGATTCTGTGTCTGGGAGTGTCGCCTTTCGCTCCGCGAAAGGACGTTCTTTTGCGGAGCAAAAGACGACTCTCGATGACCCTCTGACTCGCCTCACGTCGGTCACGTGCGCCCGATGGCCCGAGTTGTCCTCCGAGTTACTCGAAACCACCGGGATCGACAACGAATTCCACTGCTGCGGCGGGTTGGAGCTTTCCGTTGGAACCCGTGACGAGTTGATCGACTCGCGAGCGCACTGGGACGCGATCGGGGCCCGGACCGAGTGGTTGGAACCCGTCGCAGTGCGAGAACTCGAACCGGCCTGCTCGGGCCGCGAACCAGCGTTCCTGCTCCCCGACCTGTGCCAGGTCCGCAACCCCCGGCACCTCGCGGCACTGCTCAGGGCCTGCCAACTCGCGGGCGTCGAGATCACTCCCGACTGCCCCGTCACTGGCTGGATCTCGCATCCCGGACGCCTCACAGCCGCTGTCACTCCACACGGCGAGATCGCTGCCGGACAGTTCTGCGTCACGGCGGGGGCTTGGTCGTCTCAGTTGTTGGCCCGCGCGGGCGTGACGCTCGATGTCATCCCCGTGCGCGGCCAGATCGTGCTGCTGGAGCCGTCGGCGGTCCGGCTGACGCGCGTGATCGAGCGCGACAAACGCTACCTCGTCCCCCGCCGCGATGGCCGCATTCTGATCGGCTCGACCGAGGAACTGACGGGGTATGAAAAGGCCAACACTGACGAGGGAGTCAGCGGCCTCCTCGAATTTGCATACGACATCTGTCCGGCTCTGAGGGACGCCCGCATCGAGCAATGCTGGTCCGGCCTGCGCCCTTGTGCCACTCGGGGCCGCCCCTTCATCGGCCCGGTCCCCGGCTGGGAGAACCTGCTGGTCGCCACCGGGCATTTCCGGTCGGGTCTGCACCTGTCGCCCGCCACCGCTGAGATTCTGGTGTCGCTGATGCAGGGGCAGATCCCGAAGCCGGAGTGGGCAGCGTTCGCCGTCTGAGGGGGTGCGAGACGGACAGTAGTGCCGTGTCAGCACTCAGAAGCGGAGTTGGAGTTCAGGCTTTAGCCTGCGCTTGTTCGCACAACGCAGCCTGAAGGCTGGACTCCAACGGCCCGCCTCGTCGTCATCGGGAGCAGTCCGGATGCGGGGTCACGGTTTCGACGCGGCACGTTGGACAATCTCTCGACGAGTGACGTAGAACGGAATGAATTCCGTTCTACATCCCGATCTCACGGACCCGCGAACGTCTCGGACCCCGCGTTGTTCCCCGGCCCTGCGTCACTCAGTAGAATCAGTCCCGATGGATGAGTCCCGGGGATCACCAGTTCCTGTGACCCGCCTCCCCCCTGCCCCTCCTGACTGACCCCACCCATGCCGCGTTACGCCCTGATCGCGATTCTGTGGACGGTTTGCCTCCTGTCCGTTGTGTGTTCGCTGGTTCCGGCGGAGGAGCCGAAGCCGCCGGTGCCAGCTGCGTTGAAGGAGCCAGATGCGTTGAAGGAGCCGCTCGATCCCGAGCATGCGAAGAAGGCCGCCGAGTCGCTGGCTCTGTTTAAGGAGTACGTCAAGCCGATCCTGGTCAAGCACTGCCTCGACTGCCACGGCGGCAAGGCGATCAAGGCCGACTTCGACCTCTCCACGCGCGAGAAGCTCCTCAACAGCGGGGCGGTCGAGAAGACCGCGGAGGCCAGCCATCTGTACCAGCTCGTCACGCATGCCGAAGACCCGGGGATGCCGTTCAAGTTGCCGAAGCTCTCGGATGCGGAGATCGGCCATCTCAAGCGGTGGATCGATTCGGGGTTCGTGTACGATGCTCCTCTCGTCGACCCGAAAGACCCCGGCAAAGAGCGTGAGGTCACCGACCACGACCGCCAGTTCTGGGCCTTCCAGCCGCTGGGCAAGGTTGCCGTTCCAGCGGTCAAGAATGCGGCGTGGTGCCGCACCGACATCGACCGCTATATCGTCGCGGCTCAAGAGGCGAAGGGCCTGACCCCCAACCGCGAGGCGGACCGACTGACGCTGATCCGCCGGGCGTCGCTCGACCTGCTCGGCATTCCGCCGACGCCGGATGAGGTGGACGCCTTCGTTAACGACACCGATCCCAAGGCGTACGAGAACCTGATCGACCGGTTGCTCGAGTCGCCACGTTTCGGCGAACGCTGGGCGCGGCACTGGATGGATGTCGCGCGGTTTGCCGAATCGCATGGGTATGAGCAGGACTACGACCGGCCGAACGCCTACCACTATCGCGACTTCTTGATACGAGCCCTCAATGCGGACATGCCGTACGACCAGTTCGTGAAGTGGCAACTGGCGGGCGATGAGCTGGCCC
Organism: Planctomycetota bacterium; assembly: GCA_043778825.1. Taxonomy (GTDB): domain Bacteria; phylum Planctomycetota; class Planctomycetia; order Planctomycetales; family Planctomycetaceae; genus TH-plancto1. The sequence continues at coordinate 1,841 of JAYWFM010000427.1, read as the reverse complement.
CGAACACGCCGGATGCACTCATGGCCACCGGGTTCCTGGGGGCGGGAGCGTTCCCGACCCAACTGACGGAAGACGAGTTCGAGCGGGCGCGGTACGACGAACTGGATGACATGACGACGACGACGGGCGTGGCGTTTCTCGGTCTGTCGGTCGGGTGTGCGCGGTGCCACGACCACAAGTACGATCCGATCCCGAGTCGCGATTATTACCGGCTGGCAGCCTGCTTCTCGTCGGCGATTCGGGCGGAGATTGACCTCGATCTGACGCCGGAAGAGAACCAGAAACGGCGCGAGATGTTTGAGGTCACGAAGGCCGATCTCACCAAGAAGCTCGGCGACTTCGAACAGGGCTCGCTCCCCGCGCAGTTCAAGGAGTGGCTCACGAAGTTCGACCCGCAGACCGCGCTCGATGCCTGGGAGGTGCTGGACCTCGGCAGCGTCAAGGGCGACGCCGGGACGAGTTACGAGAAGCAGCCGGATGGCTCCTCGCTCGCGGCAGGCAAGGCCCCGGCGAAAGAGACCCTGACCCTCACCACCAAGACCAAACGCCAAGCCATCCGCAGCCTCCGCATCGAGGCCCTCGCCCACGACTCGCTCCCCTCCAAGGGACCGGGCCGAGCGGGGAACGGCAACTTCGTGCTGGGGAACCTCAAGGTCTCGATCACCGATGCCGCCGGGTCGCGCGACATCAAGCTCGCCAACCCGCGAGCCAGCCATCAGCAGAACACCAGCGACCTCTCCGTGTCCGCTTCCATCGATGACAACCCCACGAGCGGTTGGGCCGTCGATATGGGAGGGATCAGCAAGGACAACGCAGCTGTGTTCGACTTTACTGAGCCAGTCGGGACCGGCGACGAGGTGACGCTGACGATCACGCTGGCCTGCCCGCATCCGAATCCGCAGCACATCCTGGGGCGGTTCCGGCTGTCGATCACCGACCGCGAGAATCAGGCCCCCACGGTCGGCGGGGCCGGGCCGGATGCTCGGGTGCGCGAGGCCCTCGCGGCGGCCAAAGCCGGGGCTGAGTTGGGCAGCGAGGCCGGGAAGACCGCCCTCGATTGGTACAAGACGACCTCCCCCGAGTGGCTGGCCCACAAGGCGGCTCTCGACAAGCACATCGCCACCGGAGCCTCGCCGCAACTCACGAAGGTGCTGGTCACCAGCGAAGGACTGCCGAAGATGTCGCACCACGCGAACGATCGCGGGTTCCCGCACTTCTACCCGGAGATGTACCTGCTCAGGCGGGGCGACATCCATCAGAAAGTTGAGGCGGTTCCGCCCGGCTTCCTCCGCGTCCTGATGCCCGCGACCGCGACCTCCGAGAAGTGGAAGGTCGCACCGCCCCAGGACTGGACCCGCACCCGCTACAGCCGCACTTCACTGGCGCACTGGATCACCGATCCCGTCGACGGGGCCGGGCAGTTGGCAGCCCGAGTGATGGTCAACCGCCTGTGGCAACATCACTTCGGTCGCGGGCTGGTCGCCACGCCGAGTGACTTCGGGTTCCAGGGAGAACGCCCATCGCATCCGGAGTTACTCGATGCCTTGGCTCGCGATCTGATCGAGGGCGGTTGGAAGATGAAGCGCCTGCACCGGGCGATCCTGCTCAGTGCGACCTACCGACAGTCGACCGAGTTCGACGAGGCCCGCGCCACGATCGACCGCGAGAATCAACTGCTGTGGCGGATGAAGCCGCAACGCCTGGAAGCTGAGCCGATCCGCGACAGCTTGCTGTCGGTCTCCGGCCAGCTTGATGCGAAGATGTACGGCCCCGGCACGCTCGACCCCAACACCAACCGTCGCAGTGTGTACTTCTTCATCAAGCGCAGCCAGTTGGTGCCA
>JAYWFM010000426.1:0-7788 GCA_043778825.1 Planctomycetota bacterium | reverse complement strand
GATCCTGTCCATCCTGTCCAATCTTCCGATCCTTGCGGCAGACAGCGATCTCGAACGTCTGGAGTTCTCCGTGCCTCCGTGCCTCCGTGGTGAATTTCTGCCGCTGCCTACTTTTGTGATGCACACATGACGCACACGTGATGGGCAATGGGAACTGTGCCTCGGGTTCGCGGCAGTCTCGCCGCATGCTATTATTCGTGGCTGCTGATGCGTCAGGCGTGGCGCAGCTGTTTGCTGATTCAGTGCGGAGATGAAGCATGCGTTGGGCAATCGGTCTGGGAGTGGTGCTGCTGGGGGTCTGTGGATCTCTGCTGGCAGCTGACAAGGCTCCGGACTACGAGCGGGATGTCGCTCCGATCCTGCAGAAGTATTGCGCGGGGTGTCACAACCCGGATGACCACGAGGGGAAGCTCTCGGTCGAGTCGTTCGACGACCTGCAGAAAGGCGGCGAACATGGGGCGGCGGTGCTGGCGGGCGATCCCGGAACGAGCCGGTTGATCCGCATGGTCAGCGGGACCGCTGAGACGAAGATGCCGCCCAAGGACCAGCCGCAGCCGTCGGCAGAGCAGGTGGCCGTCCTGAAAGCCTGGGTCGAGGACGGTGCCAGAGGACCGGCGGGGAAGGAACCCGATCGGACCCAGCTGACGGTGCCGATGATTGCCGCGAAGCCGGGACTGGCCGATCCGATTACTGCGCTCGACTGGTCACTCGACGGGCAGTCCCTGGCCGCCGCTCGGTTTGGCCGGGTGGAATTGCGAGCAGCGAATGATCCGAAGCCCGCGCTGACGCTGGAGGGACTGGCGGGCAAGGTCACTGCCCTGCACTTCGTCGCGGGGAATCGACTCTTGACTGCCTCCGGCATACCGGGTCTGTATGGCCAGGCCATCCTCTGGGATCTCGCCACCGGCAAGCCCATGCGTGAGATCCGTGCCCACCGCGATGTCCTCTACGACGCCGAACTCGCCCCGAATGGCGAATTGCTCGCGACATGTAGTTATGACAAGAAGATCATCCTCTGGAACGCCAAGACCGGCGAACAGGTTCGCACCTTCGAAGGCCACACCGGGCCCGTGTACGACATCGCCTTTAGCCCGGATGGCAAGAACCTCGTCAGCGCCAGCGCCGACGACACCTGCAAGGTGTGGCTGGTCGCAACCGGCGGGCGGCTCGACACGCTCATCCAGCCATTGAAAGAGGTCTACTCGGTCGCCTTCAACCCCGCCGGAGACCAGATCGCCGCCGTCGGTGCTGACAGCCGCATTCGTGTTTGGAAGTTCCTCTCGCAAGACACCGCGATCATCAATCCCCAAATCATCGCCCGCTTCGCCCACGAGGCTCCCGTCACTCAGCTGAGGTACAGCCAGGATGGCCGCTATGTCATCACCTGTGCCGAGGACCGCACGGTGAAGCTGTGGGATGCGAAGACGATGTCGGAGATCAAGGAGTACGGGAAGCAGAGCGATGTGGTGCAGGCACTGGCCTTTGCCCCGGATGGCTCGAAGTTCGCGGTTGGGCGAGTTGATGGCACGGTCGAGATTCTGGCGACCGTTCCCGTGCCGACGCCCGCAGCGGAAGCGGCTCCCGTCGCTGCCGCTCCGATGGCTCCCGCCACGGCCCCGATGCTGGAGACCGCCGAGAAGGAGCCGAACAACACCCCCGCGGAGGCGACCGCGATTGCGATCCCGGCCACCTTGAAGGGCACGATCCAGGGCAAGCCCAACGGCCAGCCCGATAGCGACCTCTACAAGTTCACCGCCCAGGCCGGGCAGGAGTGGGTCATCGAGGTCAACGCCGCCCGCTCGAAGTCGCCGCTCGACTCGATCATCGATGTCCTCGATACCCACGGCCAGCCGGTCGAGCGGGTGATTCTGCAAGCCACGCGCGACTCGTACTTCACCTTCCGAGGCAAGAACGGCGACGAGGTCGGCGACTTCCGCGTCTTCAACTGGGAGGAGATGGAACTCAACGAGTACCTCTATTCCAACGGCGAGGTGGTCAAACTCTGGCTCGCTCCGCGTGGGCCGGACTCGGGGTTCACGGCCTATCCCGGCGAGGGGAATCGGCACGGGTACTATGACACGACCCCGGTGACGCATGCTCTGGGCGAGCCGTGTTACATCGTCGAGCCGCACGCCCCCGGCACCGAGATCGTTCCGAATGGCCTGCCGGTGTTTCGGCTCAATTACCAGAACGACGACAGCGCCAAGCGCGATCAAGGAGCCGACTCGAAGCTGACGTTCACTGCTCCCAAGGACGGCGAGTACCTCGTGCGGATTCGCGACGTGCGCGGGTACGAGAGCGACAAGCACACGTATCAACTGGTCATCCGACCCCGCCAACCCGACTTCGCCGTCACACTGCAAACGAAGGATCCGACCGTCAACATCGGCAGTGCGAAAGAGTTTCGGCTGACCGTCAGCCGCAAGGACGAGTACGCCGGGCCGATCATAATCAACATCAGCGGGTTGCCCCCCGGCTACTCCGCCACGACGCCGATGACGATCCAGGCGGGCCAGAACGACACCATCGGGGTACTCACCGCAGCTGTCGATGCCCCGGTCCTCACGCCCAAAAACGCAAAGGCTTCCAAGCTGACCGCGACCGCCACAATCAATGGCCAGGAGGTCACCCACGATGTGAATCACTTCGGGGAGATCAAGCGGGCCGAGGCCGCCAAGGTGACGCTCCAGATCGTCGCCGCCGACAATGGAGCCAGGCTGGTCATCCCGGCGGATGGCAGCCCCGCCCAGGTCGACATCGAGCCGGGCCAGACGATCATGCTGAAGGTCGTCGTCGACCGGAAGGGCTACGACGGCAACGTCCCGCTCGGCAACGAAGGCTCGGGCCGCAACCTGCCGCACGGGCTGATCGTCGACAACATCGGCCTCAACGGGTTGCTGATTCTGGAGAAGCAGACCGAGCGCAACTTCGTCATCTCGGCCGCCAAGTGGGTGCCAGAGCAGGAGCGGCTGTTCCACCTCAAGACCGATGTCGAGGGCGGCCAGGCGGCAGCCCCGGTGCTGATTCGTGTCAGGCGAGGCGGCGCAGTCGCAGGCCAATAAGCTCAACAACGTCAAAGCCCAGGGGTTGCAACCCCTGGGCTTTCTGTTGGCGAACACTCCACACTCACTCCACACTGGCGATCGATTTGCCAGCGGCCGGAGAAGCCATGTCGTTCGCCTCGGGCTGATACGCCCCCAAGAACCGACTCCAACTTCCAAACGTGCCGTTATTCAGCAACACCAGATACGCCGGCACCAGAATCGGCCTGACGATGAACGTGTCGATCATCACGCCAAAGGCCAGCGCGAATCCCAACTGGACCATCCCCGCCAACGAGCCGGTCATCAGCGAGGCAAACGTGCCAGCCATGATGACGCCACAACTGGAGATGATCCCGCCAGTCTTGGTCAGAGCGATGAGGATCCCGGGAACCGCTCCGTGCTTGGGTTGCTCTTCAGTGACGCGGGACATGAACAGGACGTTGTAGTCTTCGCCCAAGGCCAACAGCAGCGTAAACAGATAGACCGGCACCTTCCAATCGAGCCCCGAGAACTGCGGTCCGGTGGTGTACCGGAACAGGATGTATGACGCCCCGAGAGTCACGAGGTAACTGAAAATGACCGTGAGAATCAGGTAGGCACACAGGGCCGGTTTCCGCAGCAGCGTCATCAGCACCAGGAACACCGCCAGTGAGACGTAGATGTTGATCCGGATCTGATCGCGGTCGGTGGACCGCTTGAGATCGCGAATGCTGGCCGTGGCACCGAGTGCCAAGACCTCGGCCGATTGGCTGTAATCGATGGTCGGTGCCGCGGGAAGTACCGCAGGCTGGTCCGAGGTCGATTCGTCTTCGGTCTCATCGGCCCCTGCGGCATTCGGCAGCGAATACTTTCGAAGCGATTCACGAATGGCCGCTTCCGCCGCGTCCAGACGGGGGATGGCATCGCGCGCGAAGGGATCGGTCTGGAAGACGATATCGAGCCGCATCAACTGGCCCTTGAGCTCGCTGCGGTCGTCGAGACTGCAATACGCCTTGTGAGCCAGGTTCCGGGCGACTGCGCGACCGCCGGGCTGGCGGGAGCCTCCCGTGGATTTGACCCCATGCGGTGAAGTCTGCGAGCGGACATCGGAGATGCCCAGATCGGCCGACTGCTGCATCAGATCCTCGGTGAGAAACTTGGCCAGCTTCTCGCCCGCCCGCACATCGGTCAGGCCAAATAGTTTGTGCTGAATCAGGAAGGTCGTCACCCCGGCTGCCCCGGGTGGGAAGTGCTTTTTCACCGCCTCGGCCCCCCGCCGGCTGGTGACATCCGGACGCAGATCGCTCAACAGGCCATAGCTGAGATGATCCTTGAAATAGGCCCCGACAATCGCCAAGGGGGTGAGCAACAGGATCGTGAGCACGAACACCGCACCGGGCCTGCGGGAGATCAGTTCGGCGATCCACTCCCAGCCGCGTTCCAGCCAGCGTTGCTCCTGGAGGGCACTCCAGACCGAGCGTGCGGGCATGAAGCCCTCGGATGCCGAGATCCGCTCCCGTCGCACATCGGGCCAGAACGTCCACCGCCCAAACAGGTACATCATCGCGGGCGTCATCGTCATCGAGCAGATGAGCGCGATGAACAGGCCGAACGAGATGGCCACCCCCGCCTGCTGAAACTTGCCGAACTCGGTCAGCGTCAGCATCGCGATCCCCACGATGCTGGTTCCCGCACTGGTCGCCAGCGCGGCCCCCACGTGCTTCACCGCCAGCGTCGTCGCATCGCGGAAGTTCGCCCCGTGGTCCAGTTCTTCCTTGTAACGCGCAATCAGGAACAGGCAGAAGTCGACCCCCGCCCCGTACACCACCACCGAGACATACACATCCAGCCCGCTAAACAGGCCCACAATCCCGAAACCGGCCAGGATGCGCAGGAGACAGGAAGTGACATTGACCGCTACCCCGACCGTGATCAAGGGGATCAGCATCATCAACGGGGCGCGATAGATCGCCAACAGCAGCACGATCACCAGCACCTTGGTGTACAGTTCCGTCTGGGCCGCACTCTCCTCCTGGGCCACCAGCATGTCTCGACCGACCGTGGCCGACCCGCTCAATGCCACATCCAGCCCGGCGGGCATGGCTGCCTGCACCTTGTTCGAGGAGAGATAATCCTCGATGCGGCTCAGCACCAGCCTGTTCCCACGGTTCCGGAACTCCCTCGTCAGCTCTACCAGAACCAGTGTCGAGCGCCCGTCCTGGCTTTCCAGTAACGGTCCAATGCGATTGTCATTGAACGTCCATACCCCGCGGATGATCTGGTCTGGGGTGGGTATCGGAACTGGAATCTCGGGCATCGGGATCGGATTGTCACCCTCCCCGGTCTGCGACTGAATGTCACGCAGTCCCGGTTCGAGGTACTCCGTGACGAACTCCCGATCCTGGGCGGTCAACCCCGCGATGAGGTCTTCTCGCTGGAGCACGATGACGATACTGGACCCCAGCGGATCCATCTGAGCCTTCTCGTCCTTTTTATTTGTCTCGCTGTTGGTTATCTCAGTGGGTTCGCCTTCTGGGGAGGCGGGGGCCACTGTCTTGGATTCCACAGCCGGACCGGGAAACGCTTTGCGAAACGCCCGTTCCGCAGCGCGGCTGGCGCTCTCATAGGGCAGGAAATCAAACTCCCCGTCCTTCGCCACCTTGCTGATGGGAGGTGCCGTAGTGATCACCAGGATCAACACGAAAAACCACGCCAGCACCGTCCAGAGTGGCCAGCGACCGACAAATTTTCCACACCAGCTGTACATCCGGGAAGTTCTGCGAGGGGAAATGAAGAGAATGAGCGCATGGCTCGGACGGAAAGTCTCCCAACGCTACCCGTCTGGCGATGGGGCGTCAATCAACTGGACTTCGCCGAGGGATCAACTCGGGGAATTTTCCAGTCCTTGAGACGACGAAACCACCCAAACGCCCAAGCCGGGCGTGGGGCGGTTCACGCCCGGCGGTGGAGGAATCACCGGAGGCAGGCGGTGATCTCGGTGGCCTGAACTCCTCGCTTCGCTAATCTTGTCTGATTCAGAGGGCTGCATCGAGGGTTCTGCGCGTCGCGGTCGCATCGTGAGGGAGATTCCATGCGTTGGTCCACAGCTGTTTCGACGGGGCTGGCACTGCTGGTGCTGATCTGCGGGGGTGATCGCCAGGCGGTGCGGGCCGAGGAGTTTCGCCTCGTGGAGGTCGACCCCGCGCAGGTCGGCATGAGTGCCCGGCGGCTGGCGGTCATTGACGACATTGTCGAGGAGGGGCTGCGGGACAAGAAGATGCCGGGGGCCGTGGTGCTCATTGGCTTCCAGGGCCGGGTCGTCTACCGCAAGGCATTCGGCCAGCGCCAACTCGAACCGACTCCCGAGCCGATGACGCTCGACACCGTGTTCGACCTCGCCTCGCTGACCAAACCGATCGCCACCGGCACCAGCATCATGCAGCTGATCGAGGCTGGGAAGATCGGCCTCGATGACCTGGTGGCGAAGCACCTCCCCGCGTTTGGGAATCACGGCAAGGAGGCGATCACGGTGCGGCACTTGCTTACGCACCAGGGGGGCCTGATCGCGGACAACTCGATGAAAGACTACGCCAATGGGCGGGAGAAGGCCATCGAAAGACTGATGGCCCTGGAGCCGCTGGCCGCACCGGGGGAGCGGTTGATTTACTCCGATGTGGGGTTCATGGTCCTTGGCGAACTGGTGGCCTCGGTCTCGGGACAGCCGCTGGAGGAGTACACGCGCCAGCACATCTTTGAACCGCTCGGGATGCGAGAAACGATGTACCGCCCGACCTCGCTCCCCGCCGAACGCTTCGCCCCCACCGAGCAGCGGGACGGCCACTGGATGCGCGGCGAGGTCCACGACCCCCGGGCGTTTGCTCTGGGCGGAGTGGCCGGACACGCGGGGCTGTTCTCCACCGCCGACGACCTCGCTCGCTATGCCCAGGCCCTGCTCCACGGCGGCGAACTGGGCGGCACGCGTGTCCTGAAACCCGAGACCGTCCAGCTGATGACCTCCCCGCAGCCCATCCCCGGCGGCGGCATTCGCGGCCTCGGCTGGGACAAACGCACCGGCTACTCCTCGAACCGAGGCGACCTGCTCTCCCCCTCCGCCTGCGGCCACGGCGGCTTCACCGGCACCGCCCTGTGGTTCGACCCGCAGCAACAGTTGTTCGTGATCTTCCTGAGCAACCGCGTGCATCCCCAGGGGGAGGGGAACGTGAACCCTCTGATTGGCCGCATCGGGACCGTGGCGGCCGCCGCGATTCGGGAGTTTGAATAGCGCGACAGCGAGCGTTGGACGTGAGTCCAACGTGCGGGGCGGTGTTGTCCCACTCACCCGGCGCGGTCTGGTCGGAGTGCGTCGCGCTGGCACGGGGGACTGACTCGCTGCTCGACCGTGGGACGGGCCCATTGGCCCGTCCGTGAGACTGGCGATCCGACGGACGGGCAATCTGCCCATCTCACATTTCGACAGCGAGCGGCTGGATGTCAGTCCGCCGTGCTGGGGAGACGCTGTCACGCGCATCGACCCCGGTCTGGCCGGAGAGCGTCGCACGGGCACGGGGGACTGACGTCCCCCGCTCGCTGCCGCTACTCTTTGAATACGCGCCCCTCCTGCTCCCCTCTCCCCCTGGGAGAGGGGCCGGGGGTGAGGGCCTTCCGCTGGGCTGTTAAAAACTGGGGTTGTGTGGGAAATGAGTTGATCCCGGTTTTGTTCGGCGGGGGTGGGTTTCAGGTCTCGTTGGCGGAGTGACTGGGAGCT
>JAYWFM010000425.1:0-19000 GCA_043778825.1 Planctomycetota bacterium | reverse complement strand
GCAGAGTTCAGATGGAATGCCTTTCTCTGCGTCCTCAGCGCCCTCTGCGTTTCCAATTTCCGAGGCGTTGGATCGAGTGATCTCATGTGTCGCGTTCTTCAAGCACCCGCGCGCTCGCGGTGACTGGAGATCTGCGGTGGAACTCTGCCTACTTTTGTGATGCACACACCTCGCATTTCGCCGACGAACACGGGAACGGAATGAATTCCGTTCTACGGCAGCGGGGCACGGGCACGTGGGAAATGTACTCCACGTGAACCCACGTTTCGGCGCAGCGGTTGCTTCACCGGGAGTTCGGGCCTGCGGGCGCGACTTCTGTCTCGGAGTCCGCACCCCGGTATTGGCCCGCGAGAGGAGTGTGTTTCATGGGGGACATTGATCCCTGGATGCTGGTCCTGATCGGGGCCGCAGCGAGTGGGATTCTGATCCTGCTGGCGGTGGGGATGGCCTACCGACTGGGGCGGGATCGGGGTCTGCGCAGCCGGTCCGATCGGTTCGATCGTCTGTATGTCGCAGCGGACTTTGGTGACACCCACTGGACGGTGTGCGACACCAGCGATGCCGTCACTGCCAAGGTAGTCGGCAGCATGAGGTTATATCAATCGGGCACCCGCGTGATGGCCGAGGGATCCGACTCCCAGGACCGGCGTTGGTCGGCGGAGGGAGTGGCCTTCCGGCGGGGAGTGCATCTGCTGTTTGTGGAGCGTCGGGAACGGGGCCATGCGGTCGGTTCCTGGCACCTCGCCCTCGACGAATCCGGGCAGTCGATGACCGGCATGAAGTGTACGTGGGAAGGGGACAACAGCGGGGGAGCGATCGAGACCGTCGTCTGGCACCGCACCCCTTCCGGACCAGCTCTCCCGGCGGATACGGATGATGACATTGAGCAACATGCACCCGCCACAGTGGCGAATCGGCAACAGCCTGTCAACGTGTTTCGCCCCGTTGACAGGCTGGCAACGTAAGTTGTCACCCTGTTTCCAAACCCTTCCAACAGCGGTTTTGGCCGGATAACCGGAACCACCGGTTCCACCCGCAGTCCTCGGCAATCGGAGACCGGGAACCCCTCGAAATCTGGTCGGTCCGTACGCCAGTTGCATTTCAAGTCCCAGGGCAGGTGGTCACTCCGCGTGGGACGACTGCAATGCCCATTCAGTGATTCAGGAAACAGAAGGAAGGCACCATGTTCGGAAACAAGACTCCACAAGGGAAGAACGCTCCAATGGCTACACCCGCACCCGTCGCACCAGCCCCCGTCGCGCATGTCGAAGACCGCGCTCCCAAGGCTCCCAAGAACTACATCTCCGCCGGCACGGTCATCGAGGGGAACATCATCTCCCACGAAGACCTGCGGATGGATGGCACCGTCAAGGGAGACATCCGGACGACCGGAAGCCTGATCCTCGGCAAGGACTCCAACGTCGAGGGGAACATTCTCGCCGCCGAAGCCGAAGTCGCCGGACTCATCACCGGCACCGTCGAGTCCAGGGGCTCGCTCACCATTCGCGCCACCTGCAAGATCTTCGGGGACATCGTCACCCGCAGCTTGAACGTCGAGTCCGGCTCGTCGTTCAACGGACGTTGCAAGGTCGGCGGCGAAGCCGATGAACGCCCCGCCGCTCGTCTCGCAACTCCTGCCGCCGCTCCGATGGCTGCCGCCGTGCGACAGAAGGTGTAAGCCGTCGACGGACTGATGAGGGAAGTCCGCCCAGCGGATGACCCTCTCCAGCGAGTTCTGTGGACGACCACCCAGGGGGCCTCGCCCGTTCTCCAAGCCTTCCAGAGAGGCGGGCGAGCTGGCCCCGGTCGTGGGGATCGGAGCATCCAAGAGTGTCGTCTTTCGCTCCGCGAAAGATCGCCCTTTCGCGGAGCGAAAGGCGACACTCCAATCGGTGATTCTTGAGGAGTGACTCGTGAATCGGGACGTGGCGGAACTTGAAGAGCGCTTTCAACTGCTGAATCGCTCCCGGTCCGCGCTGTCTGCGGAGATGCGAGCCTCGGCTGCAGAGCTGCGCGACGCGGAAGTCGTTCCGAGCGAAGCGCTGGATCGTTCGCTGGGGGACTACCGGGAACTGTTCGGTCGCTTGCGGGCCGAACTGGGAATCATGTCACACGATGGAGTCCCGGAGACGGGGTCGACCTGGGACATGTTTGACGGTCGGCTGAATGTCTGTCGACAGGCCGCAGACGCCACTCAGCGATTACTCACTGTCGAGCGACTGAGCGTGCCGACCGGATTCGAGGCGATTCTGGAACCGGTGCGCCAAGCCTGGCGCGAGGTCGTGTCCCGGATCTCCCAGTCACCCTGGGATGAAGCGGACCTCATCCAAGAGGTTCGGGAAGGCCGTCATGCGTTGTGTCATCTGGTCTCGCTCGTGGAGCGTCTGGACGCACTCACCGATGACGAATGGACGAACGAAATGGCTGCGGTGCAGCAGTCCTATGGGGTGGCACTCTCGACGGCGATTGCCCGAGGGAAGGTGGTCCTCTCGGACTCTGGTCCTGCAAATCGAAATTGAACTGTGATGTCGTGGTTCTGGAGTCAGAGCTTCACTCACGCGAAAGGTGTGCCCCATGAGCAACGGACAATATCGACGACTTCTGACCAACCTCCCCTCGATGGCGTCGGTAGTCAACACATTCCAGTCCCCCGATGTTCAGTTGGCGGTGTACCGCACGCTGATCGACGCGCTGCTGGAAGCCACGGCCGATGAAGGAGGCAGTTCAGTGTCGTCCAAGACCCACAAGAGCCGGACAAGACACGGGGAGCTGGACCTCGTCGAAGGGGACAACATCCACTCGATCGCGACCGAATAACACGCACCCCGCGGTGTCGCGTGACCCCCTCGTCCCGAGTGACCCGACCGGAACCCACGCGAACAGGAACTTTGACATGTTCATGGAAACCGAGACGCTCCGCACTCGACTGCAAGCGTTGCGCCAGAAGGGGGTCGGTCTGGCCGACCTCCTGATGCGGGATGCCGATCATCTCGACGCAGAGGGTTGGCCACCCCCGCGGATTCTGTCGGACGATCTGCGGAGTTTTCGCGAACAGCTGGCCCACTTGACCTCCCAGTTTCAGACCGGCTTCGAGGCCCAGGAACCGTTGCAGTTTCAATCCTTGCAGGAGATGGCATCCGAGTTGGACTACCGCGTGACCGCCCGGCGGGCCACGGCCATCGCGCGGAAGATTGTGCGGATCCAGGCTCCCGAGGGACAGCTTCCGGCAGGGCTGGAACAGTTGCAACACGCCGCCGCCGAAGTGATCGCATCGCAGGGGCTCAGTGAAACCCGCGAGCGGATTCACGCGATCTCCGCAGGCACCCATCCCTGGTGCGATCTGCTGCGGATGATTGGCGAGGGAGGCACACTGCCCGACTCCGAGTGGACCGTCATCAATACGTCGATCGAGACGGCCTGCGGTCGTCCGCTGGCTGTGGCCGCAGCTCGGGGACGATTGGCCGTGCCACCCGTCGTCGACCCGGAGTGGGCCCCGACTCCCGTGCCCGATGCTCCGATCGCCACGGAACCGGCCCCGATTTTGGTCGTCGCGCCGACTCCGCCCGACAGCGCCTCCATGACTCAGACGCTCGAAGAAGTGGCCTCCCTGCCACGCCCGGGAACTCGCAGTTCCGTCCTGGAACGCGCGGTGGCCAAGGCGAAGTCCGAGAGCAGTGCGATCCGCCACATCTCGCTGGATGTCACCGAGACGATCTCGGAGACTGCGCCGCATCCGGTCGCTCGCATCGACGAAGTCGTCCGCACCGAGGCCATCGCTGAGTCGGTGATTGGCCCGATCGACTCACAGGCCCTCCTCGTGACTCCGCCACTGACTCCGATCGAGTCCGGGGAGAAATCGCGTTCCGTATTCGATGACATCGAACCCGTCTCACTCACTCAGCGGTATGCACCTCCGGCACCGGCACCGGTCCCGGCACGGACTCAATCCGTGTCGCCCGCCCCACCCGCTCGCATGACCTCGATGCCGTCGTTCACTTCGTCGAGCATCTTCGACGACGATGTCGAGGACACCGACGAACTCGTGAGGGATCGGGACACGGACCTGTCGGTCTCTCCTCGCCGCGAGATCTCCTCCCGCACGAGCCCCTTCACGACGGGGCCGTCCCCCCTGGCCGAACGCTTGCTGGCCCAGGCCCGGTTCACGGATGTCACCGGAGCCTCCGCCAGTCTGGCCGCGACCATTCTCAACGGCCCGGATGCAGATCGCGTCGAACTGATCCCCGACTTGATCTTCCACCTGATTCACGAGGGACGACCGGGGCTGGCGTATCACCTGTCCCGCAGTCTCGAATCGCGGTCTGCCGTGCCGCGACCGTTCATCCCCTCCTGGTTGATTCGGACCTGGACCTACGGACACGCGCTGGTGTTTCCCAAGGGCCAGTTGGCGGGGCTGTTGCAGGACGATCTTCAGCCGCGAGCCGGGAGCGGACTCCGTAACGCCTCCCCGGACTGGAGCCTGGCCATGTCACTCATGGTTCGGGCCTCCACCCTGCGACCCGCGATCATCGCTCCCGCCAGTCGCGCCGCGGCGGTCTTGAGAGATTTCGAACTCCGGCAGGAATGCGTCCAGCTCTACAACTACTGCTCCCGCATCGGAGCGTCGGGAGAACGGATTCAGGGAGTGCTCCCCGGACTGTTCAAGCAGACGACCGCCAGCGCCCCCTACTCCGATCAACTCTCCACACTGCGAGCCGACATCGCGACCTGGCAGGACACGACCGACACCGTGGCGATGAAATATCAGATCGCGACTCAACTGTTCCAGAAGACCGGTTGGAGCCTGCGAGCGGGGACGAGTCAGCGGCATCCGGAGGCGGCCTTTGACTGGATGAACTGGCAGATTGCGCTGCGGCTGGGTGAGTCGTTGGTGGAACCCGTGAAGATGGACCGCCGCACCGAACTCTCGCGAGTCAAGTCCACGATTGAGGAAGTCTCCACGAAGCTGACGGCGGACGAGGCCGACGAGGGACGCCGTCCCTTGTCCCAGCCAGAAATTCGGGCCTACCTGCGCCAGGCCACCACCTTCGCCCAGCGCTGGATCGGACTGCACTCTGGAGCTGCGACGAGTTCGGCGCAGAACTATCTGCCCCAGGCCGCTGTGGAATTGCGATCCGACATTCAGAATCGGCACGCGGCGGTGATGGAGGAACTGCACACTCTGGCGGAGGATCAGACTTCGTTCGAAGTGCGGATGGCGGTGGCCTGCTTGCTCCTGTCGGTGCAGGAGATTCACGACCTGGTCGATCCGGACAGTCCGACCGACGCCCGCGAAGCCGATCCGCGCCACCTCCTGCACTCGGAACTGCTGAAGATTCCCGATCTCCGACTCAGCTTCAACTGGGAACCCGAAATCGACCTGCACTCTCTGGAATCGGAGATCCTCCCATTCCTGTGCCAGCCCCAGCCCGACTGGACGACAGCCTTCCAAATGCAACTCGCACAAGGCAACCACCAGATGGCCGAACGGATTCTGTCGCTGGCGATCTGGACCACGGAAGAGCGCGAAGCGCTGCAAGGCGTGCTGGAGCAGGATCGTGGTCGTCAGCGGACCAACTTTGCCCGGGATCTCCAGGATGTTCAGAACCTGCTGACAGAGTCAGTCCATCTCGACATCCTGCAGGAGACAGAGCGCGTGGGCATCGAGACGCGGCTCCTGCGGCTGCAGCGGATTCAGGCCAGCGACAGCGACATCTCGTCGGGGATTCTGGAACTGGAACGAGTCCGCGAGTCCCTGGTGAAACGCCGCGAACGCGAGGCCGAACGCATTCGCTCCCGGCTCAGGCGGCTGAGTGGGTCGTCGGAGGAGGAACGCTCGACGCCACCGTTGGGGGGACTCTCACCCGATGCTTCGTCCCTGCGGGGGTGGGTGATGGACTTCGAGCAGTCGTCCTCGTGAGTGCCTCCGTCCGCCTGATCCTCAACCTCTCATTTTGTACATGATTCTGAAAGCCTGTGATGACCCTCCCGACGCCTGCTGACAATGCCTGGAGACCGAGTCCGACACTCGGTCGTGAAGCGTTGTTGCGCACACTCGGGACGCGACTGCCTTCCGAGATGCGCCTCGTCATCAGCGTCGATCCCACTCTCCAGTGCCGCCGGGGAGTCGGGCGCACCCGGCTGGTCTCGGAACTCGTGCGGCGTGTCGGCTCGCAATACTCCCAGGTGCTCCACTTGTGCGGGGCTTCGCCCGCCACCTGGCACTCGTCCCTGCTGCAGGCGGCCCAACAACTCGACTTGCGGCAGACCGTTTTTCGCCGTGCCGCCGATCTGACCGGAGCCGTCCGGGGCTGGCTCGGCAGTCACGAGAACTGGTTGCTGGTCGTCGACTCGGTCACCGATCTGGATGACCTGAAAGAGATCCTGGAGGGGATCGTCTCGGGCCATGTGATCGCGGTCTTGAGCGATTCCGCCCCGGCCTCTCACAGCGATTGGCCCGCAGCCGTTCCACTCGGTTCGCTCTCGACGGACGATGCCTTGCAGGTTTTGCGTGGGTCCATCGATCGCGACTGGACGAACACGGAAGAGGTCGTCGCGGCCACGCACATCGTCAGCGGACTGGAACGGAACCCACTGTGCGCGGAACTGGCCGGACGAGCCATGCGACTGAGCGGGATGGCCCCGGAGGAATTCCTGTCGTTGCTGCGCTCGATGCCGAGTCACACGCCCCTGCGGTCCGCTCTGACGCTCCTCCTGGCGACGATCGAGGATCAACAGCCGATCGCGCTGACGCTTTTGGCGGCGGGTGTCGCTCTGGGACCGGCCCCGATTCCGGCCTCGATCCTGCGGGGGCTGGCAGGTCGTCTCTCGGGCGCGAATGAGTCGTTGAAACTGCTGAGGGAGTGCGGCCTGGTGCGCGGGCACGATGACGGAAGTATTGACGTGATCCCCTACGCGGTCGAGCTCCAGGCGTTACTCTCCCCGGCGACACTCCAGCACGGGTTGTCTCTGGCCCAGTCCACGCTCCCGACACGAGTGATTCGAAACCGCTTGCATGAGCATGTCTGCGGGGAGTTCGACCTCGAACCCGATCCCCTAGCCGTCCAGCGAATCTGGCTGGGTCAAACTGCCTCGGCGGTCACCCCCCTCGATCCTGAGCAAGTCTCCACGATCCACCAGGCAGCGGATGCCGCACTCGATCTGCTGTTGCCCAAGGTGGCACAGATGTTCTTGATCCGAGTGCTGGACCACGCCATTCAAACCTCCGCCCGCGATGAGTCGCTCCTGGAACCGCTGGTTGAGATCGGGGCCGCCTATGTCCTGAGCGAGCAGTTCCAGATGGCCCGCCTGCGCTGGCGACAGGCCATGGAAATCTGCCCGGTGGAGCACCCGCTGCAGACCGAACTGCTGCTGGCCATCGCGGAGATCGATGTCAACGAGAACCGTCTGGACCGTGCCGCCGGTCGACTGCAACTGGCCGCCGTGAACTGCCAGTCGCATCCGCTGACCCCTCACAATCAATTGCTGACCGGACAACTCCGTTACCTGCAGGCGGGTGTCTCGCTGGGACAGAACCAGCCCGAGCAGGCCCGCGACCAGTTTCGAGCCGCCCTCGACATGCGAGCCTCTCTGCTGCCCGTCGATCACGTGCTGCTGCTGCGCAATCGGCTGATGCTGGCTCGGACCGACTTTATGCTGAAGGACTACACGGCGTGCGAGCGACTGCTCCTCGACGAGGTGGCAATCCGGGAAAAGTCTCCGCGAGTGTCGGAGACCGAGTTGGGCATCGCCTGCAACTTCCTGTCGGAGCAGTATTATCTCAGCGGACGACTGTCCGATGCCGAGCCGGTCTACGAACGCACGCTGGAGGTGCGGCGGGCCACACTGCCGCGCGGACACCGGCTGATCGGCGAGATGGTCAATCGACTGGCCGTCATCAAGTCGGCGCGGGGCGCGTACAAAGAGTCGGATGTCCTGTTTCGGGGGGCGCTCTCGATTCTCGAACAGACCTACGGAGCCGATCATCCGGAAGTGGCGCGGGTGTTGAATGACCTCGCGGAAAGTCTGTTTGCTCAGAACAAGGTCGAGCCCGCCCGCCGCTTGCTCGAGCGGGCCCTCCACATCCAGGAACGCTCTCTGCGGGCCAACGATGCCCGACTCGGACGCACCCGCTGCAATCTGGCGGCGGTCTACGTCGCCCGTGGACGATTCCCCGAAGCCGTGCGTCTGTACGAGCGCGACATCGCCGACCGGCAATCGCACCCGAAAACTGACCAGGCCTCGCTGGCCACGGCCCTCAACAATCTGGCCGAGGCGCTGCGGTCTCTCGGACGCCACGCGGACGCGGAGCAGCGTCTCCAGCAGTCGCTGTCGATTCGCGAAGCGATGGTCGGTCCCGATCATCCCCAGGTGGCTCAGATCCTGAACAACCTCGGATACCTGTACCTGCAGATGCACCGCTACGACCAGGCACGCGAGTGCCTGCAGCGGGCCTTGAAGATTCGCGAGACCTGCCTCTCACCCGAACATCCGCATGTGGCCACCACGCTCGGCACGCTGGCCGAAGTCGAGTTCACCGAGGGGCACTACGCAGTCGCCCGCCCGCTCTACGCCCGCGCCCTCAACATCTACGTCGCCGCTCATGGAGAGCGCCATCCGCATGCGGCCTCGCTGCAAATCTGCTCCGCCCGCAACGAGCTGCGACTGGGGCATGTCGGTCGGGCGGAACTCATGCTGTTGCGTGGCCAGGGGACGATCACCGAAGTCCTCGGGGCCGACCATCGCATGACCGCCAAGGTGCTGCTGGGTCTGGCAGAACTGGCCCATGCCGAGCAGCGGTACGAACCCGCGTTCCCACTGCTCGAGCGCAGCCTGGCCATTCAGTACGGCACGATGTCGGGGCAGCGTCTGGAGATCGCCGAGACACTCCAATTGATCGCTCTGAATCTCATCGCCCGCAACCTGTACGCGGAAGCGCTGCCTCGGATTGTCAATGCTCTCGAAATCCAACAAGCGACACTCGGAGCCAGTCACATCGAGCGGGTGCCGAATCTGCTCCTGCTGGGGCAGATCCTGGAACAACTCGGCAACACAGTCCCAGCGGAAGCGGCCTTCCGTTCCGTCATCGAACAAGCCGATGCCGCCACGCAGTCCAGCCTCATCGACGTGGCCCGAGACGCTCTCCCCGATGTGCTCATTCAATCCCAAAAGTACGACGAGGCCGCCGAACTGCTGGAGGCCAAGCTCCCACCCCTCGAAGCCCAGGGAACGTCCCCGCAACTGCTGATCTCCCTCAGCCAACTCGCCGGTGTCCATTACCTGCGCCATGCTCCCGATGCGGCAGCTCCCCTGATGGAACGTTGCGTCACGCTCAGCGAACAGCTGCACGGAGCGGACTCGGCGGAGACCGCCAAGCACCTCGACAATCTGGCCGGAGTGCGGTTCCTGCTGGGTCAGTACGAGAGAGCGGAGCCCGCCATCCAGCGTGCGATCGGCATCCTGGAACGAGAACGCCCCCTGCGGGCCGCGCCGCTGATGAAGGCCCGCGAGAACTACGTCCAACTGCTGCGGCAAACCGATCGCGCCCTCGAAGCCGACAAACTCGCCGCACTCGTCAGCAGCAGTCCCGCAGCCCCCGCACCGCAGATCCCGTCCGGCCACGTTCTGGATGACCTGTAACGTCAACTCTCGGGAGTGTCGCCTTTCGCTCCGCGAAAGGGCGTTCTTTCGCGGAGCGAAAGACGACACTCGTTGATGCCCCGACTCTAAGGAACACACACCATGCCCGCCATCGCCTCCGGGGATCTCGTTCGCATCCACTACACGTCGCGCTCGCTGGAAGGCAGCGTGATCGAGACCAGTGACCGTCGCGACCCGTTGGAATTCCGCGTCGGTTCCGGCGAGTTCATCCCCGGCTTAAGCCTCGGCCTGGTCGGCATGCAACTCGGAGAATCCCGCTCAATCACAGCCCCACCGGAGCGGGCCTTCGGTCGGCACTGCCCGGTGCTGATCCAGTCGACTCCTGTCTCGGTGATCCCCGAGGAAGCCCAAGTCGGCGAGCAGCTCACCGCGACGCTGGGAGGCGTGAAGCTCGATGTCTGGATTCAGATCCTCACGGAGAAGGAAGCTGTGGTCGACGCCAATCATCCCCTGGCGGGGGAAACCCTGGTCATTGAGGTGAAGGTGGTGGGCCACGAACCGTCCGCGTGAGTGGCCCCTGACGGTTGGGGAGCATGTTGCCAGGAAGCCACGCGGGATTCGTGTCCAGAAACCCGAAGCCAAATGGTCAGAGGTCGAATCACTTCGTACAACGAAAGTGTCGAGTTGCCAACAATGCGGAGCGTTGTTGAGAGAGGTGTCGATGGGCAGCGTGCGATCCGGTGATCGGTGGCTGTTTGTGAATGGTTTCGGGAGTGCGGCGTGGGCCGAACTCCCCCCTGTGTCTGGTCCAGGACGAACTCAACATGTCCCTGAAACTCACCGCTGAATCGTTTATCACGGGAGTCAAGCAAAGCGGCTTGGCCGATCCGGAGGCGATCGAAACGCTCATCAAGACCCTGCGCGGGGAAGGCGTCGATACCGGGAACTCGGCCGCTCTCGCCTCCGCGATGATCGACAAGGGAACGATCACGCCCTGGCAGTCCGAGAAGCTGCTGCAGGGGAAGTTCAAGGGCTTCATCCTGGGGCGGTACAAGCTCTTGAATCTACTCGGCAAGGGCGAGATGAGTTCGATCTACCTGGCCGAGCATACGCGCATGAAGCGGAAGTGCGCGATCAAGGTTCTGCCCGCGAACAAGGTGCGGGACACGTCCTACCTGGGCCGGTTCCATCGCGAGGCCCAGGCCGTGGCCGCGCTCGATCACCACAACATCGTGCGGGCCTACGATGTCGACACCGAAACCGAAGGCGGCGTCGAGATTCACTTCCTCGTCATGGAATACGTCGAGGGGAAAGACATCGAAAAGCTCCTCGAAGTCCGCCAGCAGTTCGCGGTCATCGAAGCGGCTGACTACATCCGCCAGGCCGCGGAAGGGCTGGCCCACGCTCACGAACACGGTCTGGTCCACCGCGATATCAAGCCCGGCAATCTGCTGGTCGATCTGAAGGGGGTGGTGAAGATCCTGGACCTCGGCCTGGCCCGCTTCTTCCGCGACAATGAGACCGAGTCGCTGACCATCAAGCACGACGAAAAAGTCCTCGGCACCGCCGATTACCTGGCCCCGGAACAGGCCGTCGACAGCCACGCCGTCGATGAACGGGCCGACATCTACAGCCTCGGCTGCACGTTGTACTTCGCCCTGACCGGCCACCCGCCATTCACCGATGGCACCCTCGTGCAGCGGCTGCTGGCTCATCAGACCAAGGCCCCGCCCTCGATTCGCAAGCAGCGTCCGGGCGTACCGGAAAGCCTGGTGGCCATCGTCGAGAAGATGATGCAGAAGCGCAAGGACGATCGCTACCAGTCGGCTGCCGAAGTGGCCGCCGCGCTGTCCAAGTGGCTCGTCGAGAATGGCGGCCAGACCTGGCGGCAGGCTCACCCGGCACTCGTGGCCCGGTTCGCGGGTCTGGAAGCCGTGCTGACCCGCCGTCCCGAGTCGGACTCTCAGATCAGCCGCCGCGTTGTTGACGCCAGCGCCGTTCCAGACCCGACATCCGTGGAACGCCCCAGCAGCGCCGGGAAGTCCAGGATCGGCAAGGGGCCGAGGCGACCCGATGCGTCGTCGCCTGCCACGGAGTACGTCTCGGAGCAGAGAGAACGGGCAGTCGCACCGGTTGCGCCGGAGCCGATGGCTGCCAGGGATCCCGAGCGGTCCAATCCCAAGTGGATCGCCGCGCCGCCCTCCGCTCCCCTGATCGCGCCGCCGCTCCCCTCGGTGGTCAGAACATCACCCAACAACCGCATCGATCGCCGCTTCATCTACATCGCGGCTCTGGTCCTGGGGGCCGTGCTGCTGGTCGCGGGAGTGGGTTACAAACTGATCGCCGACTCTGATTCAGGCGAGCCAGACCCCCAGAAAGTGGTCGCCCCCGAAGGAGCCGGCGGACTCGTCACACCGTAAAGTCCGCCACCCTGGGGTGGCGGGAGAAGCCTGCGCTGCCCTCGACCACCGGCGATGGGCTGAATTCCCTCCGGGAAAAGACGGGTGCATTCGCTCATAGGCGGTATCCCCGAGGAATCTCAGTCGCGGAGCGACTGAGCGACGTAGGCGATGTCGCTCCGCGACTCGCATTCCGTGTGATACCGCCAAATGGCGAATGCACCCGGAAAAGACAGCCGCCAGCCGGATTTTCGCCTGCCTTGAGGGTGTGACAGGACTCGGCTGTTGAGTTGTGTAGAGACCAAAGGGCTTGTCGGTGGCTTGACTCACCACTGAAAACTGACGACTGAAAACTTCTGCCTCAGTGACTCTCCGCCGCGCAGAACTTCTCATACGCCGCCGCATCGAGCAGCTGGTCGATTTCCGCCGGTGCCTCCAGTTCGATCTGGATCATCCAGCCTTGGCCGAACGGGTCAGTGGAGAGTACGCTCAAGTCCGACTCCAGGGCGGTGTTGACCTTAGTCACGGTGCCCGAGACGGGAGCGTACAGGTCGCTGGCCGCCTTGACGCTCTCGACCACCCCGAAGACCTGCTGGGCCTTGAACGTCTTGCCCACGGCGGGGAGTTCGACATAGGTCAGGTCGGTCAGCTCCTTGACCGCGAAGGCACTGATTCCGATGGTGGCAGTGTGGCCCTCGCGACGGACCCACTCGTGGGATTCCGCGTAACGCAAATCGGTTGGATTGGACATGGAGAGTATCCTGAGTGGTGGGCGTGTCCGCCCAGAGTTTATGGGGTGTGGCACGAGCAACAGGAGCTTCAGCGAGCGGGACAGTACGGAAGTTCGGGCAAGAATTTCGGAACACTGATCGACACTCATAAACGCTCATCATCTCTGGATTAGCGTCGATTAGCGGAAATTAGTGTTCCTGTCGGGTTTGTCGTCTTTCGCTCCGCGAAAGAACGTCCTTTCGCGGAGCGAAAGGCGACAATACAGGCGGAACGAAAGGCGACACTCTTCCTCACCCGCAGCACGAGCCGTCTTCCGGCGAAGTCCCCTGTTCCTTCTCGATGTCGCTGATCTGGTCGAGGCGGCGCTGGTGACGACCCCCTTCAAAGTCGGTCCGAATCCATAGGTCGACAATCCGGCTCAGCAGCCGCTCGCCCAGCATGTCCGCCGACAGGCACATCACATTGGCGTTGTTGTGGCGACGACTCGTCTCAGCCGTCACGTCATCGTGGCAAGTCACCGCCCGCACGCCGCGAAACTTGTTCGCCGTGATGCTCATCCCCATCCCGGTGCCGCAGATCAAGATCCCGCGATCGACGCTGCCATCCGAAACGGCTTTGGCCACTTTCGAGGCATACACCGGGTAATCCACCGGGCCAGATTCCTCCGGCCCCATGTCGATCACTTCGTGGCTTAAGCCACGCAATTGTTCCAGAATGAGGCCCTTCACCCGGAGCCCTCGATGATCACTCGCCACGGCGATTCGCATGTCCCACTCGATTCATCAGACTTCGGAAATCACACAATCCAGCCAGTGTTCCAGACACTGCCGGATTTGATCACGACACTCCACGTAGACCGAGTAATCACCCCCGATCGGATCGGCGATGTCGTACCCGTCGACGCAGATTTGTTGCACCTTGAGCTCACTGCCGGGAAAGGCCCCCGTGACCGCTGACTGATGACGCGAGGTCATCGCCAGGATCAGGTCGGCCCACGCCACCAGTTGGTCCGTCACCGGCTGACTGGCGTGGTCGGAGAGGTCGATCCCCTCCTCGCGGAGGATGTCGAGCGTCTCCGGACTGGCCGGAGCCCCCGGAGTCGCCGACACACCGGCCGAGGCCACAATGAACCCCCGCCGCACCAGTTCGGTCTCTTCACATTCTAACCGCTGGCACAGCAGACTGCGAAACAGTCCCTCGGCCAGTGGGCTGCGGCAGGTGTTTCCGGTGCAAACGAACAGCACCATCTTGGCCATGAGCTGGGTGATCTGGTCCGGGGAGTAGACACCGGGCTGGGAGATCGACCACTCGCCGGATCGCGTAAACCGTACACCAGTCGCCCCTTGCGGACAGGAGACAAACCCGGCGTTCACAATCAGGCCGATCTGCTCGCCCCATACCTGGGCCAGTTCTAATCCATCGGCGGACGCCCAACTGCCACCGGCTGGGGCAGGCAATTCGAGGACCACCAGCGGCTCGCGCTGCACTCGGGCCATTCCCACATGCAGCGGATGCCCGAACCCGGCGAACCGTAGCGGATGACGTTCCAGATGGGCCAGAAGCGGTGCAGCCAGAGGAGGTCCCGACCACTTCGAGGTCAGCTCGAACTCCAAAATCACCGGCCCCGGCCAGCTGCGTTGGGCCAGTCGCAGAGCCGACGGCGAGACCGACTCGACGTAATCCTCGATCTGCCCCGCATGCGATAAACACAAACACGGAGCCCGATCGACCGCCTGGGCCACCTCCAAGAGGCGCGCCACAGCCACCGCGTTCATCGACGAAGTGGCGAGCAAATACCCGCTCTCACACGGCAACCCAAGCAGCTGCGGTTCCCGGCTGGCATCGAGAGCCGCCTGGACGACGGCGCGGTGGTCGCCGGGAGCGGAGTAGTCGATCACTCGGGTCATGTGCCGTCAGTCCGTCCGGCCCGAAGCAGGTCCGTGGTTGGAAAAAGCCCTCCACCCGACTTGGCGGTCGGGTGGAGGGTCTGCATCACGTGGTTAAGCCTCGAATCCGACGATCGGATTGGCGGCATCATCGGCAGACAACTCGACCGCCTTGTACCCACCCTTGGACTTGAAGTAGGCCCAGATCAGGAGATAGCAGACGAGCATCACGGTCGGGAACGCGGCCATGCTGCCGAGTGCGGAAAACTGACCGGCCTTCTTCGCCTCCGCGAGTGCGGTCTTGTCGGCAGCCGCTGTGATCAAGACTTCCTTGGCGGGGTCGATCGCCTGGTACTTGCCGAGAACGTACTTCTTCTCGATGCCGACCCGCTGAATCACAGCGGGAGCGGACTTCGTCAGGACATCATGCGAGGTCTTCTCTTGCAGAAACCCGATGAACGGGAATCCCAAAATGCCGACCGCCAACATCCCGACGCCCGAGATCGCATTGAGGGTCAAGGCCCCCCCCTTCGGGCTTTGTTCCGCGGTGATCCCCAGCATCGTCGGCCAGAAGAATGTCTTTCCGAAGCCGTACAGCGTCGCCGCCGCGAAGATCATTCCCAGTCCCGAGTTGCCGGTCTTCGACAACGTCGTGAGGCCCGCAATCGCCATAATCGAGCTGGCGATCAGCAATCCAATCGGCGAAAGGTTGTGGACGATCGGACCCGCAAAGAACCGCAGCACCATCATGATGGCTGAGGTGTAAATCAGCACCCACGCGGCGTTGAAGCCTGCCGCCTTCATCGGCTCTTCCATCAAGCCGCCGATCCAACCATCGGTTCCGATTTCCGTCGTGGCAAGCGGACACATGATCAGAATCAGGAAGATCAGTAACGGACGACCGATACTCTTCGTCGCAACACCGAACGCGACCGTCACAATCCCCGTCAACACCCATGCGATCTTTTTGTCGAAACTCAACGCTTCGGACAGCTGGACAAAGATCAGACCAAAGGCCAGCAAAGCCCCGATCGCACCGAATTCCTTGAGCATGTCGAGGTAACCCACTCCAGCTGCTTCTCGCTCGTTCACAGGGAACTTGGCTCCCATCAGCATGACGAGATAAACGATCGCAGGGACAAGGATCAATCCGATCACCATCCGCCAGTCACCCGTCTTAGCGACTTCTGCCAAAGTGATCATGACCAGACCACCAAGAACCAGACCCCCGGGCCATCCGGCATGGAGGATATTCAACCACTTGGTCTTTTCCTTGCTGAACATCGTGGCGACGACCGGGTTGATGAACGCCTCGACGGTGCCGTTCCCCAATCCGAGGATCACGCTGCCCCAGTACATCAGGCGGTAGCCCTGAGCTTGTGCTGCGGGCAATTCGGCTCCGGTCACACCATTCACCGCAGAATAAGCCAACGCGCCAAAAATGGCGTAAATCACGTAGCAGCAGAACGAGAACAGCATCGCAATTTTGTAGCCGATCCGGTCGATGATCAGGCTGAACAGAATGATCGAAATCGCGAAGGGCCACACCCCAGCCCCCTTCAGCGTGCCGATGGCTACTTTGTCGACACCAAAGTCGGTCGCGAATCGGACATCACACAGATACATCCGCGAGATGAACGCATACGCGGTCGTGATCAGGGCGATGAAACACCCCCAGAACAGGAACATCGCTGGCTTCTCGCCGCTTGTCGGAGTTTGCGCTTCACTCATGTTCGAAGGACCATCTTGGTGTGAGGAGGAGGGGTATGGCCAAATTCATTTGGACCCGGCGACGGGTCGCCTGTGCCAGAGTTGGACAATTGCGACCGATCAAAGTCCCCCGATCGTAACGCCACTCCAACCAGTTTTCCACGGATGCCACCCCTCGCCGGAGAAAAAGGTGTGAGCGTCTCGTGAGTCGGTGAGAGGCTTGGGCGACGTGTCGGGAGGGCGAGGCTCCTGCCGAGCCGCGAGCCAGGGTCGACGTTCCCTCGCGCCAGCGGCTCGGCAGGAGCCTCGCCCTCCCGCCGTCTCGCCCTCCCGGTCGGGCTTCGCCACCGACAAACGAGACGCACACACTAGAAAAAGCCCGTTCGCTTCGAATTCTCCCACGGGCGAACGAGGAGGCCGACTCGGCGGGGATCTGACGGGGTCCGCGAGTCGTGTCGGGACTCCTCATGATTGTGTTCCTCATGCGACTCACGTCTGAAATCTGCGCCCGCTCCGTAAGTGATCGATGGCCTGGAAACCCTCTGGACCCCGAAGGGACACCCGAAAATAGCCCACCGATTTATCGGTGGGACCTCATGAACCTCGCGAACCGAGCCCCGTCAGGGACGACAGAGATGGACACTCAACGTGGTCATCGACACCCCCCCACCGCTGCCCCTCTTCATGATCTTGTGATTCCTCTTCTGGCCACCACGGGCAATTCGGCACCGAAGAGAAGTGGATCACAAGATCATGACAACAAGATCATGAGGAGGGCTGGCTCGTGGGCCTCAAGTATGATGGGGCGAGCGGGCTTCTGTCGTCCCGGACGGGACTGGGCGGATCGTGAACCGACGTGAACCCACCGTTGAAACGGTGGGCGACTTTCGCGTGTCCTTGGCGGGACAGCTGACGGGTTTTCCCTGGGAGAACGACCACCTTTCTTCGGGGTGCAGAGCCATTGCGGGAGGGCCTGTTGGCTGACCACTGACGGCTTCACTCTGGGGTTGCGGCCCGGAGGCTGCGCTGGGCGATCCCCCGCGCGGATTTGGTTCTCGGCCTGCTCGCCGATACAATGCCTGCCAGAGACTCGCTGCGCGACGAGCCTTCCCACCCCATTGCCCGCCTGGTTCGAGGAATCCTCATTGTGAAGAGTTTTGCTGCCGCTGCGTTGTTGCTGTGTGGTCTGGCTACGGTCATGACTGCGGAAGAGAAAAAAGAGACCGCGAAGAAAGACACCGCCCAGAAGGAAGCTGCCGTGTCCACAGCGTTGAATTTCACCGTCAAGAGCCTGGATGGCAAGGAAGTCGATCTGGCCAAGACGTATCAGGGCAAGGTCGTCATGGTCGTCAACGTGGCCAGCCAGTGCGGAGCCACCCCGCAGTACGCCGCCCTGCAGGATCTGCAGAAGACCTTCAAGGACGATGGCCTCGTCGTCCTCGGCTTTCCCTGCAACCAGTTCGGTCAACAGGAGCCCGGCTCAGCTGCGGAGATCAAGGAATTCTGCACGTCGAAATATAATGTCACGTTCGACCTGTTCTCGAAGATCGACGTGAACGGCGAGAAGGCCGACCCGCTGTACAAGTACCTGACCGGAGCCGAGACCAACCCGCAGTTCGCCGGGAAGATCGGCTGGAACTTCGAGAAGTTCCTGATCGGTCGCGACGGCAAAGTCGTCGCCCGTTTCAAGACCGGCGTGGAACCGGACTCGGAGGAAGTGGTGGCGGCGATCAAAAAGGAACTGGCGAAGAAGTAGGTCTTCCGGTGGAAGTTTGAAATCGCAACCACCCCGGCGTCTGCTCGTGCAGGCACCGGGGTGGTTGCATTTCGAGATCAGAGTCTGACCCATCACCCCACTCGACGGGGGCGTGTCTTCGCTGGCGAGCGAATCCTCCCGCGACGCTGGGTGGGCCGAGACCACCCATGCGGCAGAATCGAAGAGAGCCTGCTGACCAACGACCAAGGTCAGCCGCACGGACAAGCGGCGCGAAGCACGACAGACGATCAGCGAAGCCGAAGACCTTCGCAGGCCAAAATCCCGCAGCTTGGCCGGGTCCGCTGGAACCGCTTGTTGGGCCTTCTTCTGGTTCATCGCACTATTTTGGGGGGGTTGTGGTTTGACCGGGGTGGATTTTCTAAGGCATGGCTCCGATGTCCAATGGTTGCAAGCGGATACGCCTGTCTGCTGCAATGCCCCTGCCAAGTGAAGCGGAGGCGGGCTCTGCGGGGAAGCAACCAGCCAAGGAATATCCTGGCCTCCGATGCGCCCATGGCGTGTCAGCCCCTGACCGGGGATCTCAGTCAGGGGCTTCTCGGAATCTCAGGACATTGGACATCGGAGCCATGCCTCCGTAAATCCATATGCCGTCAGGCAATCTGAAATCCCCAAAAATAGTCGAATGAACCCTTTTTTCGTGTATTTCGTGTATTTCGTGGTTGAATTCCTGTGTGTGTGGTGGGCGAAACCGCGACCGACGAACGGGACGCACACACCAGGTCAAGTGTGTGCGTCACGAAAATGGGTAGCTCCATCAGCGCTGCACCTCGGAGTCTGGAAACCCGGAGAACACTGGTTCTTGAGGAATGCGACGGAGGAGATCATCGATCCAGCGCCTCGGAAATTGGAAACGCAGAGGGCGCTGAGGACGCAGAGAAAGGCATGCCTTCGGAACTCTG
>JAYWFM010000424.1:0-19001 GCA_043778825.1 Planctomycetota bacterium | reverse complement strand
GGAGCGACATCGCCTACGAGGTCGATTTCGGAGAAATCGCCGACATGCAGGCTGTGCCTGCGCCTCAATCGTGTTCACAGCACTGGCCTCGCCCTCCCGGCGCAGCACTCGACGCGACGGTCTGCAGATGGCATGATGAACGACAACAGAACCCGACCCCATAGGTCGGGCCGGTGAAACAGACGGAAGACAAGGAACACAACGTGAGCAAGCGATTCTGGCACAGCCTGATTCTGGGCATGGCGATTCTCGGCGGCATGACCGTCTCGGTGCAGGCCCAGGACACGGTCGGCCCGGCTGCGGAGACACTGGCGAAGGGGCGGGCCAAGGCAGCGGAGTTCCTGATCGCCTCGCAACAGCCGGACGGCAGCTGGACCTCGGAGAAGCAGCCGGGGATTACCGGGCTGGTGACGTTCTCGTTGTTCGAGGCGGGGGTGAAGCCGGACCATCCGGCGGTGGTGAAGGCCCTCAAGCATCTGGCGACATTCGCCCAGCCGGACGGTGGGATCTACCATCCGGAGACCGCTCATAAGAACTACGAGACGAGTATCATCCTGCTCGCCTTTCGCCGGGCCAACACTAACGGTCAGTACGACGCGCTGCTGAACAAGGCGGTCGAGTTCCTCAAATCGATCCAGTGGGATGAGGCCGAAGGGGCCGACCCGTCGCAGCCTGCTTACGGGGGCCAGGGATACGGTCGCAGCAAGCGGCCCGACCTCTCGAACACGGCGTTCTTTCTGGAAGCGCTCAAGGAATCGGGAGTCGCATCGGACGATGAAGCCGTCAAGAAGGCCCTCGCCTTCGTCTCGCGCTGCCAGAATCTGGAATCCGAACACAACACGACCGAGTTCGCTGGCAAGGTCAATGACGGCGGCTTCTACTACACCCCGGCGGGCGGTGGCAACTCGCAAGCTGGGAACACCGCCGAGGGGGGCCTGCGGTCGTATGCCAGCATGACCTATGCCGGACTCAAGAGCATGATCTACGCGGGCCTGAAAGAAGATGACCCGCGCGTGAAGGCTGCGGCCGGTTGGATCCGCAAGAACTATACGG
The DNA here is from genome assembly GCA_043778825.1 of Planctomycetota bacterium. Lineage (GTDB taxonomy): Bacteria > Planctomycetota > Planctomycetia > Planctomycetales > Planctomycetaceae > TH-plancto1. The sequence continues at coordinate 17,948 of JAYWFM010000424.1, read as the reverse complement.
TCAAGGAGAACCCCGGTCTGGCCCAGCAGGGGGTGTACTATTACCACCAGACGTTTGCGAAGGCTCTGACCGCGATGAAGGTGGATCTGTTCGAGGATGCTGCCGGTGCCAAGCACGACTGGCGGAAGGAACTCGCCGAACACCTCATGAGTATTCAGACCGCCAATGGCAGTTGGGTGAACACGAACGACCGCTGGTACGAAGGCGACCCGAACTTGGCGACGGCGTACGCGCTGATGGCCTTGAAGTATTGCGAGCCGAAACCGCTGGTGCGGTAGCGATCCCCGTAGCCACGTTCGCCAGAACGTGGGCTATTCGGAACCCGCGTCAAGACTTCCGAAGTCTTCCGAGACTTCGGAAGTCTGTCGGCACCGTGAGAGCCGAGACCAATCGCCCACGTTCTGGCGAACGTGGCGACGGGGCCTCCGTGGCACGCTTCTAGTGCTTGTAGATCTTATGCTGAGGACGACCGGAGAGGATTTGCTCCTTGCCCCAGTTGGTGACGGCGCGGAAGGCGTCGCTGCGGATGAACTCATTGAAGGCGGTCTCGTCGTTCCATTCGCTGGTGATCAGGAACGACGCATCGTCGGTGACATCCTTCCACAGCGTCGAGTGTGTATGCCCCGGTGCCGCCTTGAGGGCGTCGATGACGCCAGCGAACTTGTCCTGGAAGTCCTGCTGCTTGCCCGGAAGGACGTGGTAGTTCATGCCGACAGTGACCATGGGAATGTCCGTTTCTGTGAGGTGGGTCGTGAGAGGGGAGGGCGGTGATCGTGTCTGAGCCACGCGGGCGGGCAGTGTACCAGACAGCTGGCCGGTCTACCCGCCACCCTCAACGCAGGCCGGACATCAGGTCGTTCAAGTCCTGCGGGATCACGTCATGATGCTCCAGGATCGCCCGTTGCTCCCGATCCAGACTAGGGGCGATTCCCGCGTACTGCACCGTCCACGCCTGGTATTGCGGAAGCGCCTTCAGAAATCGGTCCACATGTCCCTTGAAATTGTTGATGTCGGAAATCAGCTTGGAGGGGGAACGCTTGCATGACCCGAAGCGAATGATCCGTTCCTCTTCGTTGACGGCCACGAGATCGAGTTCTGTGTCGGCTTTGTCCCAGTACCCCTGGATGCGCTGCGTCAGCGGGAAGTCGCCGAGGCCCTGGCGGCTGCGCTCCTGGTACAGTTGTCCGGCCAGCTTCTCCAGCGCGAAGCCTTCCACGACTTCCAGCCGCTGATCGGCCTCCCGGACGAGTTGATCGAGGGGACGAAAGGCGATGGCTGAAACGGGATTCGCCAACGCCGCCAGCCAGGACCGTAGAAAATTGTCAGTGATGTAGTAGCGGCTGCGGCGGGCGTTGGATTTGGCGAAGACGGGCAGCTTGCGTTCGATCAGCCCGTAGCGTTCGATGAGGGTCTTGAGATAGACGCCGATCTGGGCCTCCGGGTCGTCGCTGGCCTCCCGAATCATCTGCACCAGTTCGCCATGCATCAGGCCCGCATGACGGGCCACGAGCTTGAGAACCACGTCGTATCGGCCCCGTAATTCGTGGAGAAACCAGTTCTCGGCTTCGGTCCGGAGCGGGGAGGAACTCTCGAAGAAGATTCTCCGGAGTAACGTGGGGCGGTCAGCTGCCAGCACTCCCTGCTCGTAGCAATCGCGATAGAACTTGGGGACACCCTCGAAGAGATTCCACAGAAAGAGCAGCCGCTCGGGCGAAGCGTCGGCATGCTCCGTCAGCATCTCCCGGATCGAGGCGATTTCCAAATGGGTCAGGTCGATCGTGTCGGTCACTCGATTGAACAGCGGGGCTGTGCGATCTTCTAGCAGCGCCATCATCTCGGTCTGAATCGACCCGAGCACGATGAGCCCTCCGGTCACGTGAGCCGCTTGGGAGGCGAGCCGGTCCACGACCGCTTGCAGCAGCGAACAGAACTCCTCGTACCCCTTGCGGTGGAAATACTGAAACTCGTCCAGAACCAGAATGTATCCCGCGCGGGCCAGTGCCTCGATCAGCTTGGCAAACTGAGCCAAGTTGTGTGGGCGAGGAAACTGATCGACCGGCACCGCGAATGTCTCCAGTGCATCATTGACAGCTGAGATCACCCCCACCGGCTCTGAATCGGGCACCTGTAAGTACAGCACCGACTGCCCGCTCCGCGCCGACTCCATGGCCCGCTGGATGAGGGTGGTTTTGCCAATTCGCCTCCGCCCGGAGACCTTCGCGAAGAACCATTTCTTGCGGGCGAAGATGTCCCTGAGTGAGTTGAGTTTGTCATTTCGTCCGTAAAAATGCCAAGGTTTCATGTGGGTCACTCCGTAAGGTAATCCTGGGATACGTTTTTTAGGTAATCGCAGCACACCTTGTCAAGGTTGTCGCGGAACACCTTGTGCTGACAGTGGCTCAATACACACTTAGGTAATATTCCTACATCTTGATAAGGTGTATGAATATTACCTTGGAGTCTCACGTGATCGTCTTCCAATTGCAAATGAGACACAACTCTTTTTACTGTAATACCATGCGAGTCAATGACTCACGTCGGATTCCCTGCTCACACCCCCAGTCTGGCCCGCAACTCCTTCGCTCCAGCATGCTCCGGATGGGCCTTCAGCACCGCCTCCAGCAACTCGCGGGATTTGTCTTTTCGGTCGGTCTGGGCATAACACTCCACGAGGCCGAGTTGGCTATCGACACGGCCCGGTTCGAGTTCGAGGGCGGTCGTGAAGGCTCGTTCGGCTGCGGGCCACTCCTTCAAACCCACGCACGCCCGACCAAGCAGCTCCTGCGTCTCGACCGAAGTCACGTCGATCAGCAGCGAGTCGGCGGCCCACTTCCGCGCGGTCGCGGCATCGCCCGCCGCCAGCTTGATCTTGGCCAGCTTCCGCCGGGCGGCGGGGTCGTCCTGGTCAAGGAGGACGATCACCTCCAGAATCTCGGCGAGGTCTGTGGTGTTCCCCAACTCCTCGCACGCCTTCGCGGCTGCGGAGGCAAACAGAGGATCGCGGGGGAACGACTTGCGGCCGATTTGAGCGGTTTCGAGGACGACCGTCCAGTTCTTCGCCTGAGCGGCCAGCGTGCAGAGCGCAGCCAGAACTTCACGATGCGGGTCGCCGACATCGCGAATGATCGTCAGCGTCTCGATCGCCTCGGCCGGCTTCCCCGCCTTGGCATTCATGAGGGCCACGATCACGTTCGACAGCGGGCGTTCCGGCTCTTTCGCCAGCACCGCATCGGCGATCTTGCGAGCCTGCGGGACGCGGCGGGTTCGCATGAGAGCAAAGGCGTACTCATCGGCGGCCTGCATGTCGTCCATGTTCGCCTTGTACTTCGCTTCGGCAGTCTTCTGGTCGGGCAAGGCCGGGGCGCGACCGGCTGTGAAGGTCGCCACGCGTTGGGCGAGGAACTCGCGGTACTCGGTCTCGAACTGCGGCTTCTCGATGACAAAGACTTCTCGCAGGGCCTCTTCGGTCGTCTTCCCCTGCCGATACGCCGTCAGCAACTTGGCGTTCGAGTCGGCCCCGTACTTCTGCTCCAGGAACACCGCGTACAGCGAGGCTTGGCAGTACGCCAGCGTCCAGTCGTCCGGGCTCTTCGGCTTGCGGAATCCATCGTTGATCGTGTCGAGGTTGAACAGCTCCCCCTTCGGCTGGCGCTCCAGGAGCAATGCTTCCCACGAGGGCGGGAAGGCCGAGCCTTCAATCCGCACAGCCAGAGCCTCGGTGTACCAATGTGGGATGTTGAACTGCGTCGCCTGCAACGTGAGCACGTGCGAGAACTCATGTCGCAGCACGCGGCCCCAGTGATACGGCTTCTGCGTTTGGTTCGGGCTGGCCATCGCCACCATGACGCCGGTCGAGGCCCCGATCGTCTGAATCCACGGCAGCCCGATCATCCGCGAGCTGAACCACGCATGAGCCCCCTGCCCCTTCGCGTTGCAGTAGATCTCGAACTGCGTCCGCTGAGGCGGCTCGTAACCGAACTTCGCGACGAGTTCGGGGTAGGCCAGCTCCAGGTGATCGGCCATCGCCTGCCCGAGCAGCCTCTGGTCGTGGTCGATGCGAATCACGAAGTGTTCGGTCGTGATCGTGTCGTAGGTCTTGAGGACGCCGAGTACCTTCCGCATGTTGCTCGTGCGGACATGAAAGGGGTCGGCCTCGAACGCCTCATTCAGCAGCTTCTCCGCCTCGTCGATCTTCCCGGTCCGCATGCAGAGCATCCCGAGCTGGGTGCGGGGGGCGGTCAGTTGGGGCATGATCTCGACGGCCTTGCGGTAGCAGACTTCGGCCTGCTCGAACTTGCGGTGCGACTCCAGGACGTGGCCGATCACCGAGAGCATCTCGCCGGGCTTGGGATTCGACTTCAGGACGGTGGCCAGCGCATCGAGGAACGGCTGGGGGAGCGCAGAATCCTTCGGCATCTGAGGAAGGTCAGTCCAGGCTGCGGCGAGAGTCTCTGTGGGGAGCAGTCGTTCGCCGAGCAGGGCGAGGGCGGCCTTGCGACCGAGAACGCGCTGGTCCGCCGGGTTGATGGCCAGGGCCTTGTCGAGCCACTCACCCGCCGGTTCGGGAACGTCCGTCAGCAGGTAGGTATCGGCCATCAGCACCAGAGCCGTCGGCGAACGCGGGTTGCACTTCAGGGCCTGCTCCGCGCGCTCGCGGGCTTTGTCGTGCTTGTAGTCCTGCAAGAACGACAACCCGATGGCGGCGTGAATCTCCGCGACGTGCGGATTGATCCGTAGTGCGTTGTGGAACTCCGGAACCGCCTGGCTCTCGTTGTACTTTTCCAGCAGCAGCGACCCGGAGAGCAGTGGAGCCTGCCAAGCGTTCTTGTTGTCTTTCAGAGCGTCCGTGCAAACATCGTTCACCACGAATCGGAAGATCGAACTCACCCGGTTCCAGCGGGCGTATTGAGCCGCCCCTTCGCCGATCCACAGCAGCGTCTCAGCGTCCTTCGGCTGGGAGCGGTTGTAGTATTGGATGAACCACTGATACGCCTTGGCCGCCTCATCGAGCTGGCCCAATTCAGCCAGCGCGTGGGCCAGGATCAGTCGCGAGTGGACGTGCTGCGAGTCTTGCTCGACCCCGGCTTGAGCGAGTTCGCGGGCCTGGGCATAGCGCCCCCGCAGGAAGCACAACTCCGCCTGACGAGCGAGTAAGGCGGGCGATTTCGGTTGAGAGGCAAGAGCAGCGGTGATCGCCTCTTCGGCCTCTTCCCAACGACCGGTCTCTTCATGGACGCGGCTCTGGCCGAGCCAGACGGCGATGCGATCCGTTTCGGCGAGGTCGGTTGACTTGAGCAACGCCTCGTAGGCTTCGGCAGCCTCTTCATACCGACCCCGCAGGCGATGTTCCGTCGCCGTGGCCAGGGGACTGAGAGGAGGCTCGGAGGCCGGAACCTCCTGCGCTCGCGAGACGCTTCCCGCCAGGAGGAACAGCCCGATCCCAACCACAGAGAACCACCGACTTCGAAGCATGAGACGGCCTTCGCCAGAGAGTTATGTTCGTTATTGTAGCACGACGCTCCGCGTCGTGAGTCACGACGCGGAGCGTCGTGCTACATTGTGTGTGCGTCCCGTTCGTCGGTCGCGGTTTCGCCCACCACACACGCAGGAATCCAACCACGAAAGGCACGAAATACACGAAAAATCAGGGTGTCGTGATGGAGAACGTCTCTGGGAGTGGAGTGTCGCACCCGTTCTGCGAGGCTGTCGGATGCCTGTCCTTGGTCATCCTTTTCGTGTGTTTCGTGACTTTCGTGGTTCCACTCCGAGGGTTTGGATTCTCTGACCCAGAGTACCGACGATGGGGACGCACACACGGGCCGCACCCCGGCAACCATCCACGAGACAGTCTGAGGAATGCCAAACGGGGCAGCCAGACAGCAACGGCTGGCCCGCCGTGACCCCGCATTGTCGTCCCTTCCAATTCGCGAGGGATTTTATGACGATAGGCCACCCCCTGCGGATGTGCTGTCGGACAAGCCCCGATGAATCGTCGTCCGCACACTTCCCTGTGGACCTTGCGAGCCTGACCCATGCTGAAACGTCTCACGATCAATCGCATCGACCCGGTTTCGGTCGGGAAAATCCTGGGGAGCATGTATGCCGTGATGGGTTTGTTCATCGGAATGTTCATGGGGGCCATCACGATGCTCGATGGCGGAATCAATCGGGGGAATGGACCGTTTGGAAATTTTGGGGTCGTCCTCGGAGGCATGATTCTGATTCTCGCCCCGATCGGTTACGGATTGATGGGCTTCATCAGCGGAGTGTTGATGTCGCTGCTATACAATCTGGCGGCTGGTTTCATGGGCGGATTCGTTCTGGAAGTCGTCGACGAGAGTGAAGACGATGACGACTGAGGAATCACCCGTGGGATAGGCTTCCAGCCTGTCGTCTTCGAGCCATTCAACCGACAGGCTGGAAGCCTATCCCACGGACCAGAGAGGAAACAGCATGCAACTGGGACTCATCAACTCCGCCTGGGCTCAAGCCGGTCGCGGCACGGCCTGGGGGATCGCCAAAACGAAAGAGATCGGGTTCGACTCGATCGACATCTTTGCCGATCCGCTCGACATCGATATCCGCGAACGCCAGCTGATCCGCACCGAGTGCGCGCGGCACGGGCTGCCGATCATCTCGGTGTGCTGCGTCGCGACGGGGCTGGTGGACTTCAACCCGAGCGTGCAGCGATTCCATCTGGAGCGATGCGAGGCGTACCTCGACATGGTGTACGAGTTCGGCGGGCAGAATCTGTTGCTCGTGCTGGGCGAGTACATCTGGAACCAGGAGGTCATCCCGCCCGCCGAGCAGTGGCGGACCGGGGTCGAGAACTGCCGTCGGCTGGCGGACCATGCGGAGTCACTCGGGTTGCAGATCGCTCTGGAGTTGGAGCCGTTCCCACTGTCACTGCTGAATGATGTTGACTCGATGGCCCGGTTCATTGGCGATGTCGGGCACCCGGCCTTGGGGGCGAACATCGACATCTCGCATCTGGCCTTGGCGAAGGTGGCTCCGGAGGAGTTGCAGTGTCTGCGAGGGAAGTCGTTCCACGTGCATATCTCCGACTGCGACGGCATCAAGCATGGCGATCTGCCTCCCGGGCGCGGCGTGGTGCAGTTCGAGCCGTACCTGGAACAGATTCGCGACCTGGGGATTCCGGGGGCGATGTCGATTGAACTCGAGTACAGCCCGGAGCCGGACCAGATCGAAGCCTGGGTTCGTGAGGCGTATGACTCGACGGCAGCCTTGATGCGAAAGTGTGGGCTGCGGGATTGAGCGCGCCGCCGTCCAGTGGGTCACTCCCCGAGAATCACCCCGTAGCCACGTTCGCCAGAACGTGGGGAGCGCGGCATGGGCTGGTCGTTGTCGTGGGGGCGTTGACACTCGCGTCACTGATAATACTGATGACACCATCGATCCCGCTGGGAGTGCCGGGGGAATGGACTTGGGCGAGGCGGTCCTGGACTGAGATCGACCCGTTGGCCTGTTTCTGGAGTCTGCTGCTCTGTGCCGGATATTGGCGAGCGGTCCAATGGGGAGAGTCCCGTAGCCTGGACCCCCAGGTCCGGGCGTCCAGTCGCGATATCGTCCGCACTCAGCCTTCGAAGCTCGCCCGGACCTGGGGGTCCAGGCTACGGGATGTTCGGCTGGCCGGGTTGTGTGTGCTGGCGTTCGCCTGGCTGTTTGGGGTGCTCAGCGTCCAACCGGATTATCAGGGGATCGCCCGCTCGCCCAATGTCCTGTACTACAAGCGAACCGAAGGGTATTTCCATCAGGCGGCCTTTGAGGTGCGGGACTCTCGCGAGTTCCTCAGCGGTTATCGCGAATCGATCGCCAGCGGCGACGACCCCGACCGGTATCTTCATCTCGGCACGCATCCGCCGGGGCTGACGCTGGCCTATCGCGGATTGCTGGTCGGCTTCGAACGCTATCCCCGAGTGGCTGAGGCCCTGATCGCGATGGAGCCGTCCCGATTTCGAGAGGGCATCGCTGCCTTGCGGCAATTCCCCACGCCGCGCGGCCAGCCGCTCAGTCCCGCCGAAGAGGCCACGCTCTGGGTGGCCACGCTGCTGACGCTTCTCGCAGTGGCGGGGGCGTGTTGGCCGATTTACCACCTCACGCTGCGGATGAGTGATCGCGTCACCGCGTGGCGGGCCGCTGCGCTGTGGCCGCTGGTGCCGAGCTTACTCGTGTTCTTTCCGAAGTCGGATTTGCTTTGCCCGGTGATTGCGTTGACGAGTTGCTGGCTGTGGCTGGATGGCTGGTCGCGGTTTCGGTGGAGGCGGTGTGTGTTGGCGGGGGCGGGGTTCTTATGCGGGTTGATGCTGACGTTGGCACTGGCACCGGTGGCCTTACTCTTGGTGATTCAGACGGGCCTGGAACGCTGGACCCGGCGGGAGGAGTTCCGGGATCGCCGCGTCTGGGCAGATGTCGCAGCCGTGCTGGCGGCAGTGGTGGGGTTTATGGTGCCTCTCGTGGGGCTGTCGGCGTGGGGCGGGTGCAACCTGTTCGCGATCTGGATGCAGAACCTCAGCAACCATGCCCTGTTCTATGCCCACAACCCCCGCAGCTTCGGGGCGTGGCTGGCAGTGAATCCGATTGAGGCGGCGTTCTCGCTGGGGATGCCGCTGGCCTGCCTGGTGGCGGGGGGGGCGGTGCGTGGGGTGCGCCAGAGACTCGTCAGTCCGTTGGCGTTCTCGCAAACCGTGAGCTGGGTCAGTGTGTGGGCGATCCTGTGGCTGTCGGGCAAGAACATGGGCGAGGCGGCGCGGCTGTGGATTTTTCTGGCTCCGTGGCCGGTGATGACGGCGGCTCTGGGGCTGCAACGCCCAGGGGTTGCAACCCTTGGGCTTTCCAGGCTCGACGATGTGGAGAGTCAGCGGATCTGGAAATGGATACTCGCACTGCAACTGCTGGCCTGCCTCTGGACATCAATGAGCGTGGATGGATTCCACTTCGCAGAATTACTGATCCAGAGGTAACAGACTCGCACGGTCTGTGAACTCGGCCCGCTCCGTGGTGCCTTGCATTGACCGCGATACACTCGGAACTGTCTACTGTGACTGTTGGAGTTCAGGCTTTAGCCTGTCTTGCCGCCTGGCAATGCCCGATCACCGAACGCGGTCGAGGCAGCCTCAAGGCTGAACTCCAACAGTCGGACGACTGCGAACTCAAAATCACTCTGTCACTCGCTGAACCCCATACAGGTTCGGATTCATGCGTGCCATCATCACCGGGGGTGCCGGTTTCATCGGCAGCCACATCGTCGATCGTCTCCTCGCTGCGGGCCATGAGCCGCATGTGATCGACAATCTGTCGACCGGGAATCGTCGCAACCTACCCGCTGGAGTTCAGTTGCACGAGGTGGACGTGCGTGACGCGGACGCCGTTCTGAAGGTCTTCGAAGAGGTCCGCCCGCAGGCCGTCTCGCACCAGGCGGCTCAGATGTCGGTCAGCCTGTCGATGCGCGAGCCGATCTTTGACGCCGAAGTTAACGTGATGGGTCTGTTGTCGGTGCTGCGCGCAGCCGACCGGACGGGGGTCGAGCGGTTTGTGTTTGCCTCCTCGGGGGGGGTGTTGTATGGCGATGTCACTCAGCCCGCCAACGAGTCGCATCCGGCGGACCCGGTGTCGCCGTATGGGATCAGCAAGTGGGTCGGCGAGCGGTATCTGCGGTTCTACTCGCAGACCACGCCGATGACCTGCGTGGCGCTGCGGTACTCGAACGTCTTTGGCCCGCGTCAGAACCCGCACGGGGAGGCCGGGGTGGTGGCGATCTTCTGCCAGCGGTTGTTGCGAGGCGAGTCGGCCACGATCAACGGCGACGGGAAATATATTCGTGACTACGTCTACGTGGCCGATGTGGCGGAAGCGAACTTTCTGGCCCTGACCCAGCCCGCGATCGAGCCGTTCCGCCCGGTCAACATCGGGACCGGTCGGCCTGTCGACACGAATCAGATGGGTGAAGCCATTCAGCGCGAGGTGCAGCGACTCGTTGGCGACCGGCAGAAAGTACCGGAACTCGGACGCGGCCCCGCTCGGGCGGGCGATTTGCGGTCAAATCTCCTCGACGCCAGCCGCGCGACGCAGGACTGGGGTTGGCGACCGAGTGTGGCGTTTGATACTGGTCTACGGCAAACCGTGGAATGGTTCCACGCGGATGCGGTGGGGAGCGGGCATTGACGTGATCTGTGGGAGTGTCCGATGATCCGGTTGCCCAGGGAATTCCTTGACGGATATTCTCTGTACGCATAGAGTTGAGATGCACTCGACAAGCATCTGCAAGTTTGCATTGCAATGATGACAGAGGTGCAGCGTGCCTTCGGGAGGGGTATCATGAGCAGTGCTGGGAGATCAAAGAGCAAGCCATCCGAAACAAAGGCATCGCCAAAAGCCACTAAGGTCACCAAGGTTACCATCGGGGCCAAGAAGCTATTCAAGTCTGGATCGCCCGAGAGTTTCGCGACGCGAAACAAGGCTCGCAAAGTGTTGGCCAAAGCCGTGGTCGAAAAACTCGCAAAGTCCAAGAAGCAACAGCCAGTGGCCGTGGGAACGACTCGTCCAGCAGTTCAGTTCCCGCCCGAGCAGTACGACCTTCCCGTGACGTTCAATCAGTCGGGCCAGATCCTGACACTCCGGCAGATGCTGGCATCCGGTTCTTCCGCCCTCTCTCTGTCGTCCTTGGAACCTGAGAAACTGGTCGAGTTGACATCCAAGCGGATCGCGGCCAAACCGGATTTCGAGATTGCCATGGTCGGTGCGGGTCTGGTCAACAAAGCCCGCGCCCTACAAGAAGTCGCTGCTCAAACCGATGTCGGACGCCTGTTGGTGGAGATTGAACAGCGGGTGATCCAACTCGTTCTTGATCGGGCGATGCAGCAATAGTTTGGTGGCGAGAGAGGTCAACTCATGGCGAAGCGTGTAAAACGGAAGCCCAAAGCTTCCTCAGCTTCAGTTTCTGGAATTCAGGCGCTCGCCATCGACTCGAATCACGAGCCGGTCACCAGAGCGGTGTTTGACTACCGCGAGGCGGTGGTGTATCCGTACCTGACCTCCCAGGGGATGGTAGTCACCAAGCTTCAGGGGCCATTGGCACGGCGGCACTACGTGGCTGAAGAAGTCGTCAACAAAGAATTGCGATACATCACGGGCGTGGGACATGGGCGGCTTGACACGTATACCGGTGACTTTTTGGAACCGATTTTCCAAGTGGGGCACTACGAAGCAGAGGAGGTGCAGGGGAAGATCGTGCATCTGATCTCCTGCCTGGCGGGTTGCGAGTTGGGGCCAGACTTTGTGAAGCATGGATGTCTGGCATTTTTTGGGTACGACGAGAACTTTTCATTTCCGCCGGACGAGAAGCAGAAGTTGTTTTTCGAGTGCGATTCAGAGATTGATAAGGGCTTTGCAGATGGTCTGACGGCACAGCAGGTTTTCGAGCGAACCTTCGCTCTGTTCGATGAAAAGATCGCAGCACTGCTCGCCGTCGACGATTTCGACAATGCGGGCCTTCTGAAAACGAATCGAGACCACCTGCGTTGCCCCTCGTCCGGGGGCAAAAAATGGGGAGACACGTCTGCCCGGCTTCGCTAGACTCCGACCGCTGTGCGACACTCTTCTCACTCACCACTCATCTCTAACCACTCACCATCCTTATGAACATTCTCGTCACCGGCGGCGCAGGCTTCCTCGGCAGTCACCTTTGCGATCGATTGATCACGCGGGGGGACAATGTCATTTGCCTCGACAACTTCTTCTCTGGGCGGAAGGAGAACATCTCGCACCTGATCGGAAATCCGAGGTTCGAGTTGATTCGGCACGACATCGTCGACCCGATTAAGATCGAGTGCGACCAGATCTACAATCTCGCCTGCCCGGCCTCGCCGGTGGCCTATCAGTACAACCCCATCAAGACGATCAAGACCTCCACGATCGGGATGATCAACGTCCTCGGGCTGGCCAAACGCTGCCGGGCACGCATCCTGCACACCTCGACCAGCGAAGTCTACGGCGATCCCGAAGTCCATCCGCAGACCGAAGACTACTGGGGCCACGTCAACCCGCTCGGCCCGCGCAGCTGTTACGACGAGGGCAAGCGCGTCGCCGAATCACTGTGCATGAACTACCACCTGGCCAACGGGGTGGCGGTGCGGATCATGCGAATCTTCAACACGTACGGGCCGAAGATGGACCCCAACGATGGCCGCGTGGTGTCGAACTTCATCATGCAGGCTTTGCGCAACGAGCCGATCACGCTGTACGGTGATGGCAAGCAGACGCGGTCGTTCTGCTATGTCGATGACAACATCGAGGGCATGATGCGGCTGATGGATCAGGACACGGAGATCGGTCCGATCAACATCGGCAATCCGGTCGAGAACACGATGATCGAACTGGCCCAGGCGGTGATCGCCCTCACCGGATCGAAGTCGAAGCTGATCAATGTCGACCTGCCCAAGGACGACCCCAAGCAGCGCTGCCCGGACATCACCAAGGCCCGGAGGGTTCTCGGCTGGGAGCCGAAGGTGGACTTGAAGACGGGACTGGCGCGGACGATCGAGTATTATCAGAAGACCCAGTTCGGGAAGTAGGATTGAAGCGGTCAGCAATCAGCGGTCAGCGGTCAGCCAGCAGGTTCGCATTTCTGGCTGACCGCTGAATGCTGATCGCTGACGGCTTCCCCACCCCCACGGAGGGACCACATGCCTCCCATTCTCGTCACCGGTGCCGCGGGCTTCATTGGCTCGCATGTCGCGCTCCGCCTGCTCGAACGCGGCGATGAGGTGGTCGGCCTCGACAGCCTGAACGACTACTACTCGATTCAACTCAAGAGAGACCGGTTGGCTCGGATCACTCCACACAAGAACTTCACATTCGAGCATCTCGATGTCGCTGATGAGCCGGGGATGCGGGAGCTGTTCGCCAGGTACAAGTTCATCAAGGTGATCCACCTCGCCGCCCAGGCTGGGGTGCGGTACTCGCTCCAGAATCCCCAAGCGTACGTCAGCAGCAACCTCGTGGGGTTCGTCAACATCCTCGAAGGCTGCCGCCACCATCACGTCGAGCATCTGACGTACGCCTCGTCGAGTTCCGTCTACGGGGCCAACACGACGCTGCCGTTTTCGGTCCACGACAACGTCGACCACCCGCTCAGTCTGTACGCGGCCTCGAAAAAGGCCAACGAGCTGATGGCCCACACGTATAGCCATCTGTTCCAGCTCCCGACGACGGGGCTGCGGTTCTTTACGGTGTATGGACCGTGGGGGCGGCCGGACATGGCTCTGTTTCTGTTTACGAAGGCGATCCTCGCAGGCCGCCCGATCGATGTCTTCAACCACGGCCACATGCGCCGCGACTTCACCTACATCGACGACATCGTGGAAGGCGTCATCCGCACCAGTGACCACACCGCCCAGCCGAACCCCGACTGGTCCGGAGCCGCCCCCGACCCCGGCAGCAGCTGCGGGCCGTACCGCGTGTACAACATCGGAAACAACGCGCCGGTCGAGCTGATGTACTTGATCGAGACGCTGGAGAAGTGCCTCGGCAGGAAGGCCGTGAAGAACATGCTTCCGCTACAGCCGGGCGACGTGCCCGCCACGTATGCGAATGTCGACAACCTGATCCGCGATGTCGGGTTCAAACCGGCGACCCCGATCGAAGTCGGCGTCGAGCGGTTCGTGAAGTGGTATCGCGAGTACCACCAAGTGTGAGCGATCCCATGCCCCCCGCCCCCGCTCGCTGTTGCATCGTCGGTGCCGGTCCCGCCGGGGCCATGCTGGCGTTTCTGCTCGCACGCCAGGGAATCCCGGTCACGCTGCTGGAAGCGCATCTCGATTTCGATCGGGAGTTTCGCGGCGACACCCTGCATCCCTCGGCGCTGGAAATCCTGGATTCGCTCGGGCTGGCCGATCGCCTGCTCCAGTTGCCCCATACGCGGGTCCAGAAGATCTCCATTCAGACGCCGAGCGGGAGTTTTGCACCGTTCGATCTGTCCACCCTGCGATCGAAGTTCAACTACATCGCGCTGATGCCGCAGGCGGCGTTCCTGGAGTTCCTGACCCACGAGGCCCGCCAGTTCCCCAGCTTTGACCTGCGGATGGGGGTGCGCGTGGAAGACCTCATTCGAGAACACGGAGTGGTGCGGGGAGTCATCACCACGCGAGGCGGGGAGCGCGAGACCATTGAGGCCGACCTGACCATCGGCTGCGACGGTCGCAATTCCCGCATCCGCCATGTTTCCGGGCTGCAAGAGACGATGCTCAAGACCTCACCGCCGATGGACGTGCTGTGGTTCAAACTCCCCCGGCTGCCGAGCGACACGCTGAGCATCAGCGGACGGATTCAGGGCGGTCACATGATCGTCACGCTGCCCCGGACGGATCACTACCAACTGGGTTATGTGCTGCTGAAGGGAACCTTTCACGAGCTCAAAGAGGCGGGTCTGGACCAGTTTCAGCAGACGGTGGCCCAGCTCCGTCCGGAACTGGCCGATCGGGTCGAGACGCTGCAATCGTGGAAGGACGTGAGCCTGCTGTCGGTCGAATCGACCTATTGCCAGACATGGCACCAGCCGGGGCTGCTGCTGTTGGGCGATGCGGCGCATGTGATGTCGCCAGTGGGCGGTGTCGGGATCAACTACGCGATACAGGACGCCGTCGTCGCCGCCAATCGCTTGTGTCGCCCGCTGCGGTCCGGACAGGTGAGTGTAGCCGATTTGGCAAAGGTCGAGAGCGACCGGCGCTGGCCCACGCGCTTCATCCAATGGTTTCAAGGCCAGGTCCAGAACCGGATCATCCGGCAGGCCCTCGACCCCCGCATCCGGTTTCAGGTGCCCTGGTTCCTGAAGCTGCCGATCCTCAGACGCCTGCCCATGCGGATCTTGGCGTACGGCCTGAAGCGGGTTCGCGTTGAGGGGGAGGCGTCACGACAGTAGTCCGCCCACCGGGATCGGAGCCGCGAAGCGGTGGCAGCATGTAGCCGTGGGTGAAACCCACGGAATTCGAACCCCGGAACCACAGCAGCCGCGAAGAGGCGACAGAAGGATCGGTGTGGATTCGCTGGGGCGGAGCGACCTTTACGAGGAAGGTGGGGATCGCTGTCGCCGCTTCGCGGCTGGAGATCGTGCGGGATGCGGTCCGTGGGCTACGCCCACGGCTACATGCTGCCACCGCTTCGCGGCCGAAGAAAAGCCTGACGATCCGAGTCAAATGGGGTGACCAGTCCTCACCGGTTAGACGGACACTGACACCTTTGTCACCCCTACCCCTTCACCACGAAGTTCACCATTCGCCCCGGCACGGAGACGACCTTGACGATCTGCTTGCCAGCGAGTTGGGGGACAATGTTTGCGTGGGCTGCGGCGAGGGTTTGCAGCGTGGCGGCGTCCGCACCCGCCGGGACCAGGATCTTGGCACGGAGCTTGCCGTTGATCTGCACCGGGATCTCGATCTCGGACTCGACGAGGTACTTCTCGTCCCACGTCGGCCAGGGGGCGTACGACAGTGACTCGCTGTGGCCGAGCAGTTGCCACAGCTCTTCCGCGATGTGCGGGGCGAACGGGGAGAGGAGTTGCACGAACGGGTCGAGGACCGCGCGGGGGCGGGGTTCGAGGGTGCCGAACTCGTTGCAGAACTCCATCATGCGGCTGATGGCGGTGTTGAAGCTGAGCTTCTCGATGTCTTCGGTGACGGCTTTGATCGTCTTGTGCAGCGTGCGGAGTTGCTCGTCGGTGGGGGCGATGTCTTGGATGGCCGGGTGCAGAGCGACCTCATCGGCCCGCTCGTCGACGAACATCCGCCACGTGCGACCGAGGAACCGAGAGACCCCTTCGACGCCGCTCATCGACCAGGGCTTCACCTGCTCCAGCGGCCCCATGAACATCTCGTAGAGCCGCAGCGAATCGGACCCGTACTCTTGGACCACATCGTCGGGGTTGATGACGTTGCCACGGGACTTGGACATCTTGAACGACCGGCTCTCGACGACAATGTCGGTCCCCTTGAGGACCAGATTGCCGCCGGACTTCTCGACCTGCTCGGCTGTGAGTTTAACGAGAGTGAGTGGCTCCTTGGTGTCCTTGTGGATGCGGCCTTCGCCATCGGGGGATTCGATCGTGTCCTTGAGAGTGACGAAGGAAGAGGGTTGATGGTTGATGGTTGATGGTTGATCGACAGAAGCAACCTGCTGGCCCTGGGCCCTAGGCTCTAGGCCCTGGGCCTCCTGCCTCTGGTACGCAGTCAGCTCCGCCTCTCCCAGAATCATCCCCTGATTGACCAGCTTCCCAAACGGCTCCGGTCCGGTCACATGCCCACGATCAAACAGCACCTTGTGCCAGAATCGTGAGTAGAGCAAATGCAGCACCGCATGCTCGGCCCCGCCGACGTAGAGATCCACCGGCAGCCAGTATTTCTCCAGGGCTGGATCGATGAACCGGTCACTGTTCTGGTTGTCGCAGAACCGCAGATAGTACCAGCACGACCCCGCCCACTGCGGCATGCTGTTCGTCTCGCGCTTCAGACGCACGCCGTCGGTGTCAGTCTTGTAGAGCCACGACTCGGGGGCCTTGGCCAGCATCGGCTCGGGCGTGCCGGTCGGCTTGAAGTCCTCCATATGCGGATGCAAAACCGGCAGTGACTCAGCTGTGTCGGCGCGCATGAGACCGGTCGGGTTCCCGGCTTCGTCGAGTTCATGCCAGATCGGGAACGGCTCGCCCCAGTAGCGCTGGCGTGAGAAGAGCCAATCGCGGAGGCGGTAGTTGACTGCTTCTTTACCGAGACCGGCGGCGGTGAGGTCGGCGGTGATCTGGGCTTTGAATTCGGCGGTGGGGAGGCCGTTGTATTTGCCGGAGTTTCTGGCAACGCCTTCGCCACCATCGGCACCATTAAGCCCTAGATTGATTGTCCTTTTCGCGGTAGGAGTTGTCCAACCCTCATTCGTCAACGGATACCGTTGGATGATGAGCCAGCCATCCTGAGTCCTTCGGATCGTTGCAAGTTTACTTATGTCTGGAATTGACGGATCGAAGATGAGCTTCGGACTGACCGAGGATGACTCATCTTCAACAAAGGTTGCTAGGTAAAAATCCTCCTTTCCGAGGTTCACGTCCACTTCTGCATTCAGTTCCTCACTAGCATTCACGTCACCGATCACGCGGCGAATCGGAATGTCATGTTGTTTCGCAAATTCCCAGTCTCGTGGATCATGCGCTGGCACAGCCATGATGGCCCCGGTGCCATAGCTGATTAGGACGTAGTCGGCGATCCAGACCGGGACTCGCTCGCCGTTGACCGGGTTGATCGCATACCCGCCGGTGAAGACACCGCTCTTGTCCTTGGCGAGGTCGGTGCGGTCGAGGTCGCTCTTCAGCGATGCCTTGCGGCGGTACTCGTCGACGGCGGGTCGCTGCTCCGGCGTCGTGATCGAGTCGACCAGCGGATGCTCGGGGGCGAGGACCATGTAGGTCACGCCGAAGAGGGTGTCGGGGCGCGTGGTGTAGACGCGGATCGTGCCCCGAGTAGCGTGGGCTTTAGCCCACGCGTGATCGCCCAGGACGTGTGGGCTAAAGCCCACACTACTCTCGGCGATGGCGAAATCGACCTCGGCCCCGACGCTTCTTCCAATCCAGTTTCGTTGCAGCGCCTTGATGGAGTCCGGCCAGCCGAGGTCCTCCAACTCATTCGCCAGCCGGTCGGCGTACGCGGTGATCCGCAGCATCCACTGCTTGAGCGGCATGCGAATCACCGGATGATCGCCGCGTTCGCTCTTGCCGTTGATGACCTCTTCGTTGGCGATCACGGTGCCCAGACCGGGGCACCAGTTGACCGGGGCCTCGCTGAGGTAGGCGAGGCGGTGTTGGTCCTGGTACTTCCGAATGTCTACACACGGCGAGCCGGAGGGCGTCAGCCCCCGGACCTCCGACGTGTGACCCACCGGTCCGGGGGCTGACG
>JAYWFM010000423.1:0-19056 GCA_043778825.1 Planctomycetota bacterium | reverse complement strand
GCCCCCGGAGCGCGCCGAGGTCGCCAACAACCTCCCGCCAAGCCCCGCTACACCCCGCTAACGAGGGTCACAGTGCAATTCTTGGACAAACTCCTAGCAAGGAGTGCATTCTTCGTCCCGCGAGGGACGGTTGAGAATAGCCCACCGTTTCAACGGTGGGGGAACTGTCGTACCAAGATGATGAGTCCCGCCAGGGACGGCAGACACGCCTTGATGGACTCCGCACGACTTCCGCAACGACCCGCCGCAATTTGTAGGGAGCATCCCCCGATGCATCGTCTTCTGTCGCCCCTCACGGGGCTAGTTCTCTTGCTCAACTCCAACTCCCACCGTTGAAACGGTGGGCTGTCCCTCCGGGACAAAGAGTGGTCTCGGCCCATCGCGTGTTACCAGAATGGTGGGCCAGCGCCCAAAGCGGCTTGTCCCACCCGACGAAGTCAGCCTCCCTTCTGTCGATCAACCATAAACCCTCAACCCTCAACCTCCCCCCATCATGCACAAATACTGGGTCGTTCTGAAAGTCTCCCTGACCCGTCCGTGGGTCTGGTTGATGCTGTTCTTTGGCCTGTTCCAGGTGTTCCCGCTCGCGATGTTTTGGTCGCAGGACAAGCTCCGTGAGACCAAGGTGGCCATTCCCGCGTTTGATGTCCCGGATGTGGTCGTCTCCCAGACCCAGGAGATCCAGGAACTTGCTCGGCAGAACCGTTTGGGAACCATCGAAGGACTCAACACACGTGACCTGCACGGTGAAGTGCTCTTCGAATCGAACGGACAACCTCGGGCCTCTGCAGAGATGCTGGCGCAGCCCAGACAAGCCGACCAGATGGGAGGCTGGCCGTTACTGGAGCAAATGCCTCAGCTCCAGTCACTGGAGATGGTGCCACCGAACGGCCTGAACGCGGCTGGATGGAAGCGGATCGGTCAGTTGATTCACCTGGAGAACCTCACACTGCAGAACATCGGAGCCGTCGATGGCGAAGCCCTTAAGACCGGAGGGGCCGATCTGCAATCCGCCTTCGGCCATCTGACCAACCTGCGACAGCTCAACGTCAACAACGCTGGCACACTCGACTGGAAGTTGCCGCCGCTGCCGAAGCTGGAGTATGTGGTCCTCGGGTATAACCTGCAGTTGGAAAGCACGCTGGAGACACTGGCCCAATACTCCCCAAACCTGCACACCATCGCCCTGTTCGGTTATCAGGACGGGGGCATTTCGGAACGCATGTTGGCGGCCACTCGTAAGATGCCGAGACTGCGACGAGTGTACATTGTCAATTCCACGACGGCGAAGAGTCTGGATGACACCAGTCAGCAGGTGGAGTTCCTCCGCACCCGGCTGCCTGGGATCGCGGTGCATCGCGGGACGTTTTCGATCGGTCGCCTGGGAGTCTGTGCGTTTCTCTTGTGTCAGGCGATGTTCATCTCGTTCCTGGTGTGGTTTCAGTCGGGACTGACGCTGTCCCAACCCCTCGCAGCTGTGATGCCGGGGCATCGTCGTCCGCATCTGTTCTGGCCGTTGACGGCGTCGCTGTTCGCGATGGTAGTCTTCGTATCCGGGGCGACGTACGTGGGGGTCTACTTCCCGGTCGCGTTGGCGATTGGATGTTTTGCCGCGATGCTGGTGGCGATGATTCCGCCAGGGCACGATCTGACTTCCGAGTGGCGGCGGATCACCTCGATCGTGTCGACGGTGGACTTCCTCACACTGTTCTCTTTGCTGGGTTTCGGTTTTGCTTCACCATCGATGATGGATGCGTTTCTGCTGGGGGATTACCCGGTGCTGGCCTCGCTGCTGATGGTTTGGTTCTTGGCCGCAGCGGCTTGGAAAATCATGCGAACGGGACGGCTGCACCGGATCTTGGCCGAGAGCGGCATGCCGGGGATTCCGGGGCTGAATCTGAGTATGCAGGAACTGCACAACCAGCCGTTCAAGCCCGCACCCGGCTGGTCGCTAGCGAATTGGCAGCTGAGGCGGATGGAGAACGCCATCGACCGGCGGATCGCCAAGATGGATCGCACGAACTGGGTCGACATGCTGCGGAGAGCCTCGCCGTCGAATCCGGGGATGCTGATCGGAATTGGGACGATGGTGGTCTTCTTCGTTGTCTTGAACTCGATGCCGGGTATGCGGAATACAATTGCGCCGCATAGCGGGTTCCTAGTGCCGGGCATGATGCAAGCGATGATGATGATCCTGATGATGACTGCCATGATGTGGGTCGGTCGCCGAGGGAGTATCGCCGCCGATTTCCTGCGTCCGATCAGCCGCCCGAAGTTCTGGAAGGCTCTGCGGATAGCGATCTTTCACGATCTGAAATGGGGCATGCTGTTTGGACTGGGCTCGGGGCTGCTCTCGCTCTATCTGGGGAACAAAGGGGTTCTCACTCCATTCACCACAGCCATCACTCTGGCCACTGCGATTGGGTTCTTTGCATTCTACCATGCGTGGGTGACGCTGATCGTGATCGGCAAACGGCTCTGGCTGCATGCGACGTTGGCGGTGGTCTCATCAGCAGTGATTACGGGGATGACGGTCGCCGCTCCGGTGCTGACATTTGGAGAGCAGGCCGATCCGCCGATTGCGATCCTGCTGGCGGTCGGCGTGCTGTCTGCTGGGGGGCTGATGCAATGGGGCATCGCGCGGAAGCTGCCGGACTGGGAGTTGGGGGCGTGAGGGTGCCCTGTGGCATGACCTCGGTCCCAAGCTCTGCTTGGGACCGCATATCCTCGAAGCTCCGCTTCGCCCGCGTGCCAGAAACCGATCATTCCTTGTCTCCGAATCGAAGTCCGAAACGGAATCCGATTTCATTTACGCCCCTCATCTGAACTCACCGATTGGCACGCGGCGAAGCAGAGCTTCGGGGATAGGCGTTCCCCAGCGGAGCTTGGGAACGAGGGAAGCGAGGGACAACGAGGGACTGGGATGCGAACGTCGCACAGCACGGCGGACTTACGTCCGCCGCTCGCTGCCGAGCCGCTGGATGGCCCATTGGGCCGCCTCGCTGACGATCGGGTCGGCGTGCTGAGCGAGGGTGTGCAGCGCGGGGAGATGCGACACCTCGCCCGAGTTCCCGGCGACAACGCAGGCGTTCCGGATGATCCCCTGCCAGCCGGAGCGCGACAGCGGCGTCGCTCCCAGTTGCTGCTCGAACTGCTCCGGCGTCAGCGACAGCCACTCGGCCAATGTACGGCCCGCGAGACCGGGGTCTGGCTGGAACTCTGGCACGCGCGTACTCGGGGCCTTGTGATTCCAAGGGCAAACCGTCTGGCACTCGTCGCACCCGAACAACCACTCCCCCATCCCGGCTCGCAGCTCTTCCGGGATCGGAGCGTTCCGGAGTTCAATCGTCAGATACGAAATGCACTTCGTCGCGTCGAGGACATACGGTTCGGGAAACGCCCCCGTCGGACAGACATCGAGGCACCGCGTACACGTCCCGCAGTGCTGCGTCTCGTGCGGTTGATCCGGCTCCAGTTCGCAGTCGGTGAGTAAGGCCGCCAGGAATAAATCGCTCCCCAGTCGCTTATTGATGAGCAGCGTATTCTTGCCGAACCACCCGAGCCCTGCCAGCCGCGCGAAGTCCCGCTCCAACAGAGGAGCGGTGTCAACCACCCCGCGCGTCTTGCAGCCGGGTTGGAGTTCATGCAGAGTGTCGGCGAGCTGCTTAAGCTTCTCGCGGATGACCTCGTGGTAGTCCCGCGTGCCCAACGCATAGCGAGCAATGTGAGGTGCTTTCCCCGTAGCGACGTTCGCCAGAACGTGGGTGTCGGGACGTGGCTTGGGCATCTTGCCCATGTCTGCAACTGCGGGCGTCACGGGCGAGACGCCCGTGCCACGGACAGTTCCTACCGGCTGCTGGGGGCCACTCCCGTACACCAGCCCGAGCATGACCACGCTCCGCACCTGCGGCAGCACATGCTGCGGATGCTGGTAGGCATCGCGCCGGCGCTCGATGTACTTCATCTCCCCCGCAAACCCTCGCCCCAGCCACTCGTCCAGTTTCTCCCACGTCCCGGCCCGCACCGCCGGAGCAACGCCGACCAGCTCAAAGCCGATCTCGACCGCTCGCTGCTTGAGAGAGGCGGTCAACGAAAGGCTGGCGGTGGGTGAAGGGGTAGTCATCAGCAATGTCAGTGGACCGTTGGAGTCCAGCCTTTAGGCTGCCTTGGGAAGCCGTCGCAGGCTCCGCTGTGTATCTTCTCCTGGCGAGGCAGGCTAAAGCCTGAACTCCAACGGATGGGACTCTCTTCACAACAGACGACAGGCTGGAAGCCTATCCCACGGCCTCAGTGATGGCTGTGCGAATCGTCCGGAAAGACTCCGCTACGGACCTCGCGGGTGTACTCGCGGACGGCGTTCTGGACGGTCTCTCGCAGCTGGGCGTACTGCTTGACGAACTTGGGGTGGAAGCCGGTCAGACCCAGCATGTCGGGGCTGACGAGGACTTGCCCGTCGCAGTCCGGTCCAGCTCCGATGCCGATCGTGGGGATCGTCAACTGACGGGTGATGTCAGCTGCGATCTGCCGAGGGATCAGTTCCAGCACCACCGAAAAGGCCCCGGCCTGCTCAGCGGCTTTGGCGTCATTGAGGAGTTGGTCCGCATCGCGCTGGACCGCGGAGTGCCGCCCGAATTTGCGGATCGATTGCGGTCGCATGCCGACATGGGCCATGACGGGGATCTCGACCCGGTGTAGAGCCGCGATCGTTTCCGCCTGGGCCTCGCCCCCTTCGAGCTTCACGGCGCTGGCTCCGGTCTCCTTGAGGACGCGGCCTGCATTGCGGATCGCCTGTCGTGGACTCACCTGATACGTCATGAACGGCAGATCGACGATCACCAAGGCTCGCTGCGTGGCCCGCGTGACCATCTGGGCGTGGTAGATCATCTCGCTGAGCGTCACCGGCAGCGTCGTCTGATGCCCCTGAACCACCATGCCGAGTGAGTCGCCGACCAGCAGCGCATCGACATCCGACTCGTCGAAGATTTTCGCCCACAGGGCATCATATGCCGTGAGGACGCTGAGCTTCCGCCCTTCGGTCTTCGCCTTGACGAAATCGGGGACGGTGACGGATCGAACCGGTTTTGAGGGAGTGGCGCTCATCGGGATCCTTCTGGAGCGAAGACTTCCGAAGTCTCCGAAGACTTCGGAAGTCTGGCTGGTACGCACTGCAATTGTGACAGGATCGCCCCCGTTTGCCGAGCCGCCCCCGTTTGTGCTTCACATGGGCGGAAGTGAGACATTCTGTCGTAGCCACGTTTCGCCAGAACGTGGGCGACTTGGTGTGCGTGCCCGCCCTCTGGCGAGGGGCAGCTACGACTCACTCGGGACCGCCCCACGAGATAGCTGCGACGCGAAGTCTTCGAAGCGGAGCATTCCCCGCGTTCCCACCACCGAGTCGTTTGGCACGCGAGGCGAAGCGGAGCTTCGGGGATATGCGGTCCCCAGCGGAGCTTGGGACCGAGAGAAATCACTCCCGTAAACCCTCCAACAAGATCAGAACTGGCTTCCTCTCCGCCGAAAAGATATAAGTAGTGTGTGATGTGAGAGTGACATTCCATTCCAGAGGACCGGAGATTCCCATCCATGTTCAGCCTCCAGGCCCACGGAGCGAAACTCTGTGACCAGGTCGTCCGCCGCGAGGTACTCCGGGCGGGTGGGCTGGGGGTCTACGGTCTGTCGCTGTCGCAGTTGATGGCTCCCCAGCCGGTTCGCGCAGCCACCTCCACCGCCAGCGGAGGCCGGGCGAAGTCGTGCATCGTGCTGTTCCTGATGGGTGGACCGCCGCAGCACTCGACCTGGGATCCGAAGCCGCACGCTCCCGACAATGTGCGCGGCGACATCGCGCCGATCGCGACGAGCATTCCCGGCGTGCAGTTCGGGGAACTGATGCCGAAGCTGGCGCAGCGGGCCGACAAGCTGGCGGTGTTGCGGGCGATGTCGACGTATGACAATGCCCATTCGTCGAGCGGCTACTACATGTTGACCGGGCGTCCGCATGCTCCGATGAATGCTGAGAACGCCAACCCCGGGGCACCGAATGACTGGCCGAACTGGGGTTCCGTGGTGCAGCGGCTGACCGAGCCGCGCGGACATCTGCCGGGGGCGGTGCGGCTGCCGAATCATATTTTTAATACGGATGGCTCGACCTGGCCGGGGCAGGACGGCGGCATGCTCGGTCGCAGCATTGACCCGTGGTTGTTTCGGTGTCAGCCCGCCTCGCCCGACTACCGCATCAGCGAGTTTCAGTTGCCGGAGAATATGTCGCTCGACCGGCTGGCCTCGCGGCGAGAACTGATGCGGACGCTCGATCAGTCCCTCCCCGCAGCTCGCTCTGAGACCAAGGTCGGCAGCTTCACGACGCAGCAGGAGCGGGCGTACGGGCTGCTCGCGTCGTCGGCCTCGCGCGGGGCGTTTGACCTTTCGTTGGAGACTCCCGAGACCCGGGCTCGGTATGGCAACACCCAGTTCGGGCAGAGTTGTTTACTCGCGAGACGACTGATCGAGGCCGATGTGCGGCTGGTGCAGGTGAACTGGTATCGCGGGCCGGAGGAGCCGTCGAACGCCCCGTGCTGGGACTCACATGTCGGCGAAACCGACCGGCTCAAGAACGTCCTCGTGCCCCCGACCGACAACGCCTTCTCGGCGCTGCTCGATGACCTGTCGGAGCGAGGGATGCTCGACGAGACGTTGGTCGTCTGCATGTCGGAATTTGGCCGATCGCCCAAGATGAACGGCAGCGCGGGTCGCGACCACTGGGGCTCGGTGTTCTCGGTCGCTCTGGCCGGTGGCGGCATCAAGGGCGGTATCGTCCACGGAGCTTCCGACGAGATCGGTGCCTACCCCAAGCAAGGCGTCACTAAACCCGAAGACCTCACCGCCACAATCTTCCACTGCCTCGGCTTCACTCCCGAAACCGAGTTCCACGACCCCCTCGGCAGGCCGTATGCGATCAGTCGCGGTCGACCGATTGAGCAGATTCTGGCGTGACAAATGAGGTATGAGAGGCAGGCCTCATACTGGAACCTTCCGTAGCCAATCGCTCAGTTCAGAGAGTATTCGCTCGACCTCTGCCTGGTACACGCAATCTTCATCTGCGTAATGGGCATGAATCGTTAAGTCATATGCAAGACTCAGCATTTGCTGACGTTGCTCGAATCGTAATGCTTCGAACGAATCAGCATGCAGTTCAACGTTCCGAGCCAACTCCCGAAGTGGCAACTTGCCACAACGGTACGCTTCACAAAGTCCGCGAACATTCTGGAGGAGTGTGGCGTTCGACATGTGAACGAATATCCGCGATCACTGGGTGATGACAAAAGTTTCAATACTCGCTGGAATGCTGTACCTCGCCGTTCTGGCGCAACGTGTGGCTCGTCGAGCGGTCGACACGCGGCGACCGCTTCGGGAGTCGGATGTACACTTTTCCAGAGGCTCGCTGTTGCCTGCGCAGATCCTCCACGATGCGGCTCAGGTCGTTGTCAAACCGAGCGGCCAGTTCATGACGGATGTCGCGAATTTCATCGGTCGGAGATTCAGGCATCGTCTTCGCCCCCCACAAGTTCCTCGGGTGTGCAAATCACATGCGGTGCAAAACCGCTGTCGCGGTTCGGGCTTTACAGCTGTTCCAGGAGCCGATCGTATTCCGCGTGCGAACCCACCCAAAACCAGTAAATGGTGTCGCCTTCCCACATTCCCAGCACCCGCCAACCCAGACCGATGCGAGCCGAATAGATGGGTTCTCTCGTATGCACCTTCTTGAACTGCAAGCTGGGATGCGCCGTATTCTGCTGCCAAAGCCGGAAAGCCTTACGGGCCTGTGCCTTGACGGAGAGTGGGAGCGCGGCAAAACGAGCCACGAACTCTTCGGTGATGCGAGAGTTCAAAGTTCGTCAATCCCGAGATTCCTGACCCGGCCCGCCCGAATGTCCTCGCGCACGCGGTCCGCCAGACGCCCCAATTGATCCTGTGACCCCGCAAAGGCATCGTCCCATCGACGATCGTCTGCAAGTTCTTCCAGGATGATCGCAGCAATGGCATCTTGGTTCGCAGCGGGAAGCTTCTGAATGACTCCCATGGCTTCTTCCAGCAGTTGCGTCATAGATCCCCCTTCTTCCAGCCAGCTTTCACACAACGATCCCCATCCTTCTAAGATATCGCACCGAACGAGCCACGGCAAGAACTGTCCCTCCCCACCATAAAGGGACTCCCCTTGTGCCAGCCCGGCTACCGACTACACTAAACATCAACAAAATCGAATGCGTGTCCCGCAGGGGGTAACGAAGGGGAGTGTGGGTCTGGTGTCTTTCGAAACATTCCATTCGCGGGCGTCTCTGCCACTCTCCCGACGCCGGGCGCTTCAGATCGGAGCGGCGGGCGTACTCGGGGTGTCGTTACCGCAGTGGCTGGCGACGGAAGCCGTGGCGGCCTCTGCGACGAATGGGACAGCGGCTGCCAAGAACGTGCTGGTGATCCTCGAGCAGGGCGGGCTCTCGCACATCGACACCTGGGATCCGAAGCCGAACGCTCCGGTCGATCATCGCAGTCCGCATCGCCCGATTGCGACCAATGTGCCGGGGATGCAGTTCACCGATCTGTTGACCCGCACCTCGCGAGTGGCGGACAAGCTGACGGTGGTGCGGTCGATGTGGCACTCGAAGGGAGGGGCCAACGGGCATCCGGACGGGACGCAGTACATCTTGTCCGGGTCGCATCCGAGCAGTCCGCTGGAGATGCCGGACATTGGCTGCATCGCGACGAAGCTGTTGGGGAGCGCGTGTCGGGAGTTGCCGCCCTACATGATGGTGCCGGGGAATGATGAGCAGAATGCAGCGACTCGCACCGGGTTCCTGCCCGCTGCGTCGCGAGTCTTCAAGACCGGGGGCCAGGATGTCTCCGACCCGAAGTGGAAGGTGGCCGATCTGTTGCCGCTGTCGGCCAACACCGGGTCACGCTTCGAGGGGCGGCGGCAGATGCTCAACGCCCTTGATGCGGGGTTCTCGCGCGGGAATGAAGTCGCCGGGATGGAGCGGTTCTACGAGCAGGCGTTCGACACCCTGACCAGTTCGCGCGTCGATCAAGTGTTCAACCTGGCGAACGAGACCCCCGAAACGCGGGAGTTATACGGGAAGGGGCATCGCGGGGCGTGCTACCTCGTGGGGAGGAAGCTGATCGAGGCGGGGGTGCGGTTTGTGACGGTCGACACCCGCTGGCCGCTGACTCCGGATGTGCCCGGCGGGACCAACCTGAACTGGGACCACCACGATTTGATTTATACGTCGGCCTCCTGCGGCACGGTGCGGGACAAGGCAGGCGGCGAGGGGCGGTACGGCATTGGCCACTGGGTCATGATGGGAAGTACCGACCACGCCTTCGCGGGATTGATTTCGGATATGGACCAGCGCGGGCTGCTGGCCGATACGCTGGTCTGCTTCGTGACCGAATTCGGGCGGACGCCGCGACTGAATAAGTTCCAGGGTCGCGACCACTGGACGAACGCCTACTCGATCGTCCTGGCCGGAGCCGGTGTGCCCGGCGGGCAGGTGATCGGCCAGACCGATGAGGAGGGCGGCAACGTCCTCGACGCCCCCTACACGCCCGAGAATTACGCCTCGACCGTGTACGAAAAACTCGGCATTGACCGCGCGACCCCGCTCTACACGAGCGCCAACCGCCCGGTGCATTTCGCCCAAGGGGCGGAGCCGATTGTGGGGGTGTAGTGTCGCCTTTCGCTCCGCGAAAGGACGTTCTTTCGCGGAGCGAAAGACGACGCTCCACCCGGCGCAACTCTCGAAACCTCGCAAAGATTGTGTACCCTATTCCTCGTGTAGGGGCATCAAACGTCATGAACCATGAACAGGAATTGATCGCAGCGTTCGTTCTTCCAGAAAAGCGTACGCGGTATCTCGGATTCGCGAGCGATCCCAAGCGCCGGAAGAAACTTCTCGATGGCTTGCTACACAGCTTTGTTTTTGTTCCATCTTGCGTCGTTCAGATCCCCTCTTCAGAACAGGATCCGAACTGCATTGCAAAGCTTCTCCGAGCGAGCGGAGCTGGCGCTGTTTGCCATGTCATCTCAGAGTTACGAGAGTTGGACGGTCGGGAGATGGAGTTGCGAGAGGCACTCGAACACATCGTCGGCTCAAACATGGCGACGATTCTTTCCTGTCTTCCCGGACGATTGGCGTATTTCGAGGCGGAGGGATTGCGACACAGATACATTCTCCAGCAGGGACGACCTGCCTCCTGACCATACGCTGCTGCAAACGGCGTGGCTGGCGGGGGTCAGGATCGCAGCGCATGGCCCCGGCGTGGGAAAACGCAACCCCCTTGGGGTTGATCTTCCGGTCAACCCTTTAACCCAGGGTAGCCTGTTGCACAGGCAACCCTGGGCTACGAGGCGAAACCCCGTTGGGGTTAGATGGACTGTCATTCCTTCGCTGTTCGAAGCCGCCCCTCCAACCACGGAGCCACCTTCTCGCCCCACAGAGCGGCATGCTGCCGCAGCCCCGGTCCGCTGAAGTGGACGCCTTGGCCGTTGGCCTCGCGCCACTCAGACTTGAGGGAGTCGGAGTCCGGTCCGGCGAGGGCCAGGCCGTCCTTCGCGAGCGATGCCTGAGCCTCGCGGATCTCCGGCGAGGCTTCATCGCCCGGCACATGATAGCTCACCTGGGCCACGAACCACGGTGCCTCCCAGCCGATCTCGCGGCGCGATTCGCGGATGACTTTCGACAGGTATTCTCGGTAGAGCGGCCCGACCAGCGTGCGTGTGGTGTCGCGCTGATTGGCGTCACTTTCGCCCTGATGCCAGAGGACCGCCCGGAACCCGTTGGGTCCGAGTGGTTTCATCCTCCCGATCAACATCACGAACGCCTCTCCGTTGCTCTCCCACTCGCCGTTTTCTAACTTGCGGACTCGGCTCTCGATCGTCGGCGGATTCGGAAACCGCGACCCCTTGGGCAACCACTCGCGCACACTCGTCGCCCCAATCCCGCACGAGACGAATCCCACCGGCACATCAAACCGCGTGGCGAGTGCGTCCCCCAGTGGCGGCAGAAAGCTCCCGCCGCCGCCGCTGGCCCCCGGCTGGGGATCGTTCGCCAACTGCCACTTCGTGCCATCGAACGACACCACACGACCGGTCTTCGTCACCTGCTTCTCGGCCCCATAATTGGCCGAGTTCGACTGCCCCGCCACCACGAACACCTCGCCGACGCCAACATGCTCGACGGCAGTCTCGGCGAGGACTTGGCCATCCTGCGAGGCCCGCACTTCGAGGCGATACCACCCACCCGCCGGGGCCTGCAGCGTGGCATCGAATCTGTCACCGGTGAAGATCGCCGGAAGAATCTGCCACTCAGCAGGCTGACCATCCATCAGGAGTCTCGCCTCAATCGCGGGAGCCTTGATGTCGCTTTCCATGAAGCGGCCACGAACGGCAATCGAACCCTGTGGGAGGGTGTCTCGCTGGATCACTTGATATTCAGTGGGAGCTGTCAGCGAGAGCGCAGCTGCATGCAGCGGAACCAGCGGAACCAGCAAGCAGGTGAGCCAGACGACGATGAAGTGTGGCATGAGGTGATCCCATACGAGCGACCGAGGAACACGCTTCCATGTCCCCCTATCCCGAAAGGATACCCAAAGTAGAACGAAAATCATGCCTCTCCCGAGGTGTGGGAAAGTACCTCTCTGATAATAACGCAAAGACGCCAAGGCGCAAGAACGCAACTGAAACCAGAGCATGAAACATCCCCCTTCGCGTCTTCTTGCCTTCGCGTGAGGTAATCCCATTCTTCCCGCCCAATCTTTATGTTTCCAGTGATTGAGCCTTGGGGATGACACAGCGGAACTGCTGTCGTGTGTTCTGTAGACTATGTAACGACCGCAGAGCGGCTTGCATGTCGCAAGCCAGTGGTTGGGCCGAACATCATTGGACATCCTGTGACCTACACCTACTCCGACATCGCGAAGATGATCGATCACTCGCTGCTCAACCCGACGTTGACCACAGCGGACCTGGACGCGGGGATTCAACTGGCATTGGCCTACGATGTGGCGAGTGTCTGCATCCTGCCGTACGCCCTGAAGCGGTGTGCCGAGCTGTTACGGGGCAGCACCGTCCAGGCCAGCACCACGATCGGCTTTCCCCACGGAGGCCACACCACCGCCATCAAGCGAGCCGAAGCCGAGCGGGCCATCGCCGATGGCTGCCAAGAGCTTGACATGGTGGTCAACATCAGCCAAGTGCTGAGCGGCAACTGGGACTACGTCCGCGCCGAAATTAAAGCCGTGATCGATGTCGCCCACGCGGCGGGCCAGAAGGTGAAGGTCATCTTCGAGAACTGCTACCTCCAAGACGAACACAAGATCCGCCTCTGCCAGATCTGTTCAGAGTTGAACGCCGATTGGGTGAAGACCTCGACCGGCTACGGCACCGGCGGGGCGACACACGACGACCTGCGACTGATGCGTCAACACGCTGCTCCTCACGTGCAGGTCAAAGCCGCAGGCGGAGTCCGCGATCTGGAGTCGCTGCTGGCCGTGCGAGCGCTGGGCATCAGCCGCTGCGGGGCCAGCCGGACGCGGGAGATGCTCAACGAGTGCCGCCAGAACCTGGGGTTGCCGGGGATTGAGGTCTCGGCGGTGCAGGCCTCGGGCGGGTATTGAGGGAGTCTGGATGCGGTGCGTCGTGCTACAATCCCTTGCAACGTGAGGCGACCGTAGCACGGACGCCTACGTCCGTGCCGCCCGGACCTGGGGGTCCAGGCTACTGTGCTTCGGAGCCACCCATGAACCCACTCGATGCCCATCGACTGCACCTCACCCGGCGGCAACTGTTGGGCCAATCGGCGACTGGCCTAGGCGTCGGGGCGCTGGCGGCTTTGCTCGGGAAGGAAGGTTTCACAGCTGATCCACCTGCGGCCCCGCAGCGGTTCGGCGGATTGCCGGGTGTGCCGCACATGGCGGCGAAGGCCAAGCACGTGATCTATCTGTTCCAGAACGGAGCCCCGACGCACTGCGACCTGTACGACTACAAGCCGAAGCTCCAACAGCTGCACGGCCAGCCGATGCCGGAGGAGTTCTTCAAGGGGAAACGCTTCAGCACGATGACCGGCGACCCGACCGGCAAGCTGGTGCTGGCCCCGGTCGAGCCGTTCGCTCAGCACGGAGAGTCAGGGGCGTGGGTCAGTAACTTCCTGCCGCACATCGCATCCGTCGCGGATGATCTCTGCTTCGTGAAGAGCATGCACACCGAGGCGGTCAACCACGCCCCGGGGATTACGTTTCTGCTCACCGGAAGCGAACTGCCGGGAAGGCCCTCGCTGGGGGCGTGGCTGACTTATGGGCTGGGGAGCGAAACCGAAGAGTTGCCCGGTTATGTGGTCATGACCTCGATCTCGAAGGGCACCAGCTGTGGGCAGATATTTTATGACTTCTACTGGGGCTCGGGGTTCTTGCCCTCGATGTATCAGGGGGTGAAGTTCCGCGGCAGCGGCGATCCGGTGTTGTACCTCAAGGACCCCGAGGGGCTGACGCGGACGATGCGGCGCGGGCTGCTGGATGATGTCGCGAAGCTCAACGAGATGAAGCTCAAGGAGTTCGGCGATCCGGAGATCGCGACGCGGATCGCCCAGTACGAGATGGCGTTTAAGATGCAGGCCAGCGTCCCGGAACTCACTGATCTGAGCGGCGAGACGAAGGAGACGCTGGAGATGTACGGTCCGAATGTCCAGGAGCGCGGGACGTTTGCCCACAACTGCCTGATGGCCCGCCGCCTCATCGAGCGCGGGGTCCGCTGCGTCCAGCTCATGCACGCGGGTTGGGACCAACACAACTCACTCACCACGGAACTTTATAATCAGTGCCGCGACACCGATCAGCCGTCCGCTGCACTCATTAAAGACCTCAAGCGGCTCGGCCTGCTCGATGACACGCTGGTGATCTGGGGTGGCGAGTTCGGTCGCACCCCGTTCATCCAAGGCAACATCGCCGACCGCCCCCGCTGGGGCCGCGACCACCACCCGTATGCGTTCACGACCTGGCTGGCTGGCGGCGGCGTGAAGCCCGGCCTCACCTATGGCGAGAGCGATGAATTCGGCATGAACGCCGTCAAGGACACCGTCCACGTTCACGACCTGCAAGCCACGATCCTGAACCAGATGGGGATCGACCACGAACGCCTGACCTACAAGTTCCAGGGCCGCAACTTCCGGCTGACGGATGTGCATGGACGCGTGGTGAATGAGATTCTGACGTGATTCGTGTCGTCTGCGATGTCTGGAATGGATAGACTGCTGGCTGACCGAGATGACTCGATGGGGAGAGAGCCAATGCTGGCCACAGAGAACGAACAACTCGAAACGCTGGCCGACTTGCTGGAGCTGTTGGGGAACGTGCCGTTGGAACGCATCCGACTCCACCCGTTCCCCGGCACTGCGACCGTGGACGATGTGATTCGACTGTGTAATCGCGAACCGAAATGTTTGTGCGAACTCGTCGATGGCGTGCTAGTGGAGAAGGTCATGGGAACTCCGGAGTCGCGACTGGCCGCTTGGCTCATTTTCACATTGCAGACCTATCTCAATGAATACGATCTCGGCATCCTGACGGGGGCCGACGGACCATTGCAAATCCTTGCCGATCAGGTCCGGTTCCCCGATGTGGCCTTCATCAGCTACGACCGCATTCCACCCGATTCAGATCCATCCACTCCCGTTCCCGACTGGATACCTACTCTGGCGGTGGAAGTCCTCAGCCCGTCCAATACCAAGAAGGAAATGGCCCGCAAGCTGCGAGACTACTTCGAGGCCGGAGTCGAACTCGTGTGGTACGTTGATCCGTCGGACCGGACGGTCCGAGTGTACCATTCACCAGAAGATGTCGTGACGCTGACCGAAGCCGACGACCTCGACGGCGAGCAGATCCTCCCCGGCTTCCGGCTGTCGATCCGCGACTGGTTCGACCGAGCCTGGCGCATCAGGCCGAACGGTTGACTTACCAAGTTCCAGGGCCGGAACTTCCGGCTGACAGACATCCAGGGGAAGGTCGTGCTGCAAAATCCTTGAGTGAGCAATTGAGTTCAGCTTATTGCAAATCACTGGACCTTTCCGTTTTCAATTTCTGGTTGAGAATGGAGACAAAACGATGAGGGGAGACATCTCTTGATTGAATCACCGAACGCGAATGGAATACTGTATGCGCTATTCGCACTTCTGAGCGCGGGTGCCGTTCCGCTTGGTGTTTGGATCTTGGCCCAAGGAGTCAATGGAATTCGCGAGGGGAGGCTGCCTTTCTCGATGAAGCAATCGGATTCCGGGATACTCACTCAACTCACCGGAGCACTGTGCATTGCCTTTGGGGTGTTGGGTATTGTTGGCGGTGCCACTGCTAGCTTTCTGTTCAATCTCCATATCAACGCAATTCACGGACACCCCATTGTTAACCCCGAGAGGTTGTTCTGGGATGCCTTGGAATATGCCGCCCTTCGATCCGGAATCCTGTCAGGTATTTGGGTAGCGGGGGTGATGTTGGGCTACCTGATGTCTGGCAAACATGATGCTGAAGATGATGAATCTGGTGTGCTGCGTAATCAGAGTATGTTTACTCAGTGCTTTGTGATCGTCTGGATGATTATTGCTATTCCCGGAATCTTACTGCTGATCCCGTTCAAAAAGACAGCGAGTTCCTCTGAATACAGCTACGGCACTATCTCGCTTTCAGTCAGTCTCTTTGTCGGATGGTGGACGTTATTCTGCCTGCACTTCTTACGATACAGACTATGAGTGACAGGGATTCTGCATGGAGATCTGGTCCGTCAGTCCTGCAGTCCTGCCACTGGCGATTCCCCTTCGGAACATCGAGTTCGAATCGGTTACGATCAGTCTGACCTCCTCCGGCCCACTGCAACCGATTCTCCCCGCATGCCCTCCATCGTCCTGGCCACTCTGAACGCCAAGTATCCGCACTGTGCGTTCGGGTTGCGGTATCTGCTGGCCAACATGGGGGATCTGCGGGACGAGACGGTGCTGCTGGAGTTCACGATCAATCAGCAGACGCTGGACATGCTCGGGGCGATTCTGGCGCAGCGACCGCGCATTGTCGGGTTGGGGGTTTACATCTGGAACGTGGAGGAGACGACCCGGCTGGTGGCCGATCTGAAGCGGGTGGCTCCCGAGGTGATTGTGGTGCTGGGCGGGCCGGAGGTGAGTTATGAGACCGACGATCTGGAGATCGCCCGGCTGGCGGATTATGTGATCACGGGCGAGGGGGATGTGGCGTTTGCGGGGCTGTGCCGGGAGTTGCTGAGTGCTGGGAGTGTGGCCTTTCGCTCCGCGAAAGAGCGTTCTTTCGCGGAGCGAAAGGCGACACTCCTCCACGCCCCGGTCCCGGTCCTCACCGACCTCGCCCTGCCCTACGATCTCTACACCGACGAGGACATCGCCCACCGCGTCCTCTACGTCGAAGCCTCGCGCGGGTGTCCGTTCACGTGTGAGTTCTGTCTCTCGGCGCTCCCCATTCCCGTCCGCCAATTTCCGCTGGAGGAGTTTCTGGCGGCGATGAGTCGCCTGCTGGAACGAGGCACGAAGTGCTTCAAGTTCGTCGACCGCACGTTCAACCTCAACCTGCGTGTCAGCCGCGCGATTCTCGACTTCTTTCTCCAGCGCTATCAGCCGGGGATGTTCCTGCATTTCGAGTTGATCCCGGATCGGCTCCCCGATTCGCTGAAGGAGCTGATCGTGCAGTTCCCGGCGGGGGCGTTGCAGTTTGAAGTCGGCATCCAGACGTTCAACGAGGAGGTGTCGCACCTCATCAGCCGGCACCAGGACAACGCCCTCGTCGACCAGAACCTGTCCTGGCTGCGAGACCACACAGCCGTTCACGTCCACGCCGACCTCATCGTCGGCCTGCCAGGTGAGTCCCTCGACAGCTTCGCCACGGGTTTCGACCGACTGGTGAGGCTCGCCCCGCATGAGATCCAAGTCGGCATTCTGAAACGCCTGCGAGGCACGCCGATCATCCGGCACGATGTCGAGTGGAAGATGATCTACAGCCCACATCCACCGTATGAAGTGCTGCAAACCAAGCTGCTGGACTTCGCCACGATCCAGGAACTCCGCCGGTTCGCGAAGTACTGGGACACGATTGCGAACAGCGGCAATTTTGTGGAGACGGTGCGGCTGCTTTGGGGGGAGGGGAAGGGGAAGGATGAAGGGGGAAGGCTGAAGGATGAAGGCAGAGGGGGAGAGTGTTCGCCGTTTGTGGAGTTTCGGCGTCTGTCGGCGTGGCTGTTTACTCGTGAGGGGCACGCGCACGGGATCGCGCTGGGTCGGTTGGTCGAGCTGTTGTTGGAGTACCTCACCACGCAGCGGGGCGTGGCGGCCGAACTCGCGTCTGCGGCGTTGTGGCGGGATTACCAGCGCGGAGGCCGCAGCGACCGGCCTCACTGCTTGCGTCCTTACATCGGCGAGGTCAGGGCGAGGGAGACCCGCGCGACACCGAAACCGGATGCGGCCCCTCAGCGGCAGGCTCGCCATCAATGGGAGGCAACTGGCGAGTAATTCATACACTCCGCGCCGAAGCCGACAAAGTCGCCGGACTCTCCGAGTCCGGTGGAGCGACGTACTCCCCTCCAAGCAACGTCCCGCCCACGATCGACTACATCAGGCGCTCGACTTTCCTTCAGGGGCCGAGTCGGGGGGGGCGCCGGATTCGGAGAATCCGGCGACTTTGGGCCACGGGGACGGTAGCCTGGTCGGCTACATCGCGGAATGTCGTCATTCACGGATGTGGGCATGCTCCAGGCCGCTGGTCCGGGGCTGGCTCACCGCGTGGTTTGATCCCTTGGCAGCGAGCGGAGGATGTCAGTCCTCCGTGTTGTGCGGCGCTGTGACGCCCACTCGACTCCGGTTTGGCTGAAGAGCGTCGCACGGACACGGGGGACTGATGTCCGCCCGCTCGCTGGGGTCTGGCGGCGAAGTCGGTCATGCGGAATGCGAGTCGCGGAGCGACATCGCCTACGTAGCTCATGTCGCTCCGCGACTGAGATTGCAGCCGCTGTACGCGCCCCATAGGAGCCAGGCAAACCTTTGTGAGTGAGTCTTTCGGTAGGCGGAATGCGAGTCGCGGAGCGACATCGCCTACTTGGCTGCCGCTCCGAACGAGGCCACCTCACTCCGCGACGTACATTTCCGATCGAGGTGCGTGTACCCGCCGTCGACGAAGATGATCTGGCCGGTCGTGTGGCTCGAACAGGGCGAGGCCAGGAACACTGCCATGTTGGCCAGCTCCTCGATCGTCGTGAACCGCCGACCCAGCGGGATCAACTGCTCCATTTCGGACTTGGCCGCTGCGGGGTCGGGCATGGCAGCGAGGCATTTTTCGTAGAGCGGGGTCCAGGTTTCAGCGGGGAGGACGGCGTTGACGCGAATGCCGTGTGGGGCGAGGTCGACGGCCCACTCGCGGGTCAGGGCGTTGATGCCGCCCTTCGAGGCGGCATACCCGGAGGTGCCGCCCTGCCCTGTCTCGCAGACCTTGGAGCCGATGTTGATGATGACACCGCGCGACTGCTTGAGGGCGTCGAGCGCGAAGTGCGCCATCGCGTAGACATGAATCAGATTCCGCCGCAGCGAATCGACGAAGGCATCCACCCCGGCGTCGAGTCCCACGCCATCGTTGACGCCCGCGTTGTTGACGAGGATGTCGAGCCGACCGAACCGCTTCAGCGTCTGCTCGACGGCGTTCTGGCAGGCGTTCACATCGGCGAGATCGCCCGGGATGAAGAAGCACTCGCGGCCCTGGGCGGCGTACTCCGCTTCCAGCGCCCGCCCCTCGGCCTCGCTGCGATTGACGTTGGCGACGCGGGCTCCTTCGGCGATCAAACGCTGCACAATCCCCAGCCCGATCCCCTTCGATCCCCCGGTGACGAGTGCCACTTTGCCTTGCAGTCCGAGATCCATGCTGTGTTGCTTCCCGTGGCTGTATTCGCCGACCTCTACCCCGGCTGAACCGCCGAGACCACCTTGTAGGTCCGCACGCCCTGTACCTTGATGTCCTTGAACA
>JAYWFM010000422.1:0-7856 GCA_043778825.1 Planctomycetota bacterium | reverse complement strand
TTTCGCGGAGCGAAAGGCGACACTCCGATCCCCTCACTTCTCACCACTCCCGGAACTCCCGGTATGTCGACCCAAGAATTTCCCACCCGGTCCCGCCCCCAGTACGACGCCCCGTCCGGTCTGTGGCCGACCGTCAAGTTCATCCTCCAGCCGCTGGCGTCGCTGAAGCTGACAGTGGTGCTGCTGGCGATGTCGGCCTTCATCGTGCTAGCCGGGACATTGGCCCAGGTGAATGCGGATGTGTGGGAAGCGGTGCGGACTTACTTCCGCATTGACATGAGTGAGCTGACACAGTCTCGCTCAGTTGGCGAGGTGTTCCGCAACTTGTTCGTGAGGATCGATTGCCAGATTTTTGCACCGCCCGCGTTCTTCCCGTCGAAGCCCGACCTGAAGCCGTGGGTGGCGTTCTGGTTCCCGCGCGGCTGGACCATTGGCGCGGTGATGCTGGTGAACCTGTTCTCGGCCCACCTCGTGCGGTTCAAGATTCAAGCCAAGGGCGTTCCGCTCTTCGCTGGTCTGGGCGTCATCACGCTGGGCAGCATCCTCACCTGGGCGGTCATCGCTACGGCGTCCTCCGCCGACGCCATTCAGACCAACCCACTCGTCGGCTACGACCGCGTCTGGCAGTTAATGGGGCTGGCGATACTGGCCATCTCGGGCAGCCTGGTCTTCGCGGGATTGAGTGATGGCAACAAGCCGGTGGAGCGGGGGCTGTATCTGGTTTCTGCCGTGCTGGCGGGGCTGGTGAGCGCGGGCGTGCTGCTGGTCCCTCCGCTGGAGGATCCCAGCATGCGGATTCTGTATCAGTTATTGAAGGGCACGGTCTGCGGGCTGGTGTTACTCGCCGGGTGCTGGCTGGTGTTCCGCAAGCGGGCGGGGATCGTGCTGCTGCACGCCGGGGTCGGGATGTTGATGGTGTATGAGATCCTGGTCGGTCTGAATGCGGGCACGATGGAAGCCAGCATGTCGATCGAGGAAGGCCAGACCGCCGTCTACACCACCGACATCCGCAGCTGCGAACTGGTCATCGCCGACCTGTCCGATGCCAAGGAAGATGTCGAAACGATCATCCCCGGTCGGATGCTGGAGAAGGGCGAGAAGTACGACGACAAGCAGCTGCCGTTCATTGTGGAGCTGCTGGATTATCACCCGCACTCGACGCTGTATAACAAGGTGGCCAAGTTCAACATGTCGCGTCCCGGGATGCCCGCCGAGGAGCCGAAGACTCCGGATCTGGCGACGACCGGACTCGGGAAGACGTTCCGCATTCAGCCGCTGGAGACCAGCGTCGGGACCGACACTTCCGGGCAGGTTGACACGCCGTCGGCCTATGTGCGGCTGGTGAGCCGCGTGGATGGCAAGGCACTCGGCACCTACCTGGCCACGACGATCCTGACGCGCTCGGAGTCCTTCGAGTACCAGGGAAAGAGCTACGAACTCGAGCTGCGATTCCGCCGCAGCTACACTCCGTACCATGTGACGCTCCAGGACGTGCAGAAGAACGTCTACGTGGGCACCGATCGCCCCAAGGACTTCCGATCGATCGTGACGCTGGTCGACACGTCGCGAGAAGACGCGAAGCCGATCGACTTTGAGATCTGGATGAACAACCCGTTGCGCTACGGTGGGTTTACGTTCTACCAGAGCAACTACGATGCGGGGGGCGGGGGCCATCGCGAGATGACCAGCTTGCAGGTCGTTGAGAACGAGGGTTGGACGATCCCGTACATCGCCTGCATGATTACTGCGGTCGCCATGCTGTTTCAGTTCTTTCAGGTGTTGGTTCGGTTCCTGGGACGGGCCGCTCTCGACTCGTTCGCGAATCGTCAACGAGCGTTGGATTCCGAGGCAGGCTCCACGGGTTCTGATCGATTCCTGCGATGGGGCGCGGCCGGTGTCGCCGCTCTGCTGTTCGCCTCCGTCTTGATGAGTGCGATCCGTACCAAGAAGCCCGACACGAAGTTCGACCTCGCTGCCTTTGGCCAAGTGCCGATCTTCTACGAAGGCCGCGCCCAGCCGATCGACAGCCTGGCCCGGAACACGATGCTGTTCCTCAACGACCGCGAGACTTACCGCGAGAACGACAAAACCCAGCCCGCCATCAGCTGGCTGCTGGAGGTGATTACAGACTCCAAGGAAGCCGACAAACGCCCGGTGTTCCAGATCGAAAACCTGGAGTTGCAGAAGGCGCTGGGCCTCAAACAGCGGGAGCGGTTCCGCTACGCGTACAGCGAGTTTCAAGACAAGATCGAAGGCATGTCCGACGAGATCGAGAAGTTGCAGGAGATCAAGACCGAGAACCTGAATCTCTATCAGCGCAAGCTGCTCTCGCTGGCCCGACGGGTGCGCTCGGTCCGTAAATTACAGTTTATGTTCATCGATCCGACGACGATCCAGCCGATGCCGCCGTTGCCGCATCCGGACGTGATCAAGTCGGACCCGGCTCTGGCTCAAGAGCAGGTCGGCGCGGTGCGGTCCTACCTGGGCAACCTCGGCAAGTTGGTCACCGATCAGCAGTTCGCCATCGTCGTTCCGATCCACATCGGAGCCGAGAAGGAACGCATGTCCCAGGCGATGAACGCCGGGTGGACCAGCTTCCCCGAGGCGAGCGCGTTCACCGCCCTGGAGGCTCAATTCGGCATGGAACCGGCTCCGGCCATGAAGCACTGGCAAGGCATGCTGACCGCTTACAAGGCCAACAATCCGGATGAGTTCAACACGCATGTCGCCGACTACCTGAAGTTCCTGAAAGCGGCCTCGAAAGAAGACCTGACGGTGAAGTCCACTGGAGCGGAACTGGAGACCCAGAAGACCAGCTTCGAACACTTCTTCAACCGCGTCGGGCCGTTCAATCTGGCGTCGTACATGTATGTCGTCGCGTTCGTGCTCGTGGCGATCGGCTGGGTGCTGTCCGGGTTCGGCGGGATGCGAGCGTTGCATAGTGCGGCGTTCGTGTTTGCCTTACTCACGTTCGGCTTGCATGCCGCGTCCATCGTCGGTCGCATCTACATTTCCGGTCGACCGCCGGTCACGAACCTCTACTCCGCAGCGGTGTTCATCGGCTGTGCAGCGGCGCTGTTCGCGCTGGTGATGGAGCTGTTCTTCAAGAAGGGGCTGGGAACGACACTGGCCTGTGCCGTGGGGTTCCTGAGCCTGCGTGTGGCCGGGGGATTGAGTACCGACGGCGACACGTTCGCGGTGTTGCAGGCCGTCCTCGATACGCAGTTCTGGCTGGCCACGCACGTGGTCACGATCACGCTGGGGTACGCTACGACCTATGTCTGCGGGTTCATCGGGGTGATCTACATCCTCGGGGGGCTGTTGACGCCGGCCTTCTCGGACAAGGACCGGCAACGGCTGATCTCGATGATGTATGGCACGCTGTGCTTCGCGATCTTCTTCAGTTTCGTCGGCACGGTCCTCGGCGGTTTGTGGGCCGATGATTCGTGGGGCCGGTTCTGGGGCTGGGATCCGAAGGAGAACGGGGCCCTCATCATCGTGATCTGGAACGCCATGATCCTGCATGCCCGCTGGGGCGGGATGATCCGCGAACGCGGGCTGGCGGCGCTGTGCGTCCTCGGGAACATTGTCGTGAGTTGGTCGTTCTTTGGCGTGAATGAGCTCAACGTGGGACTTCATTCCTATGGAGTCACCGAGGGGCGTTCGTGGAATCTGTTCCTCTT
This sequence comes from Planctomycetota bacterium, assembly GCA_043778825.1. Lineage (GTDB taxonomy): Bacteria > Planctomycetota > Planctomycetia > Planctomycetales > Planctomycetaceae > TH-plancto1. The sequence goes on along the minus strand of JAYWFM010000422.1, from coordinate 4,173 downwards.
TGCCGTGTCCCAAGTGGTGATCGCAGGCTTGGCCCTGATCCCCAAAGACGCCTGGTGGAGCGTCCGGGCGCATGCCGACGACCCGTCTCGCGAGCCGGTGGATCTCAACCCGCTGGCGTAGTGTCGTGTTGTAGCCACCTTCGCCAGAAGGTGGGCTGAGGCTCTCGGCGCTGTCAGATGCCCACAGACTTCCGAAGTCTTTGCCCGCGTTCGAGTGCTGGTCCCGGTCCCCCACGTTCTGGCGAACGTGGCTACAAAGGTCTCCCCCATGTCCGTTGCCTTCCGCGAGCGCTTCCTGGCCGGCGAACGACTCTTCGCCACGATGCTCACGCTCCCCTCGGGAGCGGTGGCGGAAATCCTGGGCGATGTCGGGTTCGACTGGATCTTCGTTGACGCCGAGCATGGCCCGATCGAGGCCGCTGAGCTGCAACTCATTCTGCAAACGATTGGCCGCCGGGTGCCCTGCCTGGTCCGGGTGCCGACCACAGACTCAGTCGCCATCCAACGGGCCCTCGATCTGGGAGCCGCCGGAATCATCGTTCCGCAGGTCAACTCCGCCGAGCAAGCCGCCCGCGTGGTCGACTTCAGCCGTTATCCGCCCGCCGGTTCTCGCGGGGTCGGCATCTCGCGAGCACAAGGCTACGGCCTCGACTTCACCCCCTATGTCGCCGACGCCAACCAGCGCTCGGTCGTCGTCGTCCAGGCCGAGAACATCCGCGCTGTCGAGTGCATCGAAGAGATCGCCGCAGTGCCGGGGATCGACGGAGTGTTGATCGGGCCGTACGACCTGTCCGCCAGCATGGGCTTGATGGGGCAGATCGATCATCCGCGCGTGGTCGAGGCGATCGACCGCGTGACGGCGGTCTGCCAGCGGAGGGGCCTGAAGCTCGGGATCTTCGGGGTGACGCCCGCTGCGGTGAGACCGTATCTCGTTAAAGGGTACACGTTCGTGGTGGCCGGGGTGGATACGATCCTGCTGGGGCAGGGGGCACGCGGGGTGCTCGCGGATCTTCGGGCGTAGCCACCTTCGCCAGAAGGTGGGGAGACGTTCTCGGCGTACGCGGAGACTGCACAGAGTGTCGTCTTTCGCTCCGCGAAAGAACGTCCTTTCGCGGAGCGAAAGGCGACACTCGCCCCCCGCGTTCTGGCGAACGCAGCTACGCCGGACAAATCGACACAGACGTTACCCTCGGCACCATCGTTGCGTTGCACCCCCGCTTGTATTTCTTACAGCCACATCTTCAAACATCGCTGGCCTCTCCCCGACCTCGACCTAGGTTCTTCGGGGGCCGGAAAGACCGGTTCCAGCGGATGTTTCCGATGTGCAACAGAGGGTTCGAAAATGCAACGTATCGCTTGTGCGCTGTGGCAGGATGAAGCCGGTTTTGTCGTCTCGGCGGAGCTGGCTCTGGTCAGTACGATTGCCACCCTGGGGATGGTGACCGGGCTGGCTGAGGCGTCGAACAGTGTTCACAACGAGTTGCACGATGTCGGGTCGGCGGTCGGAAGCCTCGACCAGTCGTTCTCGTATCAGTCGACCAGCGGGCAAGTGGTGTCGTTCCGCGATGCGGATCATCGGTGAGTGTCGCCTTTTTCTCCGAAAAAGGACGCACTTTTGCGGAGCAAAAGGCGACAGTAACCCGACGCTTCAGCGAGGACGTACGTCTCTCGTCGTTCTCCGAGAGATCGATCCCCATGAGGAACCCCGGCCAGCCCGCCTACCCAGAGGCGGACGATTCTTGGTTGGCGTCCTCGCTGCGCTCGGCCCTCGCTAACGCGTCGGGTTACTGGAACCACAGGTTCGCTATACTCCCCGCCTGTGTGGCCTTCCGTACGCGGGAAGGCCAGTGACCGGTGAAGCGACTCCGACGAGATGACGACACGCATGTCTGCTGAAGTGGAACCCGATGACCAGGGCACCGAAACCGCCGAACAGTTGCGGGACGACCTGCGGCCTTGGTTCGAGCCGATCACGGAGTTAGTCGAATCGCACCCCGAGGGACTCGACTGGGGCCGATACTTCGGGAACTCGCACCCGGTGGAACTGGATGTCGGCTGCGGTCGCGGGCTGTTCGTCCACTCGGCGAGCCTCCGTCACCCCGCCACGAACTATGTCGGGATCGAGTTGGACTACAAGGAGGGCCGGCGGGCCGGGCGGCGGCTGCTGAAACTCGAATCACCCAACGCCCGCATCTGGGGCGGCGACGTGAACGTGGCCTACCGCAAGCTGATCGCAGCCGGTTCACTGGAGGCGATCCACGTCTACTTCCCCGACCCGTGGTGGAAGGCCCGACATCGGCGGCGGCGGGTGTTTAACGATCTGTTTCTGAATCAGAGTTCCGCGCTCCTCAGGACGGGCGGGTGGCTTCACTCCTGGACGGATGTCGAGGAATATTTCGGGGTGATTGAGTCGCTAATGGATCACCACCCCGAGTTCCAGAAGCTGCCCGCCCCCCTGGAGCGGATTCCGGAGCACGACATGGATTACCAGACGAGCTTCGAGCGGAAGAAGCGCCAGTTGGGGCTGCCGATTTACCGGGGGTTGTGGCAGAAGAGGTAGCGGTCAGCCATTAGCTTTCAGCCATCAGCCAGAGATGTTGCACGTGATCAAAGCCCAGGGGTTGCAACCCCTGGGCTTTTTGCGTGACAATCGACGGACCAGGAGTCGTGCATGCGTTTACCCCAGCGTCGAGAGTTCCTCCGTTCTGCCGTCGCCGGGTCGTTACTGATGCCGGGGATTTTGCAGCAGCTCCTCGCCGAGGAGAACGCGACAGCTGACCCGCTCTCGCCGAAGCTGTCGCATGCGTTGCCGCGTGCGAAGCAGGTGATCTTTCTGTTCATGACCGGCGGGGTGTCGCATGTCGACACGTTCGACAACAAACCGCGTCTGTCTCAAGACGTGGGTAAGGAGGTCAAGCTCGACCACCCGGAGATCAAAGACCGACCGGGGTACGAGCGGATCTTTCTCAAGCGACCGCAATGGGAGTTTCGCAAGTACGGCGAGTCGGGCATGGAGGTCAGCGACCTCTTCCCGCATGTGGGGAGTTGTGCCGATGACATCGCCCTGATCCGGTCGATGCACACGAGTCACTCGAACCATTACAACGCCACGCTCGGTATGCACACCGGGTCATTCGCGTTTGCGCGGCCGAGCCTCGGGGCCTGGGTCAGCTATGGTCTCGGGTCAGAGAACCGCAACCTGCCGTCGTTCGTGACGATCGCCCCGGCCCAGACGTATGCCGGGACGCAGGTCTACGCCAGTGACTTTCTGCCGGGAGCCCATCAGGGGACGCTCGTCGTGCCGGGAGCGGAGCCGATCGCCAATGTCCGGCCTCGCATTGAGGACGCGCGGCAGCGGCTGGAACTGGCGGCGCTGCAGCGACTCAACCAGCAGCATCTCGCCTCGCGATCGAATGACCCGCAACTGGCCGCTCGCATCCGGACCTTCGAGACCGCATTCGGGATGCAGATGGCGGTGCCGGATCTGTTCGACCTGACCAAAGAGACGGATGCGACGCACCAGCTGTACGGGCTGCAGCGCGGCAACACGAATGGGTTCGGTTGGCAGTGTCTGATCGCGCGGCGGATGGTCGAGCGCGGGGTGCGGTTCGTCGAGTTGATCGACACCGGGTCGTCCGGAAACTGGGACTCGCACGGGGACATGATGGACCACGCGCGGCTGGCCAAGAACGTCGACCAACCGATTGCGGGGTTGCTCAAGGACTTGAAGTCGCGCGGGATGCTGGACGACACGCTGGTTGTGTGGACCACCGAGTTTGGCCGCACGCCGTTCAACAACTCGGCGGAGGCCAAAGGTCGCGAGCATCACAACTGGGCGTTCAGTTCGTGGCTGGCCGGAGGCGGCAGCAAGGGCGGCACGACCTACGGAGCCACCGATGAGTACGGAATGCGGGCCGAGGTCGACCGCGTCCACGTCCACGACTTCCACGCCACCATCCTGCACCTGATGGGCCTCGATCACACGCGGTTGACCTACCGGCATAGTGGCCGGGATTACCGGCTGACGGATGTCGAGGGGGAAGTGGTCCACGGCGTGATTGGGTGAATGTAGCAGTGTGTGCGTCCCCATCGTCGGTGCTCTGGGGCAGAGCATCCAAACCCTCGGAGTGGAACCACGAAAGTCACGAAGCACACGAAAAGGATGACCAAGGA
>JAYWFM010000421.1:0-3342 GCA_043778825.1 Planctomycetota bacterium | reverse complement strand
AACTTGGTACTGGTAATGTCCGGCAGGACGAGCGTCCCTCCGGCGGGGAGTACGGTGATCCGCTTCTGCTGCGTGAAATGCTGCTGCGGGTCGAGGCTCGTCAACAGCCTCAGGTCGATGTAATCGGCCATGACTTCCGGCAGCGTCACGAATCGCGCTGCGATGTTCTGCGAGTCGACCGCCACGATCACGAGATCCTGCTGCGACCCCAGATCGGCCCGCTTGACCTCAATCACGCCCTGCTCATTGGGTACGAGATTGAGGACCACCGTCGAGGTCAGGGCGAGAAAATCGAGGCTGGAGAAGTCGGCATTGCCGCCGCCCAGCGTCTCGTTCACCCCCCTCCCACCACCGAGCGAGTTCGCTTCGCTTTTGGCGATGTCAAAGTCCTCTCCCGCTTGAGCCTGTTGCTCGCCGGTTTCGGTGCTGCGAACGGCCCACGGGTTGAGGAGCAGGCTCGGTCGTTCCAGCATGTTCCCGGGAAACCGGGGCTTGAACTTGCGATCGATGATGTAGCGATATTCGTCTCCGATATTGCGTCCGACGACGTACAGCGAATCAAATCGAGGGGTCTGGAGCAACGACGGCTCCTGCACTCCCAGCCTGGCCAGATCGTCATAGGCCGAGAACGCCGGCTGAAAACGCGACGCAAAAATATGCACACGCGACAGCTTCCCGGCATTCCGCACGGTGATCCGCACCGTGTCGTCCTTCACCTCAACGGGAGCGAGTTGCAGCGGGGCTTCGTGGAGCGTCTCCAGCTTGCGATACCCTCCGAGGATGTAACCCTCCCGGCGTTCGCCTTCGGTCAGGCGAATGCGCACCTCCCGACCCGTGTCCTTGAACCGCAACGAGTAGTCACCCGGCGGCAGGCCCGCGATCTGCAGCATCCCCCGATCGAGGCTCAGGGCCTCGAACCGATCCGCGACGAAGGTGTCTCCGCGTAGCTCCAGCAGCGACAGCTTCTCGCGACTGGGCTGGGCCTCAAGCCCCATGTAGGGGATCTGGACCGGCTTGTCGACGCCCCCGTGGATTTGGCTGGCTTGCGAGTGAGCATCCTTTCGCAGCGGCCAGACATGCGCCGTGCCCTGCGGCCCGGTCGCTGTGATCGTCACGATGCCCGGCAGCGGCCCGAGGGCGATGCGTCCGCCCGGCCCCGATTGCAGTGTGACCTGGACCGGCTCCTTGTAGTCGCGGTGCTTCAGTTGAAAATGCACCGGACGTTTCGGCTGGGCTTCGCCTGTGCGACCGAGGACATCGATCGCGTAGTTGCCGTTCACCTGCAGTAGGTGCAGATCCTCGGTCTTCTCGGTGCGATCGATCTCGTTGAGGGTGTAGCTTTGAGAGACCTCGACATCCTGCTTCTTATTTTGGTTGAGGTTCTGCACCTTCCCCTTCAGCACGAACTGAATCGAGGCCAGCCGCTGAGGGACCGTAAACTCAAATCGGGTTTCCCGGTCATCCAGGAGCTTCAGATCGGAGACCTCTTTGCTGGTCGCGACCCCCTCGTGATCGCGAGACACAATCCACAGCCGCAGGTCTTCGAGCACCTTAAACGAGACCGGAGTCTCATTGAGCAACAGACTGGGGCGAATCACCAGTTCCGCCGTCTTACGGCTCAGCAGCGACTCGCGATCAACGTACATCCCCGCGGCCAGGCGGTACGTTTCGCTGGTGTGATTGACGTGTTCGAGCGAAGAGAACTTGCCCGTGGAGAGGACGATCGGCTGTCGCCCTGGCTGGCTGCTGAACGGCGTGACGATGTGTCCGTTCTCATTCGGCGTGTAGAGTGTGCCTCCCAGCCAGAGAGTGGCGTCGGGCACATGCTGCTGCTTCTCATCCAGGACGGTGAAGACCTGCCCGGCGGCTCCAGTCCGCACGAGATAGCGCAGCTTCCCCTTGCGGATCAGCGCGCGACTGCTCATCCCGTTGCCGATGAAGTCGATGACATACACGCCCCGCCGATTGAGGTCGGGGAACTCGAAGTGCCGCGGGACTCGCCGGAGTGCGGGTTCCTGGTAGACGTGAGTGGTCTCGGAGTTCGCCACGAGTCCGTCGAGATTGATATCGGTCCCGATCTCGGTGAGGTTCTCGCGATAGAAGTTCTGCGTGTTCACCTCGAACACTTTGACGATCAGCGTACTGACGTTCTTGACGTACAGGTCGAGAGAGACCGGTTCCTCGGGACCGAATTCGGTCTTGTTGGTATGGGCGAAGTCGAGATCGATTCGCTCCTTGAGGGCCTGATACGCAGCCGGTGACAGCAGCGAGTACCACTTCTCGGGATCGCCGAGTCCCAGGACGATCTTCGTCTCGGCAAACGTCGCCTTGAGGTAGCCATCCGCGATGTACGGCGCGTACGTCTTGTAGTCTGCGGCCTCGACCAGAAAGTGCTGGAGGTAGCTGCGGACCAGTGGCTCGTCATCGCCGATAGTTGGCAGCAGAGTGAACTGCGCATAGTCGGCCTGCACATTGGCGGGCCACTGGCGGTTCGCTTCGATCTCAAGGTACTTGGGCTCCATATAACCGACGTTGCGGGGGAGCTTGAGATAGTCCAGGAACCGCTCCGCGTTGTAGACCCCGCGCGAGCGATCAAGCACCAGCCGGTGATACAGCACGTGCGCCTTGAGGGAGTTGTGTACCGGCTGAAGCTGACTCACGAACGCCCACAGCCGGTCGAGGTACGCCTCCAGGGCCTGCGGATCCTGACGCCAGTTGACATCATCCGAAGGGTGCAGCTTCGTCAGATACGCGTTGACGAAGTTCCCCTGGTTGAGCAAGTCGGGCTTGAGTTTCAGGCACTCGTCGAGCTGAGCCAGTAGCAGGCGACCATGAATCGGAAACTGCCCGAAGCCCCCGCTGTTGGGCGAGTGGAGGTCATCGATGACGACCTGGGCCAGCTTGACATAGTCGGGCCGGGTGAGACGCGACAGCAGATGCCGCCGTCGCTCTGGGTCCAGCTCGGTCGCGATCAGCCACTCCAGCGAGGCGTCCTCAAAACCTTCCACTGTGCGGGGGTGGCGGGCGAGCGCCGCAGGCGTCAGCGCGGCGGGAGCGATCAGTTGGGGATTGAGTGTACTGGGGAGATTCGACTGTGGATTCAGTGGTTCCTTCTGATGATTGAACTGCAGATTCAGGCGGTCTCGGATCCGCTTGAGCGATTGGTCGGGGCTCACGCCATAGGTCAGGAGGGCTTGCCGGTTCTCGATCTCGATGACGCGGGGGGTGCGGTTGTAGCGGTCAATCCACGCGCGGAGCGTCTCTTCCACCTTGGGCCACTGCTCCGTGTTCTGGTAGTGCAGTGCATGGAAGTAGTAGTAGTCTTCCGTCCCCGGAATCAAC
>JAYWFM010000420.1:0-7928 GCA_043778825.1 Planctomycetota bacterium | reverse complement strand
CGTGATCGGCATGGTCGTCGGTCTGAGCGAAATCCAGCACGCTGTGGTCCAGGAACTGGGCGACGTCGGGGATGCCATCGGTCGGGTCAATCAGTCCTACGGCTACACCGGGTTCTCGGCCGAGAACTCCGGCCCCAAAGTGGGCACCAAGTCCTTCAGCGCTGGATCCAGCTTCGCTGACGTGTCGGATGATTGCGACGACAATCAGTGTACCCTCGCTTGCGATGCCCCGGTTGCCGAAGGTCCCAAGTAGTAATTTGCTCGTCTGAGGAAAGAACGCGAAGCGTTGCACGCCCCGGGCTGGTTCCGGGGCGTGTTTTTTTATGGATGGATCGCACGATTCTCTCGCGCCAGCGAGCCGGGGTTCGCGTTATTAATTGGACTGCGAGTTGTTCGTCGCGTCCGTCTGAATCAGCAACAACGCCTGCTCGGCGGCTTGCTTGAGTTCGCCGTCTTGCTCAAAGGCGATCTTCTGAAGTTGCGGCACCGCGTCCACGGCCAAGGGGCCCATCCGCCCCAGCAACTGGATCACCGGCGTCACGACCTCGGCATCATTGTCAGTCAGCACGGCCGTCAGCTTGGGGAGTTCGGTACTCGCCTCGGCCCCGAAGGAGCCGAGATTCGCAGCGGCCATGCGGCGGAGCTGGGGGTCGGTATCGGCCAGCAGATCCGTCAGCGTGGCCATGACTTGCAGCTGATGTTCCGGGGATTGGGCGAGGGCGGCGGCGGCGTTGGCTCGGACGAACGAACTGTCGTCCGAGAGGCACTTCAGGAGCGCCGCCTGAATGCGGGCATCCTCGGCCCCAGTCAGGGCGCAAACGGTAGCCGCGGTCTCGCGTTCAATCGCGTTCTGCGATTCCAGCCCTTCCAGCAGGACTGGAATCGCCGTCGGGCCGAGGGCCACGAGGTGCTTCTGCGCAGCCTCCCAGGCGGCGGAGTCGCTACCGGGGGTGATGAGGACGTGGAACGCCTCTTGGGCGTGAGCGATGTGCGAGTCGTTGGAGGATGGATCGACCGCCGAATCCGGCACTCGCAGCGTCACGGCGTCCGTGGTCGCTGGTATTCCCTCAGCGACTGGTGAAGCCGCCGCCGAAGGAGCCACCGACTTCGCCGGTTCCGTCGAGCCACTCGTACAGCCGACTCCTCCGATCACCAGACCCACTGACAATATCATCGCAGCAGCAACCCGAACGCTTCCTGTAGCGTGGGCTTTAGCCCACGCGGGGATCGTCTCGTCCGAGACACGTGGGCTAAAGCCCACGCTACGGGGGCCCTGTTCGGTCTCGTCTAACCGGGCAGCCTGCCAACTCTCAATCACGTCGTACTCTCCTGCGACGGGGAACTGGGACCGGGGATCGCGGGGGCCACGGGGACATCGGGCTGGGTCAGGTCACGGGCTGCCGAGGGCAGTACCATGATCTTCTGCCAGATCTTGCGGGACAGACCCGAGGTCAAGTCCTCCAGATCGTTGACCGCCGACACGGCCTCGGGATCCTCGAAGTGCTGAATGTAGAGGGCGGCCACTTTTCCGGATAGAGACAACATCTCGGTGCAATAGTCCAGGTAGCGGTTCAGCTCGAAGGCCGACATCGTCCGCTGCGGCGACGACTTGGTATCGGGGCCAGGCATAATCAGCCGGTCCGGGTCTTTCGTCAGTTGGTGCATGTCGATGATGTGAGCAATCGACCGCAGCTCGTGAATCGCCCGCAGACAGCGGCGGCGTTTGACCCGCGCCTCCAGCGTGGTCAGGAACACAATCGTGGCCCCGACGACAAACAACAACTGAAACCCCGCGTCCGCCATCTGGAGCAGTTCTCCGAGGCTGTCGGTATCGTCCTTCAGTTGGTACTGCCGGTAGATCCCGACAAACAGCGACACGACCCCAGCAATGAACAGCACCGTCAACAGTCGCAAGGCGTACATGGGACGGGCGATCTGATCCGATCGCACCTGAGCCTGCTTCGCGACATCAAACAACGAGTCGCACACCTTGTTCAGGTTCGACTTGGGAAAGCGTTCCCGAATACGCCGAGTCAGCACCTCGACGGTCTCGATGATCTGATTCGGGTCGAGTCGCAAGTAGGAGGTGGCCATGGGGGGGGGATCGTTGAGGGTTGAGGAACGGGGGACAGCGCCCCGTTTAGCTGCGACGCGAAGGCTTTGCGCAGCGGAGCATGTGCCACGTCCGCCTCCCGCGTGTCATCAGCGAATACGTGTTTCAAGTCAAGCCGGATCACGGGCCAATTGTCATTTTGAATGTGCAACGTACTTCGCGATTGTTCTCGGTGTGCTGGGGGACAACTCTTCTCTGACTGAAAACCGACGACTGTAAACTCCCCCACGGTGAAGCTGTGCATGGCCGTACGAAACATCTCCCGTCTCTTCCATTTTGACCGACACTGCCGGAGAATGATCCCGGAATGGTGAAGGTCGCCGCGGGGCGATGCGGAAACTCTTTCGCCGATCCTCGCCCATTCCAGACCTGCCCTCCCGCGCGACGGGAGAACTCCACGATCCCCACAGGCACAAGATTCACAGGAACTCACTCATGAAAATTCGAGCGGAATGGTTGTTGTGTGGCCTCATCGCCATGACCGGACTGGCCATCGCGGAAGAGGCCAAGACAGACGCCCCGGCCACAGAGGCTGCGAAGGTGGTCGAGGCTGGCGATCTGAAGCTCACCGTGCCTCCCACCTGGAAGCAACAGCAGCCTTCCAACAACCTGCGTCTGGCCCAGTTCTCGATCCCCGCTGCGGAGGGGGACAAAGATCCGGCGGAACTCGTGATCTCGCCGCCGATCGGAGGCTCGCGAGCGGACAACATCACTCGCTGGGTCAATCAGTTCGAAGCCGCTGGCCGCGAGTTGGTGATGTCCCAGGGGAAGTGCCCTCAAGGCGAGTACGTCCTGGTCCAGTTGAGCGGCACCTACAAGAAACCGATTGGCCCACCGATCCGAGGGAAGTCGGAGCCCACTCCCGACTACAAAATGCACGGCATCATGCTGACGGTCATGAAGGACGGCAAGAATGTCGGGAATTACTTCCTGAAGCTGACCGGCCCCGCGAAGACCGTGGCCGCCAACGAAGTGGCCCTGCGGGCATCCATGGCGGCGGACAAATCGACAGAAAAGAAGTTCGATTTGCCGTAAGCGACCGTAGGCGATGTCGCTCTGCGGCTCGCAGTTGGATTTCGCGGTCTCAAGCTCCGCTGGGGACCGCATCTCCCCGAAGCTCCGCTTCGCCCCGCATGCTCATTCATTGTCGGTCCCGACGTTTACAGGCGACTCGCCGTTCCCACGGTCAATACTCGCCCACGATCTCGTTCCCGTTCCGCGTAGAGAGCGCCACGAACGTCTTGTAATCGATGCTGGTCGACAGAAACCGCACCGACCCATCGCCCAGCACGAAGTGCGTTCCGCCGGTATGCCAGCTCCAGAAGCGGCGTTCGATGTTCGGCGTGTTGGGCGGGTTATCGGCGGGGGTCAGGCCCCGTTGCGTACTGATGTAGTGTTCGCATTCGGTCCCTCCACAAATCGGCCAGCCCCAGCCCAGATCCGACATAATTCCCCGCTCCCCGAGCAACAGGGTCGAGGATGTTCCGTCTGTGATGTGGGCCATCCGCACCCGGCTGCTCGTGTAGAGTATCCCGTCCCCATTGGTCACACCCAGGTAGGGGCACCACGTCACGCTCTCCTGGCTCCCCGAGATCCCGATGTAGTTCGCCGGATACAGCTTCCCGGCATCGTAGGTTGCCGGAGAAGGCCCCGTCGGCCCGCTCAGCAGTTGCGTCCCCCCGCGCGGGTCACTGGGGCAAGTCATGATCGATAACAGCACCGACGAGGCATCCGGCTTGAAGGCCACCTGCTGCGACTTCAGGAACACCGCACAGTCCACCTGCTCGAATTGAATCGTGTTGTACACCGACGACTGGTCGAAATACGGCAGGATGTGGCAGACAAAGCCCCAGGCCAGCCCGCTGCCTCGCAAACTCCCCGGAGGGAAGGCACGCATGGTGTCGTGGTAGTTGTGCAGCGCCAGCCCCAACTGCTTGAGATTGTTCTTGCACTGGGACCGCCGCGACGCCTCGCGAGCTTGTTGCACGGCGGGTAACAGCAGAGCGATGAGCACCGCGATGATCGCAATCACGACCAGCAGCTCAATCAATGTAAACCCGCGACGTGATGACATAGAGGAAGCCCGGTGTCGGATTCGGTTTCTGACTCACTGCACTATGTCAGTCCCAGAAACTTTTGACAAGGGGATTCAAGGGGCAAGAGGGGCGGTGGCGGGTGTTTCGAGTGCGAAGTCGGTCTGGAACAAGACCTCCGCATCGATGCTTCGGACTTGCTTCCAGAGGAGCGGTTGAACGGGGGCGGCGCTGGCCCCCTTCTGCCCCTTCACCGTGGTTTCAATCGTGACATCGTGAACCCCCGGCAGCGGCCCGGTCGCTGAGGTGAAGCGGTAACTGCCCTCGGTGATGCTCGTCGTCGCTACGGGGCCCTTGTCCATGGGAGTCAAGAGGATCGTCCCCGTCACCGGCTGGCCCGCGTGCGTCACCACCCCCGAGAACGCCACCCGACCGGACGACTTGCCACAGCCGACCAGCAACACGATTGCCAGCACACACATCTGCCGTCGCGCGAGACACATCATGGATGACCTTCTGCTTGGGTTGGGGAGTGCAGGGCGGACGAGTCTCTCGTTTTCACCAGCCCGCTGCGCCAGCAAGGGCCGCACACCAGAAGCCCTTGCTGGCGCAGCGGGCTGATACCGCATGATCCTACTTGGTCCGGTTCCAGTACACCTTCAGATTATGCGTCGAACGCCCCCCGGCGATGACCTCGGGATACCCGTCCCCATTGAGGTCGCCCGTGACCAGATCCTCCGACGCCATCCCGCCGAGGTCGAGCGGATGCCGCTCCCACTTCGTGCCCGCATCGTTGCTCGCCCGGTAGTAGTAGACCGCGACCTTCCCCTCGCTGTTTGGCTCGCGATGGCCCGCGATCACTTCATCCACGCCATCATGATCCAGGTCCGCACACCCGATCGCGTGACCCTGCTTGAAGGTGTCATCGAGCACCTGCCGGTCGGCCAGCTGCCCCTCCGGGAGCGGGATCGGGCCGGTGTAGACGACGACGCTATGGCCGTGCATCGGTTCGACGGTGGCGAGGAAAAACTTGTCCCCTCCAAGGCGACCGAGCTTCACCTCACCGGCCCCGGTCTCTTCCGGCTTGGTCCCACTGGCTCCGGTGCCGATCTGCCGTTTGGAGAACTTGCCTGCCCCTTCGTGCCGAATCAGGAACACCCCCTCCTGACTCGCCGCGAGCGTGCCATCGACCTTGTCTCCATTGAGGCCGAGGTGCCAGTGGTTATGCACGCGGTGCAGCGACTCATCGATCACCGTCATCGGCCAACGGTCGGTCGTCGGGGCCTTCGGGATCTCAAACGCCATCAGCCGCACACCGGGGGCCTCACTCGGGTTCAGCGGCGAGACGACCAGTTGGGGCCGGTCCTTCCCGAGGACGTTTCCGAACCGCATGCGATGCGTGGAGACCTCCTTACCAATCGGGAACACCTGCCACTTCTCATCGAGCGAGGCCCCGCGCTTCAGCCAGTACATTGTCCCAATTTTGGTCCACCCCGCCCCCAGCGCGAAGTCGATCTGCCCATCGCCGTCAATGTCATGCGCAGCAATGCAGACGTGATCGCGCTCAACCTGGTCCTCAATGATGACGCGCGGCTTCCATGTCGGGTTCTCGTACCACAGCACCCGGTTCTCGGTCACCGCCACAATGTCCGGCTTGCCGTCGGTATTCACATCGGCCAGCGTGACCGCGTAACAGGCCACCTTCGCGACCTCGGGGTCGAGGTCTTGCGCCTCGAACTTGATCTCAGCAGCCGTGAGAGTGGAGGCGAACAGCAGCAGGCAGAGGAGTGAGCGCATGGGAACCTCATGAGGGAGACATCAACCCACGCCAGAGTACACCAGCCCGCCGCGTGAGGCAAACTCGCCCCTCCGGGTGTCGCTCGTTCCTCAAGCTCCGCTGGGGAATGAGAGAATGAGGCAGGCCACGGATGGCCAATCCCGGAATGGCCCCCGGACGAATCTTGTGGTATTTTGAATACGCGGGAGATGCGTCCACGAGGTAGTCAATCCTGATTCTGGGAGGTCGGTGCTATGCGATATCGTGTCCTGATTGAGCAGGATGAAGACGGCGTCTACGTCGCCGAAGTCCCTGCGCTCCCCGGTTGTATTTCGCAAGGGAAAACGCGTTCCGAAGCCCTCGACAATATCAAGGAAGCGATCACCGGGTATTTGGAGAGTCTGCAAGCTCATCGTGAACCGGTTCCACCATCCATCTTCGAAGAGGTGGTGGAGGTGACCCTGTGAGTGCATTGCCAGTGGTGTCGGGGCGAGAAGCGGTCGACGCGCTGCGTAAAATCGGGTACGTGTTGGATCGGCAGCGAGGCAGCCACATGATTCTGCGGCAGCAGATCCACCCATTTCGACGCTTGACCGTTCCAGACCATGCGGAAGTTGCCAAAGGCACGTTGCGTGCAGTTATCCGACAAGCAGGACTGACCGTTGATGAATTCAGAGACCTTCTCTGAATCCTTGGCATGGCGAACACATCGGTGAACCGGTGTGGGCTGGTTTTATCTCGTTCCCAAATGGGAAGAGAACTCAAGGCTCATGGAAATCGGGATCATTCCTCAACCCTGCGTTCATCTTATTAAGACGGTTTACATGAGATTCAAGAGCTTTGAGCAGGGCTTCATGGTTGTCAAACACATAGCATCCGACGATGAAGGTATCCTTCATGAATGTTGGCAAGTCATGAAGGGCATCCTTAATGGCATCGTTCCAGTAAGCCCGATTCTCGGGTTGCATCTCGAAGTTCGATGACAAATCGGCGATTGTCGGAGAGTCTAATGTTTCCAGCAAAGCAATCACGAGATTCAGATAGCCGTCTCGCGTTCCCATCAGGGATGACTCGTCAACGCAACCATCATCGCTGACGATGGCACATCGAGCTTTCGTCTTTCTCGGGATTTCACGCAGCTGATTGATGATGCTCGTCAAGTCACTCACGATTCATCGTCTCCAAATGCCAAGGATAATGCATTGCCGAGAGTGAAAGCGAACAGTTTGCCTTTACATTCGTCCTTGGGAATGCCTGTGTCGCACATCACATTTCTACACGCCCCACGATGTCTCGTCGATGGTCGTCAGTCGCGCGGCTTTTGCGGCCTCGCGGAGTTTGCCGACGAGGAACTGCTTGTGGTTGGCAACAGTCTGCTCGCTAATCCCCAGTTGAGCGGCCACGTCCTTGTTGGCCAAGCCGCGCACGAGGAGTAGTTCCAGGCACTTGAGGCGTTCCAGTTCGCCGCCGCGACGCCAGGCTTCGATCTGCTTGCGCAGGCAATCGGCCAGCACCAGTTCTTCGGTCTCGCGGTGTTCGCGGCTGCGGGCGATGCTGCTGGCCGCACGGGCGCGGTGCGAGGGGGCGGAGGGTTCCTGGCCGTCGTCACCGATCACGGGGACCAGCAGTGGACGCCGACCGGTCTGCCGCAGCCGGTCGGTCAGCTTGTGGGCACAGATCGAGAACAGGAACGCCTGGAGCGGCGTCGACGGGTCATAGTTCGGCAGCGCGGTCAGGAACCCGATGAACGTCTCCTGCACCACATCCTCGGCCAACTGCCGGTCCTTCAGCCGACTCATCGCAAACGCCAGCAACCGCCCCTCGTACTCGTCGATCAGACGCTGCCACGCAGCGGCTTCGCCCTGGCGAATGCGGGTGAGGAGGACATGTTCAGAGGAGGGCATGAGGGAAGCCTAGAGCCTAGAGCCTAGAGCCTAGAGCCTAGAGCCTAGAGCCTAGGGCCAGAGGGGAGAGGAGGGTTGATGGTTGATGGTTGATGGTTGAT
>JAYWFM010000419.1:0-7952 GCA_043778825.1 Planctomycetota bacterium | reverse complement strand
TTTTTCTCCGAAAAAGGGCGTCCTTTTTCGGAGAAAAAGGCGACACTCTCTGAGGCTGCGGGATGAAGAACCAACTCCGGGTTCCAGCGAATCCACCGCAGCTCCCGCTGCAACCGCGCGATCTCCGGTTCCAGCGGGGGACCGCCGAAGCGTTCGAAAAGCCGCAGCGTGGCGGTGGCGACGATGATCTGGGGCGGCGTCCGTCCCAGCCAGCGCTGCATCAGGACATCGGTCATCTCGTCATACTTCGCCCCGCCGATGCCGTGGACGAAGACCGACCCGAGGCACACGCGGCAGAACATTGTGAGCGTCAAAGCGCGCGGGCGAATCTTCCAACCCTGGCTTCGCAGGTCTTGCAGTTGAGCCAGAGCAGCGGTCTCGGAAGTCGCGGAGATCGTCCCGATCTCACGTTGACCATCATGCAGCCTCAAAGGCCCCGGCTTGATCACTTGAACGAAGAGGCGACTCCGCTGAGTCTCCCCCACGCGCCAGACCCAGAACGGGACCTCGATGCCCTCTGTGGTCGCCTCTAACGCAGGCACCGGGTGACTGTGGCTGCGGATGTGGTGGAGGCTGCGGTAGTCGGTGAGGGCGGAGTTGTAGGCTGCGCGCAGCGCCTCCGCGTCGCTCAACGCCCCCCACAGAAACCGGCGGAAGCACTGCATGTCGGCCAGGTCCGATACCTTGAGTTCCTGGTTCTGTACCCCCACCGAGCGCTCGAACCTCACCCGCAGTTGGACCAGTCGATCCACCACACCTCGTTCAGGAGAAGCCCCCCAGTCCTGCCCGGCAGCCAGCGGCTCAATTCCCCACGGGCGGAGATGCTCGCGGCAGCGCTCCCCGAACGAGGCGAACATCTCCTCGTCCGGTTGAGTTCGTTCCTCCCACGGCGACTGCGGTCGAGGGACATCCCAGTCGAGGCTGGTCATCCCGGATGAGTCGGGGCGGCACGGCACGCGGACCGATGAACCCGCGCACACATCGTTATCGACAACCAGATTCAGCCCCACTCCGCCCAGCTGAGTGGCCAGCCTGGCGACCACGGCGTTCTTGACCCACACGCCGGGATGGAACAGTTCCGGTTGGTGCCCGCCGATGACCCAGTGTTGAGGGGGAAGTGTCGTCTTTTGCTCCGCAAAAGAACGGCCTTTCGCGGAGCGAAAGGCGACACTCTCTGGCCCGATGAGATCACTCGTATCGCGAGTCGCCAGTTGGTGGACCTCGGCTCGTGCCTCTTCCCGCACCTCGGCCAGCGGTCGGCCCCAGAGTTGGCCAACTGCCAGTTGAGCCTCATTCGCGCGGACCAACTCCGTCAGCGGTCCCTCGGGAGCCAGTAGCAACTCGCCGTGCCGGGTCGGAGCGCGGAGATGATTCGGCACGGCGGAGACCCTTCACGCAACGGCGAACACGATTGTCGCCGGACTCTCCGAGTCCGGTGGTTCGACTATGGTGGAACAGGGCAATGCCTCGTGGCGGACACCGCTGCACCGGATTCGGAGAATCCGGTGACTTTCGTATCACCACTGTGACAGGCTGGAAGCCGATCCCACGTCCTCAAGCCCCCGGGCAACCGCAGTCGAGATGCTGCAACGCCATCTCTTTGCGGATCACTTCCTGGTAGTACGCCATCCGCTTCTTCGCATCGTCCAGCGAACCGCCGAACGACCGCTTCTCGTCCAGGTAAATCCGGGGCACCGGGAACTCGCGAATCACCATCCCGTGCCGCACCGCCTGCACCCAGTGTTGCAGCGGCATCGCGTACCCGAGTTCGGTGATCTCGAACTTCGGCAGCGACTCCACGCGGTACGCCTTGAACCCGCAAAACGAATCGGTCAGCGACAGACCGAAGCACTCGTTGAGCTGTTGCGTGATCTGCATGTTGATGCGGCGACGATCCTCGGGAGCGAAACTGTCGTTGTCAAAGTCCTTCAAGTACCGGCTGCCCGACACGATGTCGGCCACCGTCCCATCCACATCGATCAAGGCCGCCGCCATCGCGGGGATCAGCTGAGGCTGGTGCTGGCCATCGCAGTCAATCGTGACCAGCACGTCATACCCGTGTTCGATGGCGTAATCGAAGGCCGTCTTCAACCCAGCTCCGTAGCCCTGGTTCTTCGCATGGCGGACGACATGAATGCCGTCCATCTCCGAGAGCAACAACGGTGTGCGGTCGGTCGAACCATCGTCGACAACAAGCACATCCTGCGAATACTTGCGGACCTCCGGCAGGACATCCAGGAGATGCGCCTCTTCATTGAAGACCGGCAGAGCCGTCAGTTGTCGCATCGCCATGGAAGAACTCCCAAACTGAGGTCAGGCACCGTGTCCCCTCAACACCCCGGATTCTACGACTGAGCCGGTCCGAAAACCAATTCGGTGGACGGCCGGAGCGGGACAAACGGTGAAGGCAATGGGCGTAATCCATTTAACTGCTACAAGATACCGAAAGGCAGGGCCTGGAGTTCAAGAACCGCGGGCAAGCCAGACAGTGGTAAATCCCAGAGCGGCTCGGTGCCAGCCACCGTAGCCGGATCATCTCCCCAGCATCCAGTTCCCCGGCAGCGTCATGAGCCGGGAAGTGGCGTCAACCTTGACGACTTGTCGAGTCGATTTCTTCGAGACATACGTCATTTTCCCGATAACCAGAGGAGTCGGGCGCGAGGTCGGTCGATGCCACCACGGAGGTGTGGCATGCTCGATCGACCCTATGAGTGGGTTCGCGACCGCCCCCACCAGGCTGCGAGCGGACTTCCCCATGCACAGAGTTTTCGGTGGCCGCTGGGTCCTGGCGTTGTGGCTTCTGGCGTCCGGCTGTCAGGTCTGCCAGATCACGGACTGCTGGAACGACGGCGTCGATCATTTCGCAGAATGCGAACCGCAGCTCGACTGCTGGTATCACCCGCACTGCGATCTGACGCGCGAATACCGCCCGGACGGGGGAGACCACTGGCTGTTTCGCCGGTGTGGCTGCGAGGGCCGGACGTGTCGGTAGGGGAGGTTGGAGTCCAGCCTTTAGGCTGCTCCGGTGCAGGCTTTAGCCTGTCTTTGGTCTGGCAGTGCCCGATCGCCGAACGCGGGCGAAGCAGCCTAAAGGCTGAACTCCAACAGTCGCGCTACTCCACCGCCACAAACTGCCCCGGCAACTTCGCGACCGCATCCCCCGCGTTCATATTGAACAGCGCCTTGCCACCAGTTCCCCACTGACCGTACTGGTAATGAAACAGGGCACACGCATCGCGCACCGTGCCTACGGCGGCGACATCTTCCATGTCGCCCCCTGCGATCGCCTCGAAATGCAGCTCGATCGACACCAAGGCCGTCAGCAACCCCGACTGCACCTCGCGGGCCAGGGTGTACCCCGGCTGCCAATCACATCTCACCCACCGCAAGCCGCGCGGCTTGCCCGACTGGGAGGCCAGCTCGAAGAACTTCGCCTCCAGCGTTTCCCGCTGCCGCCTGAAGGCCGCAGCCGCCCCCTGCGCCTCCCGCTGCTGCATCCAGCGAGCCAACGGGACCGCCGACACCGCCACGAGTGCCGCCGTTCCAGCCAGTCCACAAACGGTCATCAACACGGGTGACATCGAGTTCCAATTCATTCACGAGGAGGTCGATGAGAGATGGCGGTGCCGACAAAACGCCACCCCGCTTGTCGGGGTGGTTCCCGCTCTTGTGCTCTACTCAAAACTCATCAGCGATTCGTAGCGCACAATCGCGGGAACCACTGGGGCCAGTGCCTTGCCAGGACTCAGAATCGGGGTTGGAGTCCAGGCTTTAGCCTGCTCCGGAACAGGCTAAAGCCTGAACTCCAACCCTCCAGCTACTTCGCCCCCGTCGCCTGGATCCCCTCCAGGTATCCCAGATAAGCCGCCGCGCGGTCGGTCGAGGTGAGCGTCAGATCCTCCTCCATCAGCTTCCACAATTCCGGCCCCTTCCCCTGCACGATCGACATCCCGGCCAGCAGTCGCAGCGAGTCCTCCTTGATCGTCGGGTCCGCCAGCCCGAATCGCTGCAGGTAAGTGTAGCTGGCCCCCAGCGACTGCCCCGCCAGTTCGCCGACCTCCCCCAGCACATGCCTATCGAGGATGTGGCGGTCGATCGTCGCCCCCACATACAGCGGCTTCAGCATGTCCGCCACCTTGCTGGCATCACTCGTCCGAGCCACCGAGGACGATGCTGCAATCTGACCGAGGGTGGCCTCGGCTTTTCCGACCGCCTTCTTTTCGTCTGCGGAGTATTCGCCGTAGGTCTGGATCGCGAAGTCCTTCCGGGTCTGCTCCTGGAAGTACGTAGAGTAGTACAAGTCGGTGAGCAGCCCGGACCGGGACCGATACGGATCCCTCTCGGCCATCTCTTTCAACTCCATCTCCTGGGCATACTGCCACACTTCCTTGTGCAGACCGTACCGGATCGATCGTCGCAGCCAGGCCTGCTGAATGGCGAACCGGTCATTCGCCAGCTTGAGAATCACTTCGCATTGAACCCGGTATTGGCTCAAGGCCCGCAGCTTCTTGGCTCCGTCATTCCCGAGCTTCAAGGCGTTGTCGAGTTGATTCTTGACGCCCTCCCCGTTCTTGTCGCACTGATCGACCAGATGCTGCGCGAGGGCCGGACTGGGCGTGACCGATCGCAACACGTCCAGCGCCTTGGCCTGCGTGGCCCAACCACCGGCGGTGTCTCCCAGCTGCATCTGCAAGTGGGCGATGTCTCCGAAGGCGAGGGCCAGCGATGTCCCCGGACCCGGATCGGGCAATCCGGAAAACGGGATCCCCTTGCTGTCGTAGATCGCCTTCATCGCGGGCATGGGAACTGCGGGCGGGACCGGCGTCGCAGCCAGCAGGGCTGCGATCGGGGGCACGCTGGCCGCCGTGATTCCCTGGTCCCCGGACTGCCACCGGACCTCCGCGGCGGCGACCAGCATCCGCACCTTGGCCGAGAGAGTCGCAGCATCCGTGGCCGTCTTGAACCGGGCCTCCAGTGCGGCATCGGGGGTCCGCACCAACCGCGAGGCCAGCATCCCGGCACAGGCGGCCAGCACGGCATCCTGCGTCACAGGGTCCGGGGCCGACTTCGCCCAAGCCAACGCCTGGTCCCACTGCCCGTGTCGACAGAGATGCACAGCCGTCGACACCCACAGCGGCTTCCCGCACAGTTCCAAGTGGCTCAGCGAAGACTCCTTCCCGAGGTCGAATGACCCGCGATCGAGACTCGCCCGCCACAACAGAGACAACGAGCTCCGGACCTCACTGTCCTTCTGGGCATACCGCCCCAGCAATTGAACCGCTTCCGGAGTGCGGTCCAACCGCACCAGCGTCGCCGCCAGCATCGCCACCGCATCCAGTGGCGACCGACCGACATCCGGCAACTTCGCAGAGAGAGTCACTGCCTCGTTCAACGAGGCTTCCGCACCTGCCTTGTCCCCCGCATCGAGTTGCAGTTGAGCCAGTAGAGACAACGGTCCGACGGTGTACTGGCTTCCGCTGGCTCCCAGTCTGGCGATCTGGTCCTTGGCCTTCACGAGGTCGCCAGTGGCCAACAGCGCCTCAATGGCCAGTTGCTTGCCGTAGGGCTTGCTGCGAATGTCACGCAGGACGGTGACTTTGGGGATCTCCTCGAGCGCGAGCTTCTTAATTTCGGCGACCGTGGAGACGATGTGCTTCGTCGGGTGGACGACAACGTTGATCGGTGGGGGTTCTGGTTTGGGAGGTTCCGGAACGGGTGGACCGTTGTCGATCGGCCCAAAGACGGGCGGCTTCGGTACTTCCCGCAGCAGGAAGTACCACACTCCGCCCCCCACCAGGGCCACCGCCACCACACCGATGATCGTCAGCATCAGCGTCGACAGACCCTTCGGCTTCTCCGGCTCGACCACCACCTCGGGCGGCAGCTTCGGTGACTTGAAGATCGGCAACCGGCAACTCGGGTTGCAGCACTTCACATCCTTGCCCGCTTGCGACGGGGCGATGAAGCCCACCGTCTCGCACATCGGGCACTTGACCTCAATGGTGCGGCCCTTGCCCGCCTTCACGCTGACCTGCGTCGCCGATTTGTTGGCCAGCGGGTCAACCTCGAACGGGTCGCTCGTATCTTCTTCCCGCTCGGGTTCCGGCTCGCGGGTCGGACGTGTGCGGGCAGCCCCCCCTGCGGGAGCCTTCTCTGGAGTGGGGCTCTTGGTTGCGGGAGCGCCGGGTTTCGCGGCTCCGGGAGCGGGCGACTTGGTCGGCCCCGCCGCTGGTTTCGGAGCTGGCTTGGCCCCCGGCTTGCCCGACATCGACGCACCGCAAAACGGACACTCCGCCACATCGTCCTCCAGGACCGACGCCTTGCAGGACGGGCAGTTGCGAAACTCCATGAGGATGCTTTCTCGGAGATGTCGTGTCGAGTGGGAGAATTTCCGGCGAAGAAGACCGCCGACTTCCTTGCCGACTCGCCAGTCTGAAATATAACAGCACTCAGACCGGCGGTGTACCGCTCAAACTGAAGTACCACCCAAAGCCCAGGGGTTGCAACCCCTGGGCATTCCTCTCCCTCAACCATAAACCTCCCCATGTCTTCCCTCGAATCCTCCGTCCGTTCCCGCTACGCCGCAGCCGCCGAAGAGCGCGAGGCCGCCCTCTGCTGCCCGGTGAGCTACGACCCACACTTCCTCAAGATCATCCCGCCGGAGATCCTGGAGAAGGACTACGGCTGCGGCGACCCGTCGCAGCATGTGAGGACCGGGGACACCGTCCTCGACCTCGGGTCGGGCGGCGGGAAGATCTGCTACATCGCCGCCCAGATCGTCGGCCCGACGGGGCGGGTGATCGGGATCGACTTCAACGAGCCGATGCTCGAACTGGCCCGCAAACATCAACCGACGATCACCGCCACGCTCGGCTACTCCAACGTCGAGTTCCGACGTGGACGGATTCAGGACTTGCAGCTCGACCTCGACCGGCTCGATCAACTGCTGGCCGATGACCCGATCCGCACTTCCCGCGATTGGCTGACGGTCGAGCCCAAGCTCGAACAGCTGCGGAACTCCGCTCCGTTGGTCGCCTCCGAATCGGTCGACGTAGTCGTCTCGAACTGCGTCCTCAACCTCGTCCAGCAGTCCGACCGCGAGCAGTTGTTCGACGAGCTGTTCCGCGTCCTGAAGCCGGGCGGGCGGGCCGTGATCAGCGACATCGTATCAAGCGTCGACGTACCGCTGGCCCTGCAGCGCGATGCGAATCTGTGGAGCGGCTGCATCAGCGGGGCCTTCCGAGAGGATCTCTTTGGCAGGGCCTTCGAGGAGGCCGGGTTCGTCGGCATCGAAGTCCTCTCCCGCCAACCCGAGCCGTGGCAAGTCATCGACGGCATCGAGTTCCGCAGCCTGACCCTCCGCGCCTGGAAGCCGCTGAAGGTGGCCGACGACGACGCCACACACGAGGTGATCTACCGAGGCCCCTGGGCCACCGTCATCGACGACTCCGGCACCGAACTCCCCCGCGGCGAACGCACCCACCTCACCGACACCCAACGCGCCCAACTCGCGCTCCCGCCGTACCAACTACAACTGGAATGGCTCACCGGTCCACCGCCCACCGCCGCCAGCTGCTGCTCCCCCTCCCCCGTCCCACTCGACCTCCTGCCCGTCCAACCCACCGGGTGCTGCGGCGGCGGAAAGTGCGACTGAGGCCAGCGTAGCTCACGTCGCTCCGCGACTGAGACTCTGATCTCGGTCCCAAGCTCCGCTTGGGACCGCATCCCCCCGAAGCTCTGCTTCGCCGCGTGCCAAACCGCAGCGAGCGGGTGGACGTGAGTCCCCCGTGTTCGAGCGACGCGCTTCGACCGAACGGCGGGTTTGAGAGCGATAGAGCACCGCCCGGCACGTTGGACTTAGGATCGTTCGAGGAATAACTGTCTGATTGTCGCCTTTCGCTCCGCGAAAGGCCGGTCTTTCGCGGAGCGAAAGACGACTCTTGTTTCTCGAA
>JAYWFM010000418.1:0-7956 GCA_043778825.1 Planctomycetota bacterium | reverse complement strand
GTGATGTGGCGCGGCCTCCGCCGTGTCTACGACTTCAGTTTGGCCTGGGCCACGTACAATGCCATGGAAGGCAAGACTTGTGTATAAGGATGAGAGCTCTGCTTGGGACGGACTATCCCCGAAGCTCTGCGTCGCCGCGTGCCAACGGTCATTCGAACCGCCGAATGACGCAGCACACCGGCGTCGCGTCCAACTTGACTGATCGAGTCGTCTGGTCCGAGAACGAAGCGGAGCTTCGGGGAGATTCCGTCCCAAGCAGAGCTTGGGACGGAGGGGGATTCAGTTCCGCAGGCCGTACTCGTTGATCTTGCGGTACAACGTCCGCTCGCCGATGTTCAGCATCTTGGCGGCGTCCTCGCGGCGTCCTTCGGTGATTTCCAGGGCCCGTTGGATGTAGAACTTCTCGACCTCTTCGAGAGTCTTGCCCACCAAGTGATCGGCTCCGGTCCCGTAGATCGCCGCGTCGGCCTCATTCACGGCCAGCGGGCGAATGTCCTCCGGCAGGTCATCCACATCCAGCAGCCCGTCCAGATCGAGGGCCATCATCCCCTCGATCGTGTTCCGCAACTGTCGAATGTTCCCCGGCCAGTCGTAGTGGATCAGCGCGTGCTTGGCGGAACGCGAGACTCCCTGGACCTCCTTGCCGTAGACCTTCGAGAACTCCTTGACGAAGTGATCGATCAGCAACGGCATGTCCGCCCGTCGCTCCCGCAGTGGAGGGAGATAGATCGAGACGACACTCAGCCGGTAATACAGGTCGCGGCGGAACGACCCCTTCTCCATCGAGTCCTTGAGGTCCGCATTCGTGGCTGCGATCAGCCGCACGTTGATCGACTTCTCATCGTTCGACCCCACGCGCGTAATCTTGCGGTCTTCGAGCACCCGCAGCAGCTTGATCTGCGTCTCGGTGGGCATTTCCCCGACCTCGTCGAGGAACAGTGTCCCCCCGTTGGCGTACTCGAACTTGCCGACCCGCTTGCTCATCGCCCCGGTGAAAGCTCCCTGCTCATGGCCGAACAGTTCGCTTTCGAGGATACTTTCGGGGAGGGCCGAGATGTTGAGCGGCACGAACGGCTTGGTCTTGCGGTTGCTGTTCTGGTGCAAGGCGCGGGCCACCAGTTCCTTGCCGGTGCCGCTCTCGCCGAGGATCAGCACCGTGGCTTCCGTCGGGGCCAGGGCCTTGAGCTGCTCGATGACTTTGTTCATCGCGGGGCTGTTGCCGATCACCCCTTCGAAGCCGAACTTCTCGTCGAGCCGCCGGTTGAGGGCGGCATTGCGGCGGATCAACCGAATCCGCGTCGCCGCCTTCTCGACCGAGTGCCGCAGCTCCTGAATATCGAGCGGCTTGGTGAGGTACGTATACGCCCCGGCCTGCATCGCGGTGACTGCGGAATTGATGGAGCTATGGCCGGTGAGGACGATGACTTCGGCCTCGGGGAGTTCCTCTTTGGCCTTGCGGAGGATGGCCAGCCCGTCGATCTCGTCCATCTTGAGATCGGTGATGATCAGGTCGAAGTTCTCCCCCTCGATCAGCTCCAGCCCCTTGCGGCCCGACCCCGCGATCCGGCACTCGCACCCGACTCGTTCGAGGCTATCGGCGACCGCCTGCGCATGGGCCTCATCGTCATCCACGATCAGCACGCTGATCGGAATGGCATTCAGTTCGGGGATGTTGGGGTCGGTCGGGGTCACAGGCGGGATCAAGTCGGTGGGGCACTGGGTCGGAGCGACAGTGGACTCGCCCGCAACCCATCAGGGTATCAGGTCGAAGCCTGAAAGTCAGCGAAACGTGGAAATGGGTCGTGACGGGTGTGTGCGTCAGAAAAGTAGGCAGCGGAAGAATTCACCACGGAAACACGGAGGCACGGAGAAATCCAAGAGTTGGTGAGCCGCAGATGAACTCAGATGAACACAGATGAAGCTGCGGAGAGATGAATCGCAAACGATGTCCCCTCGTCATGGAGTCTCTTCATCTGTGTTCATCTGAGTTTATCTGCGGCTCCCCCCTGTGTGGTGTAATGCACTGCAGGGAATTTCTGCCTACTTTTCTGATGCACACACACCCGTGACGGAGTGTGTGCATCAGAAAAGTGGGCATCCGAAAAACCAGTGGCCTCTCCCCCACATTTGCTCGCGGCAACCTGGGGTGAACATTCGAACGCCAGGGGAAGGCGGAATTGAAACGCAGAGGGCGCTAGGGACGCAGAGTTCAGAAGGACTGGCTTTCTCTGCGCCCTCTGCGTTTCCAATTTCCGAGGCACTGGATCGAGGGATCTCCTGTGTCGCGTTCTTCTGGTGACTGAGATCTGAGGTGAGACTCTGCTTACTTTTGTGATGCACGCACTCGCCTGCGGTTTGTGTTCCCTCTCTTCTTGCGGGAATGGGCCGCAAACGGGATCATCCGGGTTCCTCTATCAGGTGCGACGATGCTCAAGACTCTCGATCAAAAACTGGCTGCGATCCATGCGAACCCGAGCGGGTGCAAGGAGTTCATCCTGGCCGATGCCAAGGACGCCGACATGGCGTTTGGGATCGGGGCACCCGGGCGGCATGATCGCGAGGATCGGTTCAAGACGCTGGCCGAATTCCGCGAACAGATCCGGCAGATCACGCAGCAGGGGATCGTGGACATCATGCTGATGTCGGCCAGCACGAGCGATGTGCTGACGGTGCAGGAGCGGTTGTTCGAGAACTCGGCGGTGACGCCCGCGATCCGGGCGAATGACACCTCGGACATCCATGTCTTTCGCGGCAGCCGGATCGGGTTGGCGGCCTCGCGACCGTTTCGCACAGCGTCGCTCGATCATGTACAGTGCGGGCACATCGACTGCCAGCCAGAAGAGCGGGCCAGCGGGGCGAATCTCGGTCTGTACTCGATCACGTTCAACAACGATCGCGACCTCGATCTCGATTCGCTGAATGCCTACAAGCAGTTTCGGGACGAGGCGGAGCGCAAGGGGTTCCGGCACTTCCTGGAGGTCTTCAACCCGAACCTGCCCCACGCCGTGCCGCCCGAGCATTTGCCGGGGTTCATCAACGATGTGATCGTGCGGACGCTGGCCGGGGTGACGAGTTCGCAGCGGCCCGTGTTCCTGAAGATGGCGTACCAGGGGCCAAGAGCGATGGAGGACTTGGTGCAGTACGACCCGCATCTGGTGGTTGGGATTCTGGGAGGAGCAGCGGGGACGACGCGCGATGCGTTCCAGCTTCTGCATGACGCCCAGATGTACGGAGCCAAGGCGGCGCTGTTTGGCCGGAAGATCAACCAAGCCGAGGATCAATTGGCATTCGTGGAGGCTCTGCGTCATGTGGCGGACGGGGTGCTGACCCCGGTCGAGGCGGTGAAGGTGTATCACTCGGTGCTGGCGACACAGGGCCTGAAGCCGCACCGGGCACTGGCGGAAGACCTCACGTTGCAAACGCACGGGAGGAGCTAGCGGTCCACTCAATGGAAGCTGCGGAGTCGCTGCGTTCGCCAGAACGCGGGGAGCCCGCACTCTGGCGAGTGCAGCGACCGGACAAGTCGGCTGCGGATGGTCGGTCAGTGCCCGAGCCCTGTCGCCGTCGTGGAGAGTCTCCGTCGCTGTCCTGCGACCGACATCGTGGGGCGATCCCACCAGGTCAAGAGTCCCGCTCGGTCGACCTCCGGGAACCGCGCCTCCAACCACGCGAGAATCCCCGCTGCAGTTTGGCTCCAGTCCGGTTCGCTCAGCAGTTCGTGAAGATGCCCACTCAACAGGCGGAGCGTCTTGTCTGGCGAGTGGAGCGTGAGCCACCATTTCGTGGCCGCCTCGGGATTGACCACCTCGTCCCGGTCGCCTTGCAGCAGCAGAACCGGCAACGTCAAGCGGTCGACCTCGTCCCAGGCGGCGACCATGGCATCCAGCACCTGGAAATACCAATTCGCCGTCACCGAGCGGCAGCGCAGCGGGTCGTTCTCCCGGACTTCTTGAGCGGCGGGATCGCGGGTCAATTGGTCCGTGCGAATGGTGGTCTGAAATCGAGTGCGCGGCGCGAGAACCGAACACAAGCGGGCCAGCGTCCGCTTCCAAACCGGGACTTTCAATTGCAGTGCCAGTAGCGGGCCGGACAGCACCAATCCCCGTACGGAATTCGGTCGGGTCTGGGCGTATCGCACGGAGATGAGGCCGCCCAGGCTGTGACCGAAAAGAATCGTCTCTTGGGGCTCAAGCGCCAGCGCGTGCCAGACCTGATCCAGGTCGCTGAGATACTGTTCAAACCGGTCGACATGCCCCGGCAAGCCGCCCGACAGCCCGCATCCCCGGTGGTCAAGCGACACCACGCGCCAATTGTGCTGAGCGAGGAGCCTGGCCCAGTGCTCATACCGCTGGCTGTGCTCTCCAGCCCCATGCACGATGACGAGAGTCCGGCGCGGGGCGGGGCCGGCGCAGTGAGTCAGTCGAACGAGCAGCGGAAGTCCGTCGCGGGTCGTCAGATGCACGGTTTTTTGAAGGAGAGTTGCCGCATGTTCGCAGTACATCACGACCGCCTCCCGGATTGCGGATTCGCCGTTATTTCCATCTATCGGCGACAATCGATCCCGGCCCGCAACCTATCCGGATTGTACACACCAGCTACCGGGAAATGGGGAGAGAGTTGGGGATGTCGTCGATCGGGCAACCGACCGAAACGAAAACGGCGGACTCAGTGACTCATCGCTCGATTCGGTGGGGGTCATCGCTTGGTTCGGCGATTCGTGAGCGTGGGTCAGGCAACTTCCAGTTCATCGCCCAATTCCGTCATGGCTGTCCCTGTCGCGTCAGCGTAGAGTACATCCGGGCAGAAATCGACGCCGTTCGCCCAGACGACTGTACCCGCCTCGCAATCAACGCCAACTTGCGAGAAAAAGTCCACGTTTTCCAGTGGGAGAAAGACCCCGCCCCGTCCGACAATCCGGCCTCGAAAATCAAGTGTGGCCACCGTGCCATCCGAAAAGCCGAGTTCCAGTTCGTAGTCCTTCACGTGGCGAACTTGAGTGATTCGTGGAAACATGTTTTGGCCCCTAGTCCAGAGGATCGATTGTTTGCGGTGGCTGATCGCTGTGCAGAAGCTGCCAGTTATCGAGCAATTCGCGTTGATGCAAAGCAGCCCACTCCAGGACCATCCCTAGTGCTCGTCGTGGAAACCGCCCGCGCAGCACGGTGAGCGGATCAATGCCGATTTCCACCTCTGCACCGACGTAAATCGCATGAAAATGGGGTGGATTGTGGTCATCGTAATACATGCGAATGGAGATTCCGAAAAAGCGGCTGACTTCCGGCATGCCCCATCCCCTTCCATCGATCACCCCAACTGTTAAGCATACCACCGGTCTCGACCGCAACCAAGCGTCGCCGCGCTGGGTACCACTGGCGAGGGCTTTGACTCGCCAATGCCGAACGGTGTTACAGACACTGGCGGTCCAATGGGGCCGCCAGTGTCTGCGAACGATGAGAGACACTCGGACCGTGATTGACCACTCGTTACACTATCGCACGGGCGGGCGGGGTGGCCTAAACGGCGTTTGGGACACTTGGTTCACTCCCCCCTGTCAAACGTAGTCCCATTCCGCACACGCCGCGCATTCCGCCACAAGACGAAGACGAGAATTGTCATGGGAAGAAACTTCGAGAATCGCAAGAACGCGATCTTCAAGACAGCGGCGCAGAAGACCAAGCTGTACTCCAAGTACGCCAAGCAGTTGTACGTCGTCGCCAAGAACGGCGTGCCGAACCCCGAAGCCAATCCGGCGTTGCGGAGCATGGTGGAGAAAGCCAAAAAGGATCAGATTCCGAGCCACGTCATTGAAAAGGCGATTCAGAAGGCCGCCGGCACGGGCGGCGAGGACTTCCACTCCGCCCGCTACGAGGGGTTCGGCCCCGGCGGCTCGTTGGTCATCGTCGATTGTTTGACGGACAACGTGGTGCGCACGATTGCCGAGATCCGCAACTGCTTCAACAAGAGCGGCTGCAAATTGGGATCTGCGGGGTCGGCGTCTCTCTACTTTGACCACCTGGCGGTTCTGTCGTTCCCCGGGGACAATGAAGATCAAGTGCTGGAAGCGATGCTTAACGCCGACATCAATCTCGATGACATCGAAAGCCAAGAGGGCCGCCTGACAATCTTTGCGCCCCCCAGCGAGTTTTACAAAGCCAAAGCGGCGCTCTTGGCCGCGTTTCCGAAGACCGAACTGGAAGTCCAGGAGATCACCTTTCTCCCCCAGTCCAGCAAGTCACTGAGTGCGGACGACCTGCCCGTGTTCCAAAAGCTCTTCGACATGCTGAACGATTGCGATGATGTGCAGGACGTTTATCACAACGTCGACATGCCCAGTTAGAGCGCCCGGCGTGGCGCCGTCAAGCAAGGCCCCGCAGTCGAATGCGGGGTGATGATGGATCGCATCTGGCGGTCGCTCTGGACCGCCAGTGCTCTTTGACTGTGTGCGACCCCTCAGAACGCACTCAGCAGCAGGAACTGCGCACTCCGCCTGAGCCACACCCGCTCGTCGGCGGTCAGCATTCCGCGCTCGCGCATGTAGCGGGTTTTGGCGAGCGTTTGCCCGGCCACGAAGCGGACGGTGGCAGACAACTCCCGGCGCCCGGCGGCCTCTTCGGCCAGCATGACCTGCGTCACGCGCTCCATCGTGCGGGCCTCTTCCAGGTCCGGCTCCGGCTTCGCATTCCACGCAGGGGCCGCGTCACTGTTGGCGACCTGCACGATCAGCTGGGCCATCAGGCTACTGATGCGGGCCAACTTGTCGTACTCAATCCGGTCCGGGGTATCGCGCGGGGTGTGGTAGTCGGGATGCTCCCCGGTCGAGAAGAACAGGAACGGAATCCGCTGGTCCCGAAACGGCCCATAGTCGCTGCGCGTCCCGATGAAGTCGACTCCCAGCCGACCGACTTCCAACCCGCTGGGAGTGCCGACTTCGGCCAGCCGGGTCCGCAACTCGGGGGCATGCTCGGACCCGAACAGGAACACCAGCGGCAGCGGCAGATCACCCAGGGAGCGGCCAATCAGATCCGCAGTGACCATCAGCTTGATGCGCGGCAGCGGCACTGGCGGATGCGCCACAAACCAGCGCGAGCCGTACAGCAACTCCTCCTCCATATCGAACCCGACGAACGCGATGCTGCGACGCGGCTTCTCAGGAAGGGCCGACACATACCGCGCCGTCTCCAGCAGCATCGCCACCCCGCTGGCGTTGTCATCCGCCCCGGGATGGAGTTTCCCGCGCCGCATTCCCAGGTGGTCGTAGTGGGCTGCGAGCAGGATCACCTCGTCCTTCAGCAGTGGATCGGACCCCGGCCAGATCGCCCCGACGTTGCGGCCAATCACCGGTTGCGAGCCATCAGGCTGCACACTGTCGGGGATCGGTTGGAAGAACTCGCCGCCGAACAGAGGTTGCAGCCCGGCCTCGCGCAGGGTCTTCGCGACGTACTCGGAAGCCAGCGTGGCTCCGTCCCGATCGCGTCCGCCGAGCGCGGGGCTGGCGAGGAACTCGACATGCGACCGGACCTGCTTGGCGGTCATCACGAGTGGGCAGATGCGTTCGGCCACAGGTGGAGCCGGTGGCCGGTCCGCCCCTTGAGCCACGATTCCGCACACGGCCATCAGGCACCCCCGGGAGAGTGTCCGCATCGCGTGGCAGGTCGTAGGCAAGCGGTTCGTCATCCGTGAATCGTAGCCACGTTCGCCAGAACGTGGGAGGCTTGAAGCCCGCGTTCGAACGTCTGGCAAAGACTTCCGAAGGAGTGTGGTCGCCATTCGACGCAAGATCCCTTGGGTTTCGGGCCACTCCTCCACCCCGCAGGGGTCGCAGCCCATAGCCGGTGGTCGAGCGCAGCGAATACCACCGGTTCACGTTCCAGCAGGCTCCCGTATCCCGAAGGGATTCCAGCCGACGCGCGGGAGTCAACGACGCGGAGGGCTGCAATCCCTTCGGGATAGGGCGGC
>JAYWFM010000417.1:0-3368 GCA_043778825.1 Planctomycetota bacterium | reverse complement strand
CGGCTGGCAGACCATCTGGCGCGGCGATGAAACGCTCCTCTTGATGGCCCGCGGTGCGGATGCGATGATGCAGAAATGTGGGTAAGACTGAGGCTGATTGGCCCGTCCGTCTGATCGTCAACTCACGGACGGGCCAAGGGGCCCGTCCCACGGGAAAGGCCGTCCTACTTCGGCCTGGGCCGCTTCATCCCCGGCCCGCCGGGACGGCGCGGCGGTGTCACCGGTCGGTTCGGATCATAGTCGGGGTTCGTCGTCGGCAACATGGCGTCGACCTCGTTGAGGTACTGTTCCAGCTGGAGTCGCAGTCGTTTCGCATCCGCCGGGCGCGATGGCGCGAGGTCGTTTCGCTCGCCGATGTCCTTCGACAGGTCGAACAGCACGACCGAATCGTCTTCGTAGAACTTCATCAACTTGAGGTCGCCGACGATGATCGCCGAGTGCGGGGCATCGCTCTGGTAGTGCGGGAAGTGGAACACCAGTTCCTCGCGCAGACGCTTCACTTCGCCCTTCCCTTCGTGAGTCAGTAGCGAGGCCAGGCTGCCGCCCTCGATTCCCTTCGGCAGCGTCTTGGCCGAGATCCCGGCCCACTCGCAGAACGTCGGGAAGAAGTCGTAGCCGACCACTCGCGTCTGGCACCACGAGTTCGCCTGGACCCCCGGCCCGCGCACGATCAGCGGCACGCGGATGCCCCCTTCCCACACACCGCCCTTGCCGCCGTTCAGCACCTGCCGTCCTCCGCCCGAACCGTTGTCCGACATATAGATTACGTAGGTGTTGTCGCTCAGACCCAATCGATCAATCGACTCCATCACCCGGCCCACACCGCTATCGAGATCTTCCGTGATGGCGGCCATTGTGATCCGCCGAGCGTTCTGGCCCGCCAGCAGTTTCTCATACTTCGCGAGCGTCGCGCGGTTCGCGTTCTCAGACGCATGCAGTGCGTTCCATGACAGCTGAATGAAGAACGGCTTCCCGGCTTTCGAGTTCTTCGCCATGAACTTCTCCGCACGCTCCGCCATGCCGAAGATGTCGACGGGATTGGGGTCTTTGAACTGGAAGGCGTTCTCGTTTCCCGTGTCGCCGTCGTGCTCGTCGTAGCCGTGCGGCCCCGGCCCGCCCCCCGCGATGTGCCACTTGCCGTAGTGAGCGGTCGCGTAACCGGCCTTCTGGAGTAACTCGCCGATGGTCGTTTCCGAGGCTGCGATACTCTTCACCAGCCTCGGCTCCCACAGCTGGTGACCGGCCTCCGGAGGAGCGGCCTTGGTCCAGTGCAATGCGGCGGGACTCTTGCCGGTTTGCAGACTGATCCGGGTCGGCGAGCACACGGAAGCCGGAGAGTACGCTGCCGAGAACCGCATCCCCTGCGCGGCCAGCTTCTCCAAATTCGGCGTGTGGAAGATGTCCCCCTGCGAGCCGGGAATGTCCGGGTGCATCAGCACCGAAGTGCCGCTCCACCCCTGGTCGTCGGAGAGCATGAACACGATGTTGGGACGATCAGCGGCGAAGCTATCGAATGTCAGGCACAGGCACAGCACCATGCAGAGAGACCGCATCAGACGAGTTCCTTCGGCGTGCTCTGAGGGGAGCGGTTCACAGGGGCGTGTGAGTGTCGCTGTCATTCGCGAACTGCGCGTGGGACAGGCCCGGCGGCTCACACACGCTCACACACGGGCACATCATCGAGAACTGCTCGCCTGTTCAACACCGGACTGACGGCTCGGTGTCGAGGCTTCCTGAAAGATTCACGAACACCCAGGCCGGGTGAGAGTGCCGACACCCGTGATCGACCGCGCGTCACGGCACGCTGGGGGATGGCAGCGAACACCGTCCGCCTCAATCCAGCTCACTCAGAAACCGTTTGAGTTCCTCGAACGCATGCGCCTCCCCTTGCTCCTGGGCCTCCTCGATCCCGCGTTGAAAGGCGACCCGCGCTTCGGCGGTGCGGGCGAGTCGGGTCAACTGCTGGCCCGCCATCAGGAAGGCCGGCACGTAGGGTTTGTCATCGTCCATCAACTCGTGGAGCAAGGACAAGCTGCGGTCGGGATCCCCCTCCTTGTCCAGTTCCATGGCCAGCATGTAGCGCAGCAGTGGATCCTGGGGATCGTCGGCCCGCATGGCTTCCAGCTTCTCGCGTCGGTTCATGGGAGTCCTTCGGTAGGTCTGGGGTGAAGCCTGATGTTACCGGGATTCCCCGGCTGAGCGGGAGAGTTCCCCATGATTTTATTCTCAGGCCCGGCGAGCCGGGTGGCGTCAGCCCCCGGACTTCTGTTTGAAATCTCTCCAAGTCGGGATTGACTTCTCGCTGCTGCGCTTTATCCTGACTCACGAGGCGGTCGCCGCGTATGGAATGGTGACTGACAACACTCCGCAGTTCTGCCTCTCTCTCGTGCATATCTTCCCCCCAATCGTTCGACGGTCCTCGGAAGGAAACAAGGGTGTCAGGAACCGTTTCCGATCAGAACGCAAGGGAAATGACCTGGAAAGGTTCCTGACACCTTTATTCCTGCGCAGAGGTGGCTCGCGATCAGACCTCTTGTGCCAAGGCACACCGGTAGGCTCCAAAGCGAGCCAACCGGTGCCACCCCGCGATCACGAGAGGATGATTCGTCGTCCCGACACATGGCATCGCAGGCCCCGATCATGCCCATTCGATCTCTGCTTCTGGTTCTGCTGGCATTCGCAGCGGGGACGCCGATCGTTCCGGGCGCCGAGCCTGCGTCGCCGAAGCGCCCGAACATCCTGTTCATCCTCGTCGATGACCAGTCGCCGTTTGACCTGAAGCGGGGTAGCACCGGTTGGCTCGCTTTGGAGCCTACCGGTGTGCCTGTGGCACAGGAGGTCTGTGGGGTGCGTCTCACGTCGGCGAAACCTCTTGTGGCAGAGCCACCCCGGTAGAGTCCAAAGCGACTCAACCGGAGCCACCCAGTGTGGAATTGGGGTGTTTTCATTGATACGGACAGTCGACGGAATCGATGGCACCGCCTAAGCTGGCGACTCCACATCCGACACGGGCCAACTCGCATGACTCCACAACAATTCGTTGACACCTGGAAGAAGACCTCGCTCTCCGAGCGTTCAGCGTGCCATAGCCATTTTCTGGCCCTCTGCGAGTTGCTGAACCAGCCCAAGCCCGTCGATGCCGATCCCGAGGGTGCGTGGTACACCTTCGAGCGCGGCGTGAGCAAATCCGATGGGGGTCATGGCTGGGCGGATGTCTGGAAGAAAGGCCACTTTGGCTGGGAATACAAGAAGAAACGCCGTGATCTGAAGGCGGCCTATGACCAGCTGCTCATGTACCGGGAAGACTTGGAGAATCCTCCCCTGCTGGTCGTCTGCGATATGGACCGGTTTGAGATTCACACGAACTT
>JAYWFM010000416.1:0-7994 GCA_043778825.1 Planctomycetota bacterium | reverse complement strand
AATGCGAGTCGCGGAGCGACATCGCCTACGAGGTCGATTTCGGAGAAATCGCCGACATGCAGGCTGTCCCTGCGTCTCAATCGTGTTCACAGCACTGGGGCGAAGCTCCTGCCGAGCCGCGATTAGGACCGACAGAGGGCACGCACCCTTTTCAGCGGGAAGGCCCGAAGAACCCGCAGATACCGCACACACCGAATTCGGCAGAATATGCAGATCGCTGGTGTGCAGCCTGCCGATGGACTTGTTGCTGGAACAATCTTCCAGTGTTGCGGGTGGTTCGTCACGGTCTGGATCAAGGGTTCTGCAAGATCGCGTTCGATCGAGACAGTCCTCTTCGTGATCGGTCTGAAAGCCCCCCCCAACTCTCGCAGCCGCCGGTGCTCCTCCCCCTCGGAGTTCCGGCGGTTTTTTGTTTATTGGAGTCGTTAAAAGACATTTCGATTGCAACAGGTAAAGCCCAGGGGTTGCAACCCCTGGGCTTGCTGGCCATCCAATCAGCGAGATTCCGTCCGCTCCATCCAGCGTGTTACGCCCCACGCCGTGCCAATCAGCAACGCGATTCCGCTCACCCCGTCGAGTATCGCAAAGCCCATCGTCGCCCCGCGGAAGGCTCGGGCACCGGCCATATCGCCCAGCGACCACAGCAAGCCCCACAGCAGCCCGCACACCAGCGTCACCGCCAGTAAACCGACGAATGTGGCCAAGCTGCGACGCAGCCACTTCAGTGCAGGAGTCGGGTGAGTCATCACGGGGCCTTCACGGGTTCGGAGGTATCGAGGGTCACTTCCACGCGACCGGAGAGTTTGAGGATCAGCGTCCCGGTGGCGGGCACGAAACGCTCATCGATCAACTTGTCCCAAGGATCGTTTTTGTTGATCATCGTTTCAGCTTCAGGATGCTCTTCCTCAAATTCCATCGCCTGCTTGATCGCCTCACATCGCGGACGAGTCTTCAGCCCGTGAACCACGACGGTATAGGGTTCCTTCGTCCAAGCGTCGACCATGAAGTTCACCCGCGTCGGCGATATCTCTTCCAGAGAGACCGCAGCGGGGGCATGAATCGTCCAGCCGGACTGTAATATTTTACGCACGTCGTAACATTCCCACCCAAGCACGGTCCTCATCGCGGGAACCTGTAATGTTCCGGGGTTGATATCCGCAGGGTTCCGCGATTGGGCCAGTAGATTGTACGAGTCCGGCAATAGTCCTCCGTGCGGGTCATGCGGCGGATAGGTCTGCTGGATTCCGGACAACACGATTCCATCGGCGATCTTCTGCCACGGGCCCGACTCGTCATAGCGACTGAGGTGCTGCAGCGCATCGGCATAGACCAGTCCGCACCACTGGACAGGCAGTCCGATCCACAGCACGCTGTCCCAATGGGTCGCCCCCAGCACAGGGATCGTGGCGTACAGGCCGACCTGACCCTCTGAAACGGGAAATTGCGGCTGGAGGTAAACAAACGGCACCCCGGTCCAAGCCCAGTATTTCGCCTGCTCCAGAAACTTGGGGTCGCGGGTCAGCTCGTACCCCAGCGCATACGCCTTCACCAAGTGAGCCGACGCCAGGATGTCCGGCGTGTGCAGTGGGATCTCCCAGGTCTGTGCCCCGCGCGGGACTGTGTTCTTGTAGCGGTCGAGCTTCCGCAACTGGGCGATGGCCTGATCGATGAGGGCCTGATCCCCGGAGAAGGCGGCTTCTGCGAGAGCCCGCGCGACGACCGGTGCCGCGAGACCATTGGCCTCTTTCGACCAATGCGTGCGGGCAAAGTCCGGTCGGTTGGGATCGCGCACATACTCCAGCTTCCCGTCAGGGCCGAGTTGGGCGAGTTGACCGATGGCAACCTCGCGGGCCTGCTGCATGCCTTCGACAGGATCGCCCAGCAGCAGCGTGGTGTTCGGATACCGAATGTGCCCGACAGCGGCATGGTGCAACAGTCCGGGCGGGAGCGCGGCCAGCGACTCCTTCGCCGCTTGTCGCAGACGGATCGCCTCGTCCACGCTCTCTTGCTTTTGAGTTCGGTCGTAGACCGCGGCGAGCTGTTGCATCATCCAGATGGCATCGGCAGCGGGCTGGGCTTGGAAACTGTTTCCCGCGACGGCGTGGCGGAACTTCGGACCGTCTCGTAGCGGCGAATCGAGCCAGCCGGGACTCAGTGCCTCCGCCAATTCCACATCAGGGAGAGATTCGGGTCTATCAGGCTGAGGCTTGGGAAAAGAGGGCGCACCTCCCGACAATTCCAGATACCTTTGCACCGCTGGGATCACCGTGTCGCCGCGACCGGCCAGGATTTTCGCACTCAGGCACACAGAATTGTGAGGAACCAAAGCCATCGCAATGCGAGGCAACTCATGCCCATCCTCCCGTCGTCCATCTCCGGCCCCGGGAGCGATCAGTCCCATGACGTGCGACTTCGTCCCGTACAACCGGTCCGGTGTGTCGAACAGGGCAGCCGCGTCGGATACGAAACGGGGTCCATCCTCCAAGTCTTCACGCACCGGCCCCCAAGTGACACCCAGATACCGCCCCTCGGCCTGCACCGCCATTAGTGGGAATGTGATCTTGTGAGCGGCGGGCACGCGGCGCAAGGCCCGCGCCGCATCGACATCGGCGTCCGAGCTGCTCGGTTCATTTTCGAGGTACTCCACGCCGGGGAACAGGGCCTGGCCTTTCTGGTCGCCGAAGGCTCCGTCGCCGGGGAAGACGAGCAGCAGCGGTGCGTAGACCAGACGGCACTCCGCTGTGGAGATGAGTGTGGCTTCCACATCGATCAGCCCATCGACCGAACGGATGAACTGCTGTTGCAGCGTCAGCACGCCCCCGCCCGGCAGCTTCGCCGAAGCGGTCGCTCGCACCGTGTGTTCCCCGACCAGTTCGATCCGGTCCTCCTCCAACCCCAACCACACGACCTGGCCGTCATGCTCCACAGCGACCTTCGACAGGACACCACTCGTCCCCATCGGACGGCCATCGACGAGGATCTCGAACACGCCATACTTCGACTTCGAGAACCGCAGCTCCAGCGTACCGCTGCTGAGCACGGCCACGTCCTCGCCGGTCGGACGGGGAATCCGCTCCCACGCGGGCCATGCGGTGTCGAGGCCCGACAGCACAGTGATCGACTCGATGACGCATTCGCCCGAAGTCCCCGGTGGGTCAATGCGGAACCGGATCTCCGGCCCGACCTCTGGCAGCGGCAGAAACACCTCCGTCATCACAGGTGGCTGTGGCCCGAAGATCTCCGAAATCACCCGCGCCGGAGCGGAGAACTTCACCGAGTGTTCCTCGCTCGTGCCATCCGTGTAAAAGAACAACTGCCCGCCACCGCCGGTCTCGGAGTGTAGCCGGATGCGGACGATGAGCCGTCCGGCGGGCGGCGTCTTGAAGAGCGGCCCGGTCAGGTACGGGTCCGCTCCGGTGATCGCCACCCGCAGCCCCTCCTTCGTCGAGGTGAGGTCGGCATCATGAGTGCCGACCCATTTCTCAGCCACGCCCGGCTGTCGGAAGTCAAACGTGACCGCGCCGTCTTCTCCCCGCGCGATCTCCCCCGCGTGCAGCACTCCCGCCCAAGCGAGAACGGCGACGATCCAGAATCGGGACATGGCCAGCACTTTGCACAGGGGGAAATCGATCCGAGACGAACCAGCGGGAGGCGCGAAGGACGATTGTATCGCGTTCCCCAAACCCTGTCCGTCCCGTGCCGCCCCGTAGGCGATGTCGCTCCGCGACTCGCATTCCGCACGCCGAAAGGTGTACGCGCGCCGCTGACCCTGGGGCCGGACGGTGTTCGGCGGGAGGAATCTCAGTCGCGGAGCGACGTGAGCTACGAAACACGCTTGGAGCTGACCCGCGGTCCGCTAGACTGAGCGGCCCAGGCGACCGAACCCCTGGAACCGTGGGGATGTCTCATCTCCACTTCCACTGACTCCCTCGTCCTGTGTGTCCGCATCATGTCCACTGTTCCCGATTGGCTGGAGATCAACCCCCGGTTTCGGATCCCCCTCTCCGAACTCGAGTTCGCCTTCGCGCGCAGCTCCGGGCCCGGCGGCCAGAACGTCAACAAGGTCAGCTCGAAGGCCCAGCTGCGCTGGCGTCCGGCGGAGTCACCGTCGATCCCGGAGGAGCTGCGGTTTCGGGTACTCAGTCGGCTGGAACCGAAGCTGACCGTCGATGGCGATCTGCTGGTGATTTCGCAGCGCTACCGCGATCAGCCCCGGAACAAGGAGGACTGCCTGGAGAAGCTGCGGGCGATGGTGTTGGCCTCATTGGTGGTCCCGAAGGCGCGCAAGAAGTCGAAGCCCTCGCGGGCGGCGAAGGCCCGCCGCCTGAAGGACAAGAAGATCGGCTCGGCGAAGAAGGAACAGCGCCGCAGCCCGAGTGCCGACGACTGAGACGGCGGCGGCGTGTGTGCCTCAGAAAAATCGGCAGCGGCCATTTTCTGCCCCCTCTCCCCCGCGATCGGCTGGATTGACAGGGAAGGCGTCACTGCGGGGGAGAGGGCTGGGGTGAGGGGGCCACCAGAACGCTTCTCCTGAACCCCTCACCCCGGCCCTCTCCCCACAGTCACGTCCTCTCCGAAAGTCGCGCCGCCAGTGGGGAGAGGGGGCAGAGGAAACGGGCTGCCTGCTTTTCTGATCCACACACGTCCGTGTCACTCTCGCTGGCCGGGCTATCTCCGCCATTCGGGCGTCTATTACACTCCCCCATGAGTGAGATGAGGGGTCGCTGCGTTCGCCAGAACGCGGGGAGCCCACACTCTGGCGAATGCAGCGACCGGACATGCGGCCCTCGGGAGGGCGAGGCTCCTGCCGAGCCGCGAGCCAGGGGACGCGTGATCTGGCGTAAGCGGCTCAGCAGGAGCTTCGCCCTCCCACAGGGGAGCCCGCATTCTGGCGAATGCAGTTACCGGACACGTGCCCGAGGACACTGGACGAAGGAGCGACCGTGGCCGTGGACATCGATCAGCAGTCGACTCGTGGGGACCAGCTGCTCACTTGCTGGGGGGCCTCCGAAGGGGCGGCGGGGATGGCCAACCAGGTTCGCGGAGTGGCTCTGGCGCTGGGGGTGCCGCTGGAACTTCACACGACGGTTCTCAAGTATCCCTGGCGCTGGTTCCCGCCGCGATTCATTCCCTGGAAGCCACAGGTCTTCGTCGATTCCGCGCAATTTACGGGGGAGCCGCGTCTGGTGATCTCGTGTGGGCGACAGGGGGCAGTGGCGTCCTTGACCTGGAAGCGGCGACTGAAGGATCGCGTCTTTACCGTCAATATCCAGGACGCCAAGGTCTCGCCCGACTGCTTCGATCTCGTCTGCGTTCCCGAGCATGACGATCTGCGGGGACCGAATGTGATTACCACATTGGGGGCCGTTCACCATATGTCTCCCGCTCGGCTCGCGGAGGCTCGGGCACGTGGCCCCGTGCATGGTCTGGAACGCCTGGGACCGGGCTTTGTCACCGTCCTGATCGGTGGTCCGACGCGGCTGTATGCCTTTTCGGAAAGTGATTACCGGCAGTTCAGCGAGCAGTTGCGGAGTCTGGTGCGAACCGGGAAACGCCTGGCGATTCTCCCCTCTCGTCGCTCCGATCCTCGCTGGGTCGCCCGGCTGCAACAGGAGTTCGGCCGAGACCAGTACGTTTGGGATTTCGTGAGTCCGAACCCCTACTGCGAGGCGCTCGCGCTCTGTTCGCATCTGGTGGTCACCTGCGATTCGGTCTCGATGATCTCA
The DNA here is from genome assembly GCA_043778825.1 of Planctomycetota bacterium. Taxonomy (GTDB): domain Bacteria; phylum Planctomycetota; class Planctomycetia; order Planctomycetales; family Planctomycetaceae; genus TH-plancto1. The sequence goes on along the minus strand of JAYWFM010000416.1, from coordinate 2,268 downwards.
GAGGCGGCGGCGACCGAAAAGCCCCTGTACATTGCGTACCTGGCCGAGCGCCGAGCGCCTCGAAGACTGGGACAGTTTCACCGGGCCTTCGAAGCCGCTGGCATCGCCCGTCCGTTTGAAGGAACCCTCGCAGAATGGACCTATGCGTCCCCCGATCCCACCTCCCTGGTGGCTGCGGCCATCCGGGAACGCCTGCGCGCTTCGACGGTCTCGTAGTGCATTTCACGATTCGGTGTGCGCCCTCGTAGCCTGGCCCCCCAGGTCCGGGCGTAATGGACCTCGGGGTCTGTCCTACGGGTCAATCATCTCTGTCCGCTCGCCTCAGAGGGACGGCAGCGATGGTGATGCTGGCTGTCTCGGCTGCGCGACCCCGTCGTTCAGTCAGTCTCCGGACTTCATCCGCAGTTCCACCACTCAGTGTGAATGAAGACCAACGCAGCGACCAACTGATGATCGCTGACGCCTGGGCGGATGAGGATCTTCCAGTCCATTTTGGAGGGGCCCACTGCGACCCAGATGTCCGTGCCAGTCTCCGAGTCCCCATAAAACTGTAGGGTGAATAGCGGCATCTGAAACGTCCACGAGTTCACTCCATGAATGTCAACGGCATATTTGTTACGCAGCACGCTACACCGTCGAATCTGTCCCGTGACGTGGTTCCCGTGCAGAATGTGAAACACAGAGGGCACAAATGAGACTCTGCGGATCACCAGTTCCGCCTGTCCGTCGGCGTCAGTGATGGCAAAGTCCGGCTTGTTGAATGGGTTGCCCCATCCGCGACCCACTGGGTTGCTTCGAACTCTATAGCGCCAGCGAGCGACAGCTTGCTCGTCCCAGACTGTACCGCTGCGTCCTGGTCCTTCCCGATCAATTTGGGACCAGTACTTGGAACCGTTCTCGATGCATTCTTCGTCGGGGGCAGTGGATGGTGTTCTGAGGCGTGACATTTTTCATCATGCCGAACAAGGATTTGGCGGCGAATGGGTGCTCGGGGGCACGCATGTGAGGCGAATATCATCTGACGGGTGCCGGACGCCGCCCCAACGAAAACGCCCGGAGCTTATCGGCTCCGGGCGTTACGCGAACTGATCGGTGGTCAGTGACCACGCATCACTGACTCGGCCACTAAACAGCCACAGCGGGCTGGTACTTGTCACCCAGAGCGATCTTGACGGCGGCGCAGACCTCGTCGAAGACTTCCGGACTGTGAATCGCCATTTCGCTGAGCACCTTGCGGTTCAGCGTGATGTTGGCGAGTTCCAGGCCGTGAATGAACAACGAGTACCGCAGACCCCGCATGCGGGTGGCCGCGGTCAATCGCGTGATCCACAGCTGGCGGAAGTCACGCTTGCGCACGCGACGGTCGCGGAAGGCGTAGCAGCGATTGCGGCGGACCAGTTCTTGAACTGACCGCCACAGCTTGCTGCGACCGCCCCGCATGCCGCGGGCTTCCTTGAAGATCCGCTTCTTCTTCTTGCGAGTGGCTTTTCCGTAGGAGATACGCATGTTTGACGACCTTCCGTCACTGACCGATGAGCATGTTGCTCGTGAATTGTGGAGAGAACCAACCGGCGGGGAGAATGACTCCGTGTGAGTTCAGCCTTCAGGCTGTCCTCCCACGCATTCCACTAACTCGACGGACGCAGGGCCGCGATAATGTAGACGGCGTTGAAGCCGGTCCGCACGCCATCCTGACGCAGGCGACGCTTGCGGTTGCCGCTTTTCTTGCCCATCAAGTGGCCACGATTGGCCTTGCGGTGTTTGACCTTGCCGTTGGCGGTTACCTTGAACCGCTTGGCAAGACCCTTGTGTGTTTTTCCAGGCATCGGCATGGCTGTGTTCCATTACAGACTCGGTCCCCAGTCCGGGGGGAAGCGGGGTAATGTAGTCGAAGGTTCTTTGGGTTTCCACTGAGTGTGCGAGAAATTCGCGAGAGTGATTCAAGTTTTGTCTGCCACAGAAATCCCTTGCTGGGCATGAGTTGCGAACGATCGGGAGGTCTCGTGGTCGACTTTTCTCAGGGACTGGGGCAGATCGCACGGCCAAACGTCCGATCCTCTGGCCTCTCCCGATGTTGCATCCCTTCTGCCTGTCCGGTATGGAGGAGTGCAGGTCCGGCCCGATGAAACGGTTTTTTGGGGGGGGCTGTTGGGTTTGTGAACACGACAGCTCAGTCTGGCGTGGTCAGCCAGCCTCCGACGCAGTGGCAGGCGAGCCGGGCGGCGTCAGCCCCCGGACTCTTTCGTCCGCCGCCAAAGTCCGGGGGCT
>JAYWFM010000415.1:0-19422 GCA_043778825.1 Planctomycetota bacterium | reverse complement strand
CGACCTTGCGGGTCTTGATCTCGGCCTGGAGTGAGGCCGTGGGGTCTTCGGCGGCACCGGCCAGGGCGGGGATCAGAGCCATGCACAAGGCGGCCAGGGAGAGCATCAAACGCATGAGGAAAGCTCCGGGAGGAGGGGTTTTGTGAGGTGGGGAGTGTCGCCTTTCGCTCCGCGAAAGGACGTTCTTTCGCGGAGCGAAAGACGACGCACAGGACCAGACTTCCGAAGTCTCGGAAGACTTCGGAAGTCTACGGCTTGGCGGGAGCCGCTGGAGCCTCGTTCGGCGTTACCGTCAGGTTGTCGTAGAACACCTCGGCGTTCTTCGCGTCGGCGAACAGACCGGGGCTGCCGCTGAGGTTGGACACGGCTGCGGCGTCCTCGCCGGAGATGGTCCACTCGGCAGGCTCCGCCTCGCCCTTCTTCCAGACCTTGCCTTTGAAGACCGCCTTGCCTTCCACGACTGAGTTCTGGAACTTCATCGTGTACCAGACGTACGGCTCGACCTGGAACGGAACTTCGATCTTCAGGCGATCCGGCTGCGCGGCCCAGGTCCGGAACTGCAACACCTGAGACTGCCCCATCAGGACCAGCGTGTAGCGCTGATTCGTGAGGCCGATGTCCGGCAGCTTGCCATCCTTCTCGAACGCTTGCACATCGGCTTGGATCGTGTAGTCATGCAGGTCGGTGTGGCCGAACCAGGCTTGGCTGCGCTGGCCCTTGGGGATGGTGGTGATCTTGCACATCACGCCGTTGCCGGTGGGGGGACGGTCCCCCTTGGTGACCTTCAGGCGGGGTTCGGCGACCGTGGCGTCGCCCTCTCCGGTCGGGCGATCCCACGTGGACCACTCGACGGTGCCGAGCACCTTCTCATCGACCAACAGCTTGAGCGAAGCCCCGAGCCGGGCTTCGGCGTCTTCCTTGGTCTTCGGCTTGAGTTCCGAGTTCGCCAAGTTCACGAACCGGAGTAACGCCGTCCACTGCTGCTGCGGATTCGAGTCATCCACGGTGAGCGTGACCGGTCCGGGAGGAGCGTCCTTCGGCGGTGGCGGGCTGTTGGTGATTCCGCTTTGCAAGTAGATATAGAGCAGAGCGGCCTGCGGGTCTTGGGCCTTGAGCTTCGTCAGCAAGTCCCAGTCGAGGATGATGTGCCGGTAGGCGGCTCCGACCCAGGTCGGCGGCACTTTGCCCTTGTCGAAGTCGAACGACCACTTGAGTTCCGGGACCACACGGATGCGGGCCTTCGCGGTCAACTCCGCAAACTTGGCGTTGACGATCACCGGCGTGTGTTCGGTGGCCTCCATGCCGATTTCATACTCGCCGTGTGCGGTAAGCTTGCCCGGTCCGGTGAGCGTCACGGTGACTTCTTCAGGACCGGCGTTGCGGATGTACTGCCCCTTGGCATTGTACAGCCGGAACCCGAACGCCTGCTTCGAGCCGGGCCGCAACAGCGTCTCGACCGGCACGATTTGCAACTGGGTCGGGGTGTTGTCTTCCTGGCGAGGAGTCTCCTCCAGCAGACTGGCGGGGCTTTCGGCATAGGCTTCGTTGTCCTTCTTCCCGACACAATAGATTGCAGCAGTCGTCGGCATGTAGACGCACCCGTTGGCTGCGATCGGCGATCCGTGGCAGTCCTCACCGCTAGGTAGACGGAACTTGTGCAACACCTCGACGCCCTCTTCGGTCGGCTTCAGCACATAGCAGTTGCCATTGGCTTCGTTGGCCCAAATCTTGCCATCGGCATACAGCAGACTGGCCCGCATCATCCGGCCCAGCGGCTGTTCCGCGATCTTCTCTCCGGTCTCGGCGTTGACCACAAACAGCTTGCCGTTGTCGGTCGCGACATAGAGTCGATTGCCGATCATCACGGGCGAGGAGCGGCTGACGGTCCACTCCTTCTGTACCCAGAGTTGCCCGCCGGCCTTTTTCAGGTCGAGATCACCCGGCTTGGCCTTCGACGGATCGAGACAGTACAGCGACCCCGTCAGCGAGTCGGCCAGCCCCTTGTCATCCAGAAGTTCTTCACCGACCCCGGAGTAGATCTTCCCGCCGGAAACCAGCGGCGTGTGATTCAGGCCATGAATCGAACAGTAATAGTTCCACAGCGGCTTCCCGGTCCGAGGCTGAAAGGCCCACAAGGCCCCGTCCCCCGAACCGAAGATCATTTGCAACTCGCCCTTCACGGTGGTCAGCACGGGCGAGCTATAGGTCGTGTCCTCGGGACGAACGCGCGTCCCCGTGAACCACACCGGCAGGCCGTTTCGCTTATCGAAGGCCATGAACCGGTGGGTCGGTTGAGAGTATTCCCCGAAGTTCACAAACACCGCGCTGATAATGACGCGGTCCTCATGCACCATCGGGAAGTTGGTACGGCCGCCATAAGTACTCAGCAGCCCGTACTCTTCGTGCATCGAGTGCGACCACTTGACCACCCCGGTCCGGCCATCCAGGCACTGGAACAGTCCGCACACCCCCAGAGCAAACACATCCCCGGTCTCGCGATCACCGACCACGCTCGACCAGCCGACACGCTCGACCGGCACATCCGACAGGTACACACTGAACCGCGTTTCCCACAGCATCTTGCCGGTCTTGGCATCGAGGCACACGACCTTCTCGCCTTCCTGGCTCGGCGTTTCTTCCTTGTCACGAGCTGTGTAATACAGCCGGTTGTTCAGCAGAATCGGCGTCGACCGGCAGTTGGCCGGAGTCTTCCACAGGATATTCCCCGCCTCTCCTTCAACCGAGGGATCCCAACTGTCGGGGAGGTTCGTCTCCGGGGAGATCCCATCCATATTGGGACCGCGCCAAAACGGCCAGTCCGCAGCGGGCACGAGAGAGGAAACACATGCGGCGCACAAGAGGGCCAGAATGGATGGCAATCGTCGCAGCATCATGAGTGGGCTCATCAGGGGGGAATGGTGCGGGAAAGTTCCTCCGTAAAGTACGCGGAACCCCTGAAGGAATCCACCGCAGGAGCCATCCCCAGTGGAATCAGCCCCCCACGTACTCAACGAATGTCTCTCTCTCGAGAGGAGGAGAATACGCCAGCTGTCCGAACGGAGCAAGGACGGGGAGAGTCGGGGGGGGGCGGGAGTCGGGAGCATGACGGGGAAGCGAATTGTTCGTGTGTGCGAGACGCCTTTGGCGATTGTCGCCAGCACACCCACGATCCGCTTCTTCCGGATGAGGCTCCACGCGGGCCTGCCTGCGAGGGACGACGGACTTCCCAGTCCGTCGCTCACCGAGATTATTCACACGGACGGACGAGGATGTCCGTCCTGCGAAATGCCTCATGCCTCTCCGCATGAAGCATCGAGTGTCCCGACAGATGTCTTCTTCATCCGCAGTCCGGCCTTGCCATCCGTGGTCAGAAATCCGCTGACCACGGATGGCAAAGCCGGACCACGGATGAAGAGCAATGCGGTTGCGACGCGGTGGCCGATGCGATTTGACGATCATCCGCTGCTCCGCTCTTCATGATTTTGTAACCATAATTTTGTGAACCTCTTCCCCCCCCCGGCAGGTGAGACATGACCCGAATCAGGGATCACAAGATCATGACCACAAGATCATGGGGAGCCTTTCCGGTTGCGACGCTGCCTCATGCCGCACTTCGGGCACCCGAGACCGTTCGTGACCCCGGTCTGCAAAGTGCGTCTCGCACACATTGTTTGTCCTCCTCTGGCTCCCGACTTTCGACTCCCGACTCCCGACTCTACAATCCCCGATTCCCCATTTCGGGGTTTGGCGAGTCAAGTCTCGCCTCCGGAACCAGTCGTCCTTGCTCAGGGCCGGCTGGTTCATCTGCTTTCGAGGGACTCTCGGACGCACTGCGGAGGCGACGACGGAAGGTCAGTGCGGCATGTCTTCGAAGTCTCCAGCAGTCTCTTCTCCTTCCGTTCAGCACCACGGGGTCCAGGACGAAAAAATCCTCGTTCTCGACTTCGGGTCGCAGACGGCCCAGCTGATCGCGCGGCGGGTGCGTGAGCAGAACGTCTTCTGCCAGATGGTGCGGCACGATTTGTCAGCCGACCGCATCCGCGAGATCGCTCCGAAGGGGCTGATCCTCAGCGGTGGTCCGGCGAGTGTGTACGACGAGGGTTCGCCGCACCCCGACCCGCGGATCTTCGACCTCGGGATTCCGATCCTGGGTATCTGCTACGGGATGCAGGCGACCTGTCACGCTCTGGGGAGCCAGGTTCACCCCGGCGAGTCGCGCGAGTTCGGCCACAAGACCTGCCACCAGGAGTCGACCGACCCGTTCTTTGCCGATGTGCCGACCGACTCGACCGTCTGGATGAGTCACGGGGACCAGGTGCAAGACCTTGACCATGAGTTCGTGTCGCTGGCCTCGACGGATACCTGCCCGCATGCGGCCATCCGCCACAAGACCCGCCCGATCTACGGCCTGCAATTCCATCCCGAGGTCACGCACAGCGAGTGCGGGCCTCAGCTCATCGCCAACTTCGTCACGAAGATTGCGAAGTGCCACGGGCGCTGGTCGATGGCCAGTTTCATCGACCAGCAGGTGGCCTCGATCCGCGCGCGAGTCGGCCACCGCCGGGTGATCTGCGGCCTCTCCGGCGGCGTCGATTCCTCGGTCACTGCCGCCCTGCTCTTCCAGGCGATCGGCTCGCAACTCTCGTGCATCTTTGTCGACAACGGACTGCTGCGGAAGGGGGAATCGGATCAGGTGCGCGACCAGTTCGCCGACCACTTCAAGACTGATCTCCATATTGTCGACGCCCAGCAACGGTTCCTCAGCGAACTGGCCGGAGTCGCCGACCCGCAGCAGAAGCGGAAGATCATCGGTCGCGTGTTCATCGAGGTGTTCCGCCACGAGGCGAAGTCGATCCCGGACGCCGACTTCCTGGCTCAGGGGACGCTCTACCCCGATGTCATTGAATCGGGAGCCAACCCCGATGGACCGGCCGCCACGATCAAGTCGCACCACAACGTCGGCGGGTTGCCCGCTGAACTCGGGTTCGAGTTGATCGAGCCGCTGCGCGATCTGTTCAAGGACGAGGTCCGCCGCTTGGGTCTGGAACTCGGCCTGCCCGAACACCTGATCTGGCGGCACCCGTTCCCCGGTCCGGGTCTGGCCGTGCGGTGCCTGGGAGCGGTGTCGGAGCCTCGGCTGAACGTGCTGCGCGAGGCGGATGCGGTGTTCCTGGATGAACTCGAAAAGGCAGGGATGTACCGGCAGGTGCAGCAAGCCTTCGCGGTCCTTCTCCCGTTGCAGACCGTCGGTGTGATGGGCGATGGCCGGACCTACGAAGACGTGATCGCCATCCGGTCGGTCAACACCGACAACTTCATGACCGCCGACTGGTCGCGGCTGCCGTATGATCTGTTGCAGAAAATCTCCTCGCGGATCACCAACAGCGTGCGCGGCGTGAACCGCGTCGTCTACGACATTAGTTCGAAGCCGCCGAGTACGATCGAGTGGGAGTAAGGAATTGATCCACAATCACATCCCGATTTGCACAGAGGGATTTGAACAGAAGGCAACGAAGGGAACGAAGGAACGAAGGGATCAATCCAAAATCTCTTCGTTTCCTTCGTTACCTTCTGTTCAAAATCAAATCGGGATGTTGTTTCGGACCAGCCCTTAAGCCGAGAGCCAGGAGTATTCGAACAATGACCGGCCCTCGTATCTTGATCGCTTTGGGACTGCTCGCGGTGGCGCTGGTGTGGTGGCTCAACTCTCCCACTCCTTCGCGAACCCTCCACAACCCGGTCCGGCCTCCGCTGATTGTGCTGTGCGCCGCCAGCAATCGCGGGGTCGTCGAGGAGATCGCGAAACGCTACGCGCAGGATGGCGGCGGGCAGATCCAGCTCCAATTCGGGGCCTCGCAGAGCCTCCTCGCGACGGCAGACATCTCCCGCACCGGCGACCTGTTTCTCCCCGCCGATGAGAGTTACATCAAGCAGGCCCGTCAGAAGCAGCTCATTGGGGAGTCGGTCCCCCTCGCGCGGATGCGGATCGTTCTGGCGGTGCCCGCTGGCAATCCCAAGGGCGTGCAGTCGCTGTCCGACCTCTCCCGGCAGAATCTCAAACTGGCCCAGGGCGACCCGCAGTCAGCGGCGATTGGTCTCATCACCCAGACCGGACTCGCAGCGATCGGCCAGTGGGAGCCGCTCGTGCCGATCACCTCGTTTCGCCCCACCGTGATCGAGGCCCTGAACGACCTCAAGGTCGGGGCCGCCGATGCGGCGATCACCTATGATGTGCTGCTGCGAAAGCAACCCGAACTAGAGGCGGTCGCGATTCCCGAACTCGCTCCGCTACGAGCCCACATCGCGGTCGCGGTTCTCAATTCGTCTCAGCACCCCGAAGCCGCCAGAGAGTTCGTGATGTACCTGACCGCACCCAACCAGGGGCGGGCTGTCTATGCCGAACACGGGTTCGAGGTTGACGATTCATCTGCCGCAGCGGGAGGCGCGCCGTCCCCATGACGCAGCCCCCTCCCGCATCAATTCCTCCCCGAGAGATCCTCTCCCCCCAGCGCTCTCGCACTCTGTGGGACGGGCTGTTTGTTGGCGGATTGGCCGTTGTCGGCGGCAGCTATGTCCTGCTCATTTCAGCGGTCTTGGGGGCCGATCTGGCGTACGTCACTCCTCGCGATTTGCGGGCGGTGTTCGCGAAGCCGGAGATCATCGCCGCCCTGCGGTTGACGCTGCTGACCTGCTCGCTGTCGGCGCTGTTCTCCGTCGGAGTCGGCACACCGCTGGCCTACCTGCTGTCGCGGTATCGGTTCCGGGGCCGAGCGATCATCGACCTGATCGTGGATATCCCGATCGTGCTGCCGCCGCTGGTCCTGGGGATCAGTCTGCTGATTCTGTTTCACATCCGCATTGGCGGCTGGCAGTTGGAGGAGTGGCTCAACACCCGGCTCGGGTGGCGGGTCACGCATCATGTCCCCGCCGTCATTCTGGCTCAATGGACGGCCGCCTGTGCCTACGCCGTGCGGACGATGCGGAACACGTTTGACCACATGCCGCCTCGCACCGAGCAGATCGCGCGGACGCTCGGCTGCTCGCGGGCGCAGGCGTTCTGGCATGTCGCCCTGCCGCAGGCTCGACGGGGGCTGTTCAGCGCGCTGACCATTGCCTGGGCACGGTCGCTGAGCGAGTTCGGACCGATCCTCGTCTTCGCCGGTGTCACGCGCTACCGCACCGAGGTGTTGTCGACGACGGTGTTCCTGGAACTCAACGCCGGAGAGTTGAACGCCGCCGTGGCTGTGTCACTGGTCCTGGTGGGGATTGCCTGCCTGACGCTGGGGATGCTTCGACTGATCGAGCGGGGGGACCGCTCATGATTGAACTTCTCAACGTGTCGATCCGGTCGGGGCCATTTCGACTGGAGTCGATCGAACTGCGAGTCGAGCGCGGGGAGTACGTCGTCCTGATGGGTTGCAGCGGGTCGGGTAAGACCACGATTCTGGAGGCGATCTGCGGGCTGCGATCGGTGGCCAGCGGGGCCATCCGGCTGGATGGGGTGGATGTCACTCACTGGGATCCGGCGGACCGGCAGATCGGGTATGTGCCGCAGGATCTGGGGCTTTTTCCACACCTGACGGTGCGCGAGCATCTGGAGTTCCCGCTGCGAATTCGGGGAGCCTCGCGGCCAGCTCAACGGGCCAAGGTGGATGAACTGGCCCCACAACTCGGACTGGTCCCGCTGCTCGATCGCGGGATCGCGGGACTCAGCGGAGGGGAGTCGCAGCGGGTCGCGCTGGGGCGGGCGCTCGCGTCGTCACCGCGCGTCTTGCTGCTCGACGAACCGCTCAGCGCGCTCGATGAATCCACCCGCAGCGAGATGCACCAGTTGCTGCTCGCCATCCGCGAGCGGCCCGAGATCGTCACGATCCACGTGACCCATCTGGAGGACGAGGCCCGCTCGCTCGGCGACCGGATCGTCCGCCTGGAGCAGGGGCAGCTCTCCCGCTCGTAGGGAAACGCCGTGAAGGATGTCCACGAGACGTTTCCCAAGGTTCTGCCCCCTCTCCCCCACACTCGGTACTGCTTTCACGGAGGACTTCACTGGGGGGGAGAGGGCCGGGGTGAGGGGGCCTGAGCGAGCGAGATGGCCCCCTCGCCCCCACCCTCTCCCCCGCAACACGCACAGGGCAAAAGACACGTCGATCGCGGGGGAGAGGGGGCCGGAAACGTGTTGGCTGCCTTGCGAACGTGATCCCTGCGAAAATCCTTCACGGCGTTGCCCGCAGGGGTTGGAACTCGCGTCATCGATCGCCAACCCAGGGTTTTCCGCTACGCGGGCAACCCTGGGCTACGGGGCGAGACCCCTTCGGGGTCAATTCACCGACGTTTGGGACGCACACACGACCTCCAAGGGAAGGCCGGGCCAAAGGGGACCGGCCTACTTCACCGGCATGGGCGGAGCGGGCACGGCGACGCTCAGCGTCTTGAGGTACTGCCCGCTGTTTCCATTCCAGAAGTAGATATTCCCGGCTGCATCCCCGGCGGTCACGATGTTGCTGTCGGGGGTGATCGCCACGCAGTGCGGCCAGCTCTTGATCTCACCGAAGTTGCGGGCCAGGCCGCCGTTCGAGGCGTTGTGCATCCGCACCAGCTTGTCGCCGCAACTGGTGATGATGTTGTCGGTCTCGCCGATGTAGCGGATGGCGGTGACGTGGCGGGGGAAGCCTTCGATCGTCCGCTGCTGGTCGCCAGTCTCGGACTCCCAGACCTTGACGGTGTTGTCGGCCCCCGCGGTCGCGATGATCTGGCCGTTGCCCTGCCAGGCGACGCCGAGGACGTAGTTCGTGTGTCCTTCGAACCGGCGGAGTTGCTGGCTGGTGGCGACATCGAATGTGCGGAGGTACTTGTCCGCTCCGCCCGAGGCGATCCGCTTGGCGTCCGGCGAGAACTGAGCCGAATAAATCACATCGTTGTGAGCCTGCGGCAGGTACAGCACCCGCGCCCCGTCGGCGACCTTCACCACTTGCAACTCCCCGCTGCGAGACGGCACGCCGCCCGCGATCAGCAGGAGCGACGAGTCGCGACTGAAGTCGACCGCAGTCACGCGATGCACGATGACCGTGGGTGTTTCCGCCGAGCCGATCGTCCGCTCCAGCACCCAGCCGGGGTTGATCTCCCACACGCGGGAGGACTGGTCGTCGCTGGCCGAGACGAGTTGCGAGTCGTTGAGGAACGCCACCGCTTTGAGCGGCCCCGTGTGCCCAGCGAAGGCACCCATCGCCGCCCCGGTCGTTGCGTCCCAGGTATGGACGTTCGGGCAATCTCCTGCCGTGGCCAGCAGTGTCCCGTCCGGCGAGAAGGCGATCGATCGCATTGGGAGATCGAACGCGGTGGCCTCGGTGTTGCTGGTCTCGACGAGCTTGGTCGCTTCGGCCACAGCCGCTTCGGCCTTGGTCGCCGTATCCTTGCGAATCGGGACGAGGTCTTGCGCCACCTTCAGTTCCCGGGCGGCAATCGCTTGTTGCTGGGACAGGAGATTCTGGTTAGCCTCCGAGGTCTTGAGCGCGGCCTGCGCATCGCTGTACGGCTTCTGAACTTCGTTGACCTTCTGCGCGGCGGTGTTGGCGAGGGTGGCCATCTGCGTCGCAGCCTGGGTCGGCGGGGCGACGGCGGCGGTCAGTTGCTGCGAGGCTTGCGTGGCCGTGGTGACTGCTGTCGTGGCTGCGACGACGAGTTGCTTGAGCTTCTCGCTCGTCGGGTCAGCGGTGGCCGACTGCTGCAACCGGACCAGTTTGGCCTGGGCGGCAGTGACCATCGCGGTCCCGTCCTTGGCAGCTTTCTCGGCGGTCTCCTTGGTGGTCATCGCGACCTTGGCAGTGGCCGAGGCATCGATGGCGACCTTCTCGGCGGCGATCTTGGCAGCCAACGTGGTCTCCACCACGACCTTCTTCGCCGCCACATCGGTGGTGGCGGCGGTCAGCATGTCGGCCAGGGTCTTCTCAGCAGTGGTCTTCGTGGGGACATCCTTCTCGGCCTGATCGAGCAGTTGCTTGGCCGTGTTGAGCCGGGCATTGGCTGCGGCGAGCTGCTGCGTCGCCCGCGTCTGGGCTGTCTTCTTGCGAATGTCGCCCCGCATCTCGGCGATCTGTTGCCCGTTGATGTTCCACAGCCGCGCGGTGTGGGTATTTTCGGTGGCCGAGGCGAGGCGCTGTCCATCGGGACTGACGGCGATGGCGGTGACATCTCCCCCGTGGTTGAACTGCTGCATCTCCTGGCCGGTTTCCAGATTCAAGCGGCGGATGATGCCACCCATACTGCCAGAGAAGACTTGCCGAGGATTGCCGGGAATCGAGGCCAGTGAGGTGACCTCGCGCGGGCTCCCAGGGATCTGGCGAACAGCAGTGAGGCTCCACGACCAGACACCGGTCGCCGAGGACGTGAGCATCGTCGTCACCGGAGAGGGCGGCACCGGCGGCGCGTTGGGCACCGGGGCAGCAGGCGGCGGCGGTAACAGCCGGGCCAGTCCCAGCGTCGGCCCAGCTTGGTCCGTGAAGCGTTGTAGTACCGCTCCTGTCGTGACATCGAAGACCATTACAGCGGGCTTCTCGCCCGAGGCACCGGCCACGATCTGGGTATCGTCGGTCGTGAACGCCACGCGCGTGACTGGCCCGCTGAGTCCTTGCAGAGTCTGCACCCCGAAGGCTCCTCCGTTGGACTGCCATAGCCGAACTTGAGCATTCTCACCGGCTGTCGCGAGGATCTCTTCCTTCGCCGAGATTGCTAGATCGTGAATCACCGCCCCGTGGTTGGCGTTGAACGCCGCCTGCCCGGTCAGAGTCGTGTAACCCCGGAACGTCCCATCGGCTCCGGCAGTGAACAGCGTCTGGCCGTTCGAGTGAAACAGCAGCGCCGTGACCGGCTGGGCGTTCCCCTCCAGATGTCGCAGGAACCGTAGCGGCTGGCGTCCCAGCTTGCCGTCCTTGTGCGTCGTCACCAGCGACAAGGCGTCGGCGATGAACATCGCGCTCGTCTGCGTCGGCACGATGAACGTCTCATGCAGCCGCCCGTTCATGAGGTTCCACACGGTCGTTTCACCGGTCGCGGCGACCGTGGCGAGTTGCAGATTGTCGGCGGTGAAGCTGAGGGCCGTGACGGGAGTTGTGCCTTTCAAGGTCTGCAACAGCCCGCCGTTGTCGGTCTGCATGACGCGAGTTTGCGAGTCGTCGCCGCCGAAGGCCATGCGCATGCCATCGGTCGAAAGCACAAACGAGGTGATCCCGGCTGCGACTGGAAAGGCTCGAGCCTGTGCCCCATCGGCTGCGTTCCAGAACCGCACGTTGCGGTCGGCGCACACGGAGTACGGCTGGCCGTTCCAATAGCCGCAGGCCAGGACCGCACCGCCATGTCCCGCGAACTCCTTGACCAGCATCCCGTCGACCGGGTTGTACAGCTTGAGCGTGTTGTCGGCCCCTCCCGCGAGAATGACCGTCCCATCGGCGTTGGTCCCCACCGAAGTGACCGCCGCCGGGAGGGCTTCGATCTTGGCCAGGTCGGGCTTCGCCGGGTTCCGCAGATCCCACAGCCGCACCGATTTGTCATCCCCGCCCGAGACCAGCTTGTTGCCATCGGTCGAGAACCCCACCGAGCGAATGGCGGCGGTGTGCCCGTTGAACGTGTGCGTGATCTGGCCGTTCTCCAGGTTCACGATGAAGACGACTGGCTGACCACCCTTGACCCCGATGAGGGCCAGCTCCTTGCGAGTCGGGCTGAGGACCGCGCTGGTCAGCGGGGCCTCGCTGATGGCGAGCGGTGCCAGGAACGGAGTCGTCGGGGGGAGCGTCGGCTTGAGGTTCCACAGCGCGATCAAACCGTCCTCGCCGCCGGTCGCAGCCTGGGCCCCATCGGCACTGACGGCCAGTGACCGCACGCCGACGATCCCGCCCTTCCACTCCGAGAGTAGTACGTGCTCGGGCAGGCTCCACTGCCGGATCGATCCATCGGCTGCGGTGGTGAACAGCGAGGTTCCCTTGGCCGGAGCATCGGGGGTCGCCTCGGGCAGATCGGCGGGACGATGGAACGCCAGATGCGTCACCCCGCGCTCGACTGGCCACGTCGTGACCTCGGCCCCGAGCGGCTGGCCCATTGGAGGAGGCACCAGCGACACCACGCGCACGGTCCCCGCCGTATCGACCATCGCCATCAGCTTCCCGTCGCGGCTCGTGATCGATCGCACCAGATTCGGCAGCGAGGTCGTCAGCTTCTCCGGCAATGCACTCGCCAGATTCCAGACCCGCACCATGTTGTCCGCTCCGCCCGAGACCAGTAGCTGCGGCGGCACCGGCACCATCTCGGTCGGTAGATCGCGCATGACGATCTCGACGGCAAAGACCGCTGCGGGGGCTTCGAACTTGGCGACTGGTGTTCCGTCGGCGACCTTCCATTGCCGGATTGTTTGGTCGAGGGAACCCGAGATGAGCTGGGTGCTGCCGAGGGTGAACCGCAGCGAGGTCACGACGCCGGTGTGGCCAGTCAGCGTCGGTCCCGACTTGCCATCGGCGGCGTTCCAGAGGCGGATTGTGTTCGTCGCTCCCGTCGTGGCAATCCATTTGCGGTCGGGACTGATGGCCAGGGCCGTCACTGGTCCACCAGTTGCCAGGTTGAACTTCTGCACATCGCGTGGACGCCGCCAGAGCTTGACCTCACGGAATGATCCCGAGGCGAGCATGTCGCCGTCGACATTGAACGTCAGCGACTGCACGAGGTCGCGATGCGCGATCGCGTTCTCGGGATTCGCAGGCACGCCGGGCTGGGCCGGAGCCGCCAGCGCGGGGTCGCCCAGCGTCGTTACCAGTTGGCCGGTCGGCACATGGAACAGCAGGATGCGGTTCGCGCGGTTACACGCGACGTACTGGCCATCGGCGGTGATCGCGATCCCCTGGACCGCTTGAATGCCCTTGGGGATCGCCTGCCACGCCTTGGGGGTGAGGGAGTCAATCGCGCCGATCCCCTGGGCTCCCTGATCGATCCACAGCTTCAGCAGCCCGAGTTCCTGCGAGGTGAGATCCTTCGCGGCGACATCGTTCCCGACGGGCGGCATGACGGTTTCGATCTGGTGCGCCGCCGCCTTCACGATGAGGCTCTCCGCCCCCCGCCCGGCGATGGCAGCGGGGCCATTGTCGCCCCCTTTGAGAATGCCCTGCGGCGATTCGAGGACGAGGTCTCCCTGCTTCTCACTGGCCGAGTGGCAGGCGAGACAACTCCGCTGCAGCATCGGGAAGATCTCCTTTTCAAAGGAGACCGGCTCGGCCCGCTGAATGGGGGCAATAGCAATCGGAGCAGCGCTGACCGTGGAGGCGAACGCCAGCACGCAGCAGGTGAATAGACGGCAGGTCTGCATCAAGAATCTCCGTGGGACGGGCACATTTGCCCGTCCGTCCCGTCGGCGAAAAGCGATGTAGTTCATCGCCCCCGGCCCATGTCACCCGTCCTGGTTGTTGTGAGTCCATCGGGGACGGGCCAATGGGCCCGTCCTACTTCTCCACCTTGACCTCGACGACGGTGAGCTTCAGCGGACGCTCCATCGTCAAAGCGGCTCCGTTGAAGTTCATGCTCAGTCGCACGGTGCAGAGGTGTTCCCCCACTGTCGCGTTCGCGGCAGCGTCGATCACGAACTTCAAGTCGGTCTGGTTGTCCGGGATGTTGATATTCTGGATGTTGAGTCCGCCCACGCCGCCGGGAGGTTGGGTCTGGACATTGATGGCCCCGGTGAACCCGTACTGCCGCGAGACCTTGATCGGCACTTCGAGCTTTTCCCCTTGCTTGACCGAAACCGCATCGGCCAGAGCATCAACCTTGAATGGGAACTCGACGACCTTGATCGTCAGTGAGTTCGACGGCACGTTGGTACTGCGCCCCTGCGGGTTGGCCTCGTTCTGCTTCTGGTTCGCGTACTGGTCGGCCAGTTGTTTCTCCTGGGTGGCCTTCTGCTGGAACTGCTGGGCCATCACCAGTTCCATGTCTGCTTTGACCTTCGCCTCATCGGCCAGGGTCTTCTTCTTGGTCGACTCTTCCAGCTTCTTGAGGGCCTCGGCAGTTACGGTTTGAGCGTCCTTGAGCTTCTTGGCGGCGTCATCGACGGCGGTCTTGGCCTGCGTGACTTGGGTCTTGAGGGCCTCATCCGTCGGGGCGGCTGCCGATTGGTCCATCTTCTGTTTGAGGGCGACCTCCGCTGCCTTGAGGGCTGCATCGGTAGTCGTGACGGCCTGATCGGCGGTCGTCTTGGCGGTGGTGACTTGCGTCAGCTCATTCGTGGCGGCGGTCTGCTCGGTCTGCTTCGCCTGGACCGTTTGCGTGGCGGTCTGAGTCTTGGCCTGCGACTCGGTGAGGAGCTTGGCAATCCGTTCCTGTCGCAGCTTGGCCTTGGCGGCTTCTTCGGGGTTTCGCTTGTACTGCACGCCGGTGTTGAAGCCAGCGAGGTACATGGTGTACGTGCCGGGCGGGGTGGTGGCCTGGAACTTGACCTCGAATTCCCCCTTCGCATTGCCGCCGATGCCGACCTGCGGGATCTGAGCGTTGGGCGGGAAGTCGGTCGGGAACCCCTGGATGCTGCCGCCCGAGCCGTCGGTCTTGCGCAGGGTATACGGCACCTTAATGCTGCCGCCGCGCGAGGTCTCCTGCACCTGCCCATCGCCGATCGTCACCGTCTCCAGCGCTGTCTCCGTGGCCGAGACGCTGACCTGCACGCGGCTGACGAGGCGGGCGGGCACGCTGCCGATATTCGAGTTTGGCTGGGCGAACTGATACGGAACAAGAGCGGTGCCGTAGCGGGCCTGCCGAGTGACTTCGGCTCCGTTGATCGTCGACTTGCCGGAGACTTGCAATGTCCCGACCCCGGCAGCGGCTCCGTCAGCGGCACTGAGGATCAGCGTGCCAAGGTTGTTGGCCGCACCGATCATGATCGGGTCGGCCGTCACTCCGCCGGGGAGTCCGGCAGCAGTGACAGCGATGTCGCCGTTGAACCCATCGCGGCGGAAGGCGATGACCCGGACAGCCTCGCGGCCCCCCTTGCGGAGCATCAATCCACTGACCGGTTCGGCGGGGACCGCGACCAGCCGGAAATCCGGCGCGGGCTTGCGAATGGCCAGTCGGTAGACCAGTCGCGGGTCGCTGCGGACCGCGCTGGCCCCGTCTCGCAGCATCAGGCGATACACCCCGTCCTCGGGCACGGTGAGCAGCGTCTGCGGATCGCCGGTGCGTTCGTCGAACTCATGCCGACCGGTGCGGTTGCCGAAGTTCTGCTCCGTGACATCATCGACCGAGGCTACATCGGTGATGACCGGCTCGCCCTTGTCGTTCACGGAGACTCGCTGAATGACAAAGGCTGGATCAGTGGGCAATCCCAGGCGGTGCGAGGTGACATCAATGGCCCACACCTCGCCCTTCTTGGCGTCGAACGTGAACCAGTCGACATCCCGCTGCGGGTAGAACTGGCCCATCACCTCGCACGGAAGCGTCAGCTTTTGCGGCGTGGCGGGCTTGTTGTTGTCGCCGGTGTCGAGCACGACCGGAGCTGTGGCCCCCGTCACCATCACTGGATTTGAGATCATGTTGCCGCTGGTCACGCGGTACTCGATCCCGTCGATGCCGCCCTGTTGCGGGTCGAGGCGGGTCGTGAACTGCAGCTTGTCGGCGATGTCGCCGGGGACGGGGATGCGGACCTTGAGCATATCGAGCGGTCGCCCTTCAAGGGTCAGCCCGCTGGCCTGCCCACCCGGCAGGTTGCGACCGTAGACCGTGTACTCCTCGTTCGACCCCGGCAGCCCGGCGGGCGGGAACACGAAGTCAAGATGTGGCAGCAGCCCGATAGCCACACGGTAGTGATACCCCGGTCCCTGCTGGTACTGCGAGTCATGGACCTTGAGGAAGTAGAGCCCGTTCCCCGGTAGCGTCACATCGAGCAGCGGGTCGCCCGCCAGGAACGCGCGGTTCTCGGCCAGGATCGTGCCGTTCTCGTGAAACAGTGTCAGCACGAGATCGGCCCGCGAGTCGATCCGCCGGGCGTACCCCTCGGCGAGGATGCGCTGGCCGCCCTGACCGGTGAAGCGATACCAGTCGACATCCGGCCCCGCGGTGAGTTGGCCATTGACCGTGGCGGGGAGGGCCAGCACCTCCACCGCGGGGTTGACCTTCACCTTCAGCATCGTCTCGGGTTTGGCCGGGTCGGGCTGGGATATCTCTGTCCAGACCGGGAGCAGGTTGCCACCGTTGGGCTCAGTCTCCACGACCTCGGGGAATGACCCCACGACAAACGTGCGCGGGTTCGACAGGCCGTATTTCCCCTGGCACCGCACCTCATAATTGCCCGCCGGAACACCGGGGATCGTCACCAGAAACGTGTTGAGGATCGGCTGTGGCCCTTCGTCGAAGGGGGTGACTTCGGCCCGCTTGCGGTCGACCTTGAAGCCGTCTTGAGAGAAGAGCAACTGGTCCACATCGTCGAGGTCGGTGCCCGAGATGACGACTTCGATAGTCGTTCCCGGCAGACCGCCCGGAGGGAACACGGTATCGAGCCGCGCCGTCGGGTATTGGGCGAAGGCGATGCTCGGCAGCAGTGCTGTGAGCCACAAGAGTTTTGACAAAACCGTCATGAAAGTCTCCTGTAGGATGGGCAGTCCTGCCTACCGTGGGACGGGCACATTTGCCCGTCCGTGTCATCAGCGACGAGCGACGGAGTACGTCGTTGGCGGCCCATGTCACCCGTCTTGGCAGTTGTCAGTCGAGCGGGAACGGGCAAATGTGCCCGTTCCACGACCTGCACGTCACCGCACGAACTGGAACTCCTTGGCGTTGATCAGGGCCCACATCACGTCCTCCCAGCTTTGCTGCTTGTTCGTGTACAGCGTCAGCTCCTTCAGGATGAAGTCCCGCTCCTTGTCGGTCGGCGGGCGGCCCAACGCGGCCAGGTACAGCTCCCGAATCTTGGCCTCATCCGTGCGGTCCTTGTCGTTCGCCAACCGCGCGGCCCGGCCATTGCCGCTTTGCAGCCGACCGGCGATGTCGTTCGAGTTCAGCAGGTGCAGCGACTGCGACAGGTTCGCTTCCGGCGACCGCTCGCACTCGCAGGCACTCTCTGCCTCGGGCTTGCCGAAGACTTGCAGGAAGTAGTTGTTGAACCCGTTGTCCGGCAGTTGAATCGCCGTCGTCCCCGGCGGGATCGTGCCGAAGTTCGACGGCGTCTCGGCCAACGAATCGACCGCGTCGAACAGCACCTCGGCCGAGAGTCGACGCGGGTAGAAGCTGGAGAAGTTCTGGCGGTCGCTCTGGTTCAACTCCGTCGATTCGGAAGTGAGTTGGTAGATGTTCGACTTGCAGATCGTCCGCACGAGATCCTTGAGATCGAACTTGTGGTCGAGGAAATGCTTGGCCAGGGCATCGAGCAACTCCGGGTTCGACGGCGGGTTGGTGACCCGCAGATCGTCCTCGGGATCGACGATGCCGCGACCGAGGAAGTGCTTGAAGTACCGGTTCACGAGAGCCTTGGCGAAGAACGGATTCTCCGGAGCGGCCATCCAGTCGACGAGCGATTGCCGCGCGTCCTCATAAGCCGCGATCTCCAGTGGCACTCCGCCCAGTCCGGCGGGCTTTACGTCCAGCCCCGAGCGCGGATTGCGGGAAGACGGGACATTCCCCTTCAGCGAGACCATGTCCGGCATGTTCGGCTGGGTGTTGTACTTGCTGCTCTTGAGGGCCACTTGAGAGAAGAACGCTTCGAACCCGTAGTAGTCCTGCTGGCTCCAGCGCTCGAACGGGTGGTGGTGGCACTTGGCACAGGCCAGCCGCATCCCCAGGAACAACTGAGCGGTGTCCTCCATCTGCTGGGTCGAGGTACTCACCTCGCGGAACCAGGCGACGGGCGGGTGCGACTCCGGTTCGCCGGTGGCGGTCAGCACGCTGCGGACGAACTGGTCGTACGGCATGTTCTCGCGGAGGGACTTGCGAATCCACGCATGGAACCGAAACGTGTACGGCGTGTCGGTCCCGTTGCGGCGTTTGTTCCGCAGCACGGATGACCACTTGTTGGCAAAGTAGTCGGCGTACCCCGGCGAATCGACGAGCCGGTCGACCAACGCATCCCGCTTGTTCGGGTTCTGGTCGGCCAGGAACTGCTCGACCTCGGCCACCGACGGGAACCGCCCCGTGATGTCGATCGACACCCGCCGCAGATACGTCGCGTCATCACACAGCGGGGATGGTGGGATGCCGAGTTGCTTGAGCTTCCCAAACGCCAGCTTGTCGATGAAGTTCTTCTCGGGCGGCGTGGTGGGGACGGGGCTGCCCTGCGGAATCACGGCGCGGAAGACCCCCACGGTCCCCGAGAACCGGACCATGATGGCCACCTCGCCGGGGACATCCTCGACGGTGATTCGCCCGGTCGAGTTGCTGATCGCCATGTTCGCGTGGTTCGCCTCGAACGAGGCCAGCCGCGTCACATCGCGGGTCGACTGGTCGCTGTAATGGGCGATCACCGAGAGTTGTTGCTTCGACTGGAAGTTCATCTCGCGGACCGGCGGGATGACCTCGATCTTGACGATCGTCGGGTCGGTCTCGCTGCCATAGGGAGTGCCCTGCCGAATCCAGCGGGCGATTAAGTCCCACTCATACGAGCCGGGCGTGAGCCGCTTGCCCCCGCCGTGTGGCAGGATGTTGGCGGGCTTTTGGAGCAGCAAGCTGTACTCCGGGTCGGCGGGGAAGACGCGGCGGCCGCGATCTTCGTAGACCAGGAACTCGTAATCCTCTTTCGGATAGAACCCGAGTAGCGACAACTGAAACCCGTTCTGCCCCCCCGACTTCCCGTGGCAACCGCCCGTATTACAGCCGAGCTTGGTGAAGATCGGCACGATCTCGTTCTCGAAGTTGACCGGCAACTCCTCGGCACAGCGCAGGGCCGTGAGCGCCAGCGTCGCCGTCTTCCCGCCTGGCTCCTTGACGGTGATGTTCACCGCCCCATCCGCCAGCGGGGTCACGAAGCCCTCGGCGTTGACCGAGATCAGCTGCGGCTTGTCGACCGTATACTGCACCTCATGGGTCAGGTCATGCCGCTGCCCACTGGAGTAGACGCCGGTCACGACCAGTTGCTGGCGAGCATTCCGCCCGATCAGCTGCGGCAACCCCGCCGCCTCGATCTGAATACTCTGCAACGTCCCCTTCGGCCCCAGGCCGGGAAACACAGCCGCCTGACACAATGCGGGAACACAGAGCCAGCAGCACCAGAGTGCAATTCGTCGGCAAGCAGTCATGCGAGATTCCCTCATGATCGAGGCATCACCGAGTGTCGTCTTTCGCTCCGCGAAAGAACGCGACTTTCGCGGAGCGAAAGGCGACACACTGAACAGTCGGTGTTGCGTCCGCCCTCAGTCCAAGGCGGAGCGATCATCCGCCAATTGTGACACATGCGGCAGTCATATGCAAGAAGATTGA
>JAYWFM010000414.1:0-8003 GCA_043778825.1 Planctomycetota bacterium | reverse complement strand
GATGCGACACGCATCGCGGCCCTCACCTGCAGGGTGAATGAAGACCGGGCAGACCCGGAATTTGTTGCGGCAGGGGGAGTGGCTGTTGACATCGCCATCAGCCATCCACGCTTGATGTCTTAAGCATCCCGCGTTCCCGAGACGCGTATTTTCCACCCACAGAAATGATGCGGATAACCGGAAGCGTGAGAATAACCAGCACAGCAGGGGAATTGGCAGAATCGGAACGCCGTGCATGACCGGCCGGGGGGCGTCAAGCCCGCTTGGCAATTGTTGGCAACGACGTGCACGGGTTGATTCAGCGACTGAACATCCGGGTGCGCCGGATGTCAGATTCGTCGCAGCAGTCGTCAGACTTCTGGTCGCGACCTTCGCCAGAAGTTGGGCGAAGGCTCTTGGCGTTCTCGATGAGGATCGACGCTCACCGCCAGACTTCCGAAGGAGTGTGGTCGCCATGCTACGCAGGTTTTCGCTCCTCGGCCCCCACGGGGCCTGACTCGAAAGCCCAGGGCGCAGCCCTGGGAAATCGGAAGCCCCACTTTCCTCAAGGCCCAACGGGCCGTCACTCGACTCCGCCAGCGGGTGACGGCCCGTTGGGCCTTGATCGGTTGAGGGGGCCATGTGTTCCCAGGGCTGCGCCCTGGGCTATCGAGTCCAGCCCCTTTGGGGCGAGAATCTCAGGGGATTCTGCGTAGGATGGCGACTACACTCCTTCCGAAGTCTCAGAAGACTTCGGAAGTCTGTTCCGGCCTCCCGCGTTCTGGCGAACGCAGCTACTCCAGCCGGGCCAGCCACTCTCGAATCGCGGCATTCACCGGCGTGGGGGCTTCGAGGGGGGCCATGTGCCCGGCCCCCTGGATCACTGCGAGCGTGCCGTGCGGAAGGCGCTGGGCGATTTGGCGCATCTCGTCCGGAGGCGAGATCATGTCCTCGCTGCCGACGAGGACGAGGGTGGGCGTGGCAATCTCACCCAGCCGAGGGACGGCATCCTCCCGATTCGCGAGGGCTCGCGAACCGCCCGCGACGGAGGCGGGGGCGGTCGAGCGGATCACCGACTGGATCGACTGCACGATCTCCGGCTGCTGGGCGAGCGTACTGGCTGCGAACAGCCTCGTGGCCATCGCTTCGGCCACGAACTCCGGGCCTTGTTTCAACACGCGGTCCGCCAGATCGTGCCGCATCTTCTGGGCCTCCGGGGAGTCCGCCACAGCCCGGCAATCACATAGGATCAGGCGCGCGAGCTTTTCCGGGTGTCGCAATGCGAACTGAAGAGCGATGCTGCCGCCCATCGAGAGGCCGCACAGCGTGACCTGCTCCGTCACGCCGATCTGGTCGAGGAACTCGGCCAGTTGGTCCGCGAAGCCGACGATCGACATCTCGCCAGCAGCGGGCGAACTCTGACCGAAGCCGGGCAGGTCGACGGCCAACACGCGGTGGGTGTTTCGGAACTCCGCGATCTGCTGCCGCCACATCGTGTGATCGAGCGGGAACCCGTGGACGAATACGAGCGGGGAGCCCTGGCCCTCATCGAGATGGTACATGGAGCATTCCGTGAACAGGGGTAGCAGGTTGGAGTTCAGCCTTTAGGCTGCCTCGGCCGCGTTCGATGATCGGGCCATGCCAGACCAAAGACAGGCTAAAGCCTGAACTCCAACAGCGAATTCTGCAATGGTCACGACGCCTCGCGGAACTTCAGCGAGGGTTTGTCGATCGTGACTAGCGTATTCGGGGGGACGCTCTTGGTTAGCGAGACGCTGGCCCCGATCACGGAGTTGGCCCCGACGATCGTGTCACCGCCCAGCACGGTGGCGTTGGCGTAAATCACCACGCCGTCCTCAATGGTTGGGTGCCGCTTGGTGCCGCGCACGAGGTTCCCATCGGCGTCCTTCTGGAAGCTGAGGGCTCCGAGGGTCACGCCCTGGTAAATCTTCACACGGGTGCGGATCTCGCAGGTCTCGCCAATCACGACGCCCGTGCCGTGGTCGATGAAGAAGTACGGGCCGATCGTGGCCCCCGGATGGATGTCGATCCCGGTGCGGCTGTGGGCCCACTCGGCGATGATGCGGGCCAGCAGCGGCACCTTCTGCAAGTAGAGCTGATGGGCCAGCCGGTGGATCGTCACAGCCTCGAAGCCGGGGTAGCAGAAGATGACCTCGTCAATGCCGGAAGCCGCCGGGTCTCCGTCGTAGGCGGCCTGCGCATCGGTCGAGAGCAACAGCCGCATCTTGGTCAGCGATTCCAGGAATTCGATCGCGTTCTGCTGGCCGATGGCCTCGAAGTCGGGCGTGTGGTCCTTATCGCAGCAGACTCCCGCTGCGTCATGGGCATAGCGAAAGGCCCGCGCGAACTGCTCGGTGAGACGATCGTGCAACCCGTCGATCAGGTCGCCGATGTAGTACGTCACATTCCCCATGTGCAGATTCTGCCGACGCCGGTAGCCGGGAAACAGCACCTCTTTGATATCCTGCACGATCTCAATCATCACGTCCGCACTGGGGAGCGGACAGTGACCCAAATGATTGATCGTCGGAATCTCGTGGTAGCTCTCCACGATCCGGTCGGTGAGTTCGGACAGCTGTTCTTTGCGGCGGAAGTCGGTCGCCATGTCAGATTCCGTAAACAGTCGGACGTGATGCAGCGGAGAGATTAGGAGGGCGAACCTGTTGGCTCGCGAGTTCGCACCGTCCCGTACAACCCTATTCGTCAGAAGAGAGGCCGTTGTCGGAGCCAAGTTACCCCTCGGCAGAGTCAGCGGGCCATCCTCGGCTGCGATGTCGACCCAGATTACCTGATCGGTATTGTATCCCGATAGCATTGCGGAGTGCAGCAGAAATACGACGGGGGCGGCTCCCATTGGCGGTATCAGGGTCAGTCACCCGCTGCCCCCACTACTTAAACGCAAAGTCTCCCGGCAGGGGCAGGTCGTGCATGGACCTTAAGCCGAACAGCTCCAGGAACCGGGGGGCGGTCTCGTATTGGAGTTCCGTGTGGTCGCCCCGCTTCAGTTGGATCAGTTCCCGGCGGAGGAGTTGGCGGATGACCGATGGCGTGCCCTCGCGCCCCAGTCCGTCGAGTTCCGCCTCCGAGACCGGTTGGGAGTAGGCGATGAACGCCAGAATCTCGATGACTTCCTGGCTGAGTTTCACTTCGCGCGGGCCGAAGCCGTAGACGCGGTGCCGCACCTTTTCGAACTCGCTGCGCAGCTGGAGGCGATACCCGCCCTCGGCCAGTTCGATGCGGTAGGGGCGACATTCGGCGTCGTAGAGGGCGTTGAGTTCGTCGATCAGCCGCAGCACGTCCTCGCTGCGGGAACTGCCGGAGAGGACATCGGCCAGCTTGCGGGAGGGGAGCGTCATCCCGCCGACGAAGAGGAGTGCTTCGAGGACTTGCCGGGAGGTGACGGTGGGAGCGGGGGCCTCCAGTGGGGTGCTGGGGAAGAACGATTTCGTAGGCTCCGGGGCCATGCCGCCGGGGAGGGAGCCGATGGCCAGAGGCTCGTCAGCGACAGCGGGTTCCGGTTCGCCGAGGGCCTCGGCGACCGTGGCATCGAGCGTGTCGAGCGACTCCAGAGCCTGCTGGTAGGCGGCCTCGATGTCGTCGAGGCTCCAGCCCTCGGCCTCCTCGGCGGGTCCGGGGGCCTCGCATGATTCAGGGTCAGCGTCCATGACTGAGGTCGGCGCGACGACCACGCGAAACGGCAGGGAGGGTGAATCATCGTCCGACATCGGCGGCCTCCTTGCCCCATGGACACCCGTGACACCGCGGGGGAGATGCGGAGCTTAGGACATGGTCCACAATAACATCCCGATTTGAACAGAGGGATTTGAACAGAAGGTAACGAAGGTAACGAAGGGATCAATCCCAAAGCTCTTCGTTTCCTTCGTTACCTTCTGTTCAAAATCAAATCGGGAAGTTGTTTCGAACCAGGTCCTTACCGCTCCTCGATCGTCGCGCGCACGATGGAATCCAACTTCGGGAATTCGGATTTCAGGTAGGCGTTCCCGCGCCGCGAGATGCGGTCCTGCTGGGGTTCTTCCTTGTAGCCGTTGTACAGGGCTTCGACGAACTCCTGGCCCTCGATGACCTTGCCAAACGGCGAGAACCCCCGGCGGTCCAGCGTGGAGTTGTCGGCCATGTTGATGAAGAACTGGGTCGTGCGTCGATCGGCGCCGCTGGTGGCGAATGTCACGTATCCCCGCTTGTTGGACTGGATCACCGGATCATCGCGGATCTGGCGTTTCTCCCAAGGCCCATTGATCGCGGGGTCGCCGTTCATGCCGACCTGGGCCATGAAGCCTTCCAGGACACGGAAGAACCGGCAGTCATCGTAGAACCCCGCCTCGACCAGCTCGCGAAACCGCTTGGCCCCGCGTGGTGCCCACTCGGGATGGACCTCGATCAGGACATCGCCCTTCGAAGTCTCCAGCCGCACCAGGAACGGCTGCTGATCGGAACCCGATGCCTGCTGGATCTCGTCCAGGGAGGCCGTCTTGGGCGTCTCTTCCACGGGCGTCTGGGCTTGAGACACGGTCCGAGATCCGGTGCAGCCAGCGATCATCAGACCGAGCAGGCCGCTCCAGAGAATGAGTCGGGATGTGGACATGGGCGCATCCTTGCGAGGACATCCGGGCAGCGACCGCTCCGCACCTCGGAACGAATGTGTTCCTCGGGGAAAACCCGGACAAACACCCGGAGCAGCCTGACCAGAGAGCGGTCGTGTACCAAATCGCCCCAAAACGGACAAGCGGAAGCCGCCGAACCCACCGTTTTGCCGGGAGTCTCCTGCGGGACTCGCCGATTTTGGCTGTATTCGACACGGAACAGAACTTCGGAGTGATCGGTTGGGGGGGGCTGTCGTTTGTCGAGAAGACTGTTGCGGAGGAGGTTCCTCATGATTTTGTGCTTCATGATTTTGTTCACCTCTGGCATTCCAAGAGAAGATTCACAAAATCATGGGGAGCCTGAACGGCCAGAGAGATCCCCTTCGACCTCGGTGGAAAATCGGGTTCGCCGGAATTTTGGTCCCTGCCTCGCTCAACTTTCGTCGGGTGTCCCGCTAGACTCGACCGCTGCGCGTTCTCGGAACTCGCCGGAACTCGAAGAGCAGCGTTGCATTCGAGTGTGAGAAGCCTGGAAGCCTGGGGCGATCACCGCCTCGGGCAGGTCTCGTGACACAGTTCACGGGACGGGAGTGTTCGTCATGGCAGTGACAGCCGTCATCGGATTGCAGTGGGGCGACGAAGCCAAAGGGAAGATCGTCGATCTGCTGACCGATCGTCACGACATCGTGGTCCGCTATCTGGGCGGAAACAACGCCGGGCATACCGTGAAGTTCGGGGGGCAGACGTACAAGCTGTCGCTGCTGCCCGCTGGGGTGCTGCGTCCGGAGATCACGTCGGTGATTTCGAACGGGGTGGTCATCAATCCGAAGGCCCTCCTCGGCGAGATGGCCACGATCACCACGCGCGGGATTCCGATCGGGGAGAACCTCAAGATCA
Source organism: Planctomycetota bacterium (assembly GCA_043778825.1). GTDB lineage: Bacteria > Planctomycetota > Planctomycetia > Planctomycetales > Planctomycetaceae > TH-plancto1. Next base: position 2,505 of record JAYWFM010000414.1, on the reverse strand, counting down.
GCGACCGGGCGCATGTGATCTTTCCGTATCACATCGCCGAGGAAGCGGTCTACGAGAAGAACCGTGGCGAAAACAAAATCGGCACCACCGGTCGCGGCATCGGCATGTGCTACCGCGACAAGGCCGGACGCACGCATGCCATCCGCATGGGCGACCTCATTTGCCCCGACCGGTTGCGGCGCAGACTCGAAGAGATCATTCCCCAGAAGAACACGCTCTTCTCCGCCCTCGATCCATCGATGTCGTTCGATGTCGACACCATCTACAACGAGTACGAAGTCTACGCCGATCAGCTGCGGCCGCATGTGATCGACACGACGACGTACCTGCACAAGGCGCTCAAGTCCGGCAAGAGCATGCTGTTCGAGGGGGCGCAGGGGAGTCTCCTCGACATCGACCACGGGACGTTCCCGTACGTGACCTCGTCGAACAGTTCCGGCTGTGGCATTCACCCCGGCAGTGGGGTTCCGGAGCGGGCGATTGAGAAGATGATCGGCGTGGTCAAGGCGTACACCACGCGCGTCGGCGGCGGCCCCTGTCCGACCGAACTGGTCAACGAGATCGGCGAACACATCCGCGAAGAGGGGAACGAATACGGCACCGTCACCGGTCGCCCGCGCCGTTGCGGCTGGTTCGATGCCGTGGCGACGGGGTATGGAGCACGGGTCAGCGGGGTCGATTGCATCGCGGTCATGCTGCTCGACGTACTCAGCAAGCTGGACGAGGTACAGATCTGCGAGGCGTACGAAATCGACGGCGAACGCACCACCGATTTCCCCAGCCAGATCGAAGACCTCGCCAAGGCCCGCCCGATCTACCGCCAGCTCCCCGGCTGGAATACCGACATCACCGGCGTGCGGAAGCTCGCCGACTTCCCGAAGGCGGCGCGGGCGTATATCGACACGATCGCCGAACTGATCGAACTGCCGGTGACGATCGTCTCGATCGGGCCAGACCGCGAGCAGACGGTGTTTGTGGACGGGATGTGGTAGTCTTTTACCACTGGCGAGCCGGGCGGCGTCAGCCCCCGGACTCTGCGGCTTGGAACGGCGAAGACTTCCGAAGTCTCTGAAGACTTCGGAAGTCTGGCGTGTTCACGATTCATCACGACTTGGTGGACTTCCGGGCGATGAGTTGATCCAACTCCGCCTTCAGTTTCGGCAGGATCGTGTCGTAGGTATACGCCCCGACCTCCTCCGGCCCCTTCTTCAAGTTCACAAAGTTCGGGCCGCACCACAGGCCCAGATCGGCGTCGTCTGTCTCGCCGGGTCCATTCACGCGGCAACCCATCACGGCGATCGTCAGCGCGTAGTCCTTGGCATAGGCTGTCATCTCTTTCACCGCCGCTGCCAGGTCGATGAACGCCTCGTTCTCGACCCGCGAGCAACTCGGGCAACTGATGATGTTCAGCGACTGGAGGCCGTAGTCCACGACGCTCCGCACCCGTCCCGCGGCGATGTCTTCCAGGATCTTGTGCCCGGCGACGATCTCTTCCGACTTGCGGGAGTTCGGGACCGTCAGCGAGACGCGGATCGTGTCGCCGATGCCCCGGCTGATCAGCTGTTCGAAGGCGATGCGGGTCTTGATGATCCCATCCGGCGGCATGCCAGCTTCGGTGACGCCGAGGTGCAGCGGGACATCGGGGCGCTCGGCGGCGAAACGTTTGTTGACCTCGATGACATTGCGGGGATCGGAGTCCTTGAGAGACACCGCGTAGCGCGTGAACCCGAGCGAGTCGAGGAGGGCGCAGTGTTCCAAGGCACTCTCCAGCATCGGAGAGATCGAGTCATGCGCGTCGTACTTCTCCTTCTTGCCGGGGTCGACCGAGCCGCAGTTCACACCGACTCGCATCGCGCAGTCGTGCTGCCCGGCGATGTCGGCCAGGTAGCGGACCTTGTCCTGCCACGGCTTTTCGCGCTCGTGGTGATACAGGTGCCCGGGGTTGTAGCGGATCTTGGACACATGCGGAGCAACCAACTCCGCCATGCGGTAGTTCTCTTGCAGGTCGACCGCCAGGTTGGCCTCGACCAACTGGGCGATCTCGGCCAGGGCCTCCGCATCCTTGCGGCTATCGACCGCCACGCGGATCACATCGGCCCCCGCAGCCACCAGATCGCGAATCTGTCCGACCGTGGCCTCGATGTTCTGCGTATGCGTCGCGGTCATGCTCTGCACCGCGATCGGATTTCCCCCGCCGATCGTGATCGAACCGATCTTCACCGATCGCGTCGGATTGCGAGGCAACGCCCGTGATTCCACACCAGTCTCCCGTTGACGTGAGCCAGCCCCGGATTGTCATCCGATAAAGGCCATCTCTGGATCATAGCCGATCGCTCAGTGGGAACGAGAGTGCATCAAGACCAGAAGACAGAGATGTGTGCATCTGAAAAGTAGGCCGTGGCAGGAATTCACCACGGAGCGACTGTGTCGCTTGTCAAGTTGAGAGTGCCGCGACCGGGGTTTGAATTTTGAGGTTTTTCAGGAGGGTGTTGAGACGGATGAGGA
>JAYWFM010000413.1:0-3383 GCA_043778825.1 Planctomycetota bacterium | reverse complement strand
GGGTGGTGAAGATGTCGGCCACCTCGACGACGTCGCCCTCGACCCGCCCCGGCACCGCGACGATCTCGCCGACCCGCCGGTGCCCCGTGCCGTCCTTGGCCGTGTGCACCACGAGGTCGACGCAGGAGGCGACGGTGGGGACGACGAAGTTGTGGCCGACGTTCTCGCCGGCCAGCAACGGCAGAGTGCACATCTTGACGATGGCCTCGCGAGCGGAGTTGGCGTGAATGCTGCACATCCCCGGAAGGCCACTGTTGAGGGCGATCAGCAAGTCCAGACATTCTTGCTGCCTGACTTCGCCGACGATGATCCGGTCGGGTCGCATGCGGAGCGACGCCTTGAACAGATCGCGAATGTCGATCGCCTCGGTCCCGTCCGCCAGCGCCGGACGCGACTCCATCGTCAAGCAGTGTGCTTGGGCCAGTTGCAACTCCGAGCTGTCCTCAATGACCACGATCCGCTCGGTCTCCGGGATCGCTCCCGAGAGCGCATTGAGGAACGAGGTCTTCCCGGTCCCGGTGCCGCCCGAGATTAACATGTTCCGCTTGAGCCGCACCGCCAGTGACAGGAACTCCGCAGCTGCGGGGGAGATGCTGCCGAGCCGAATAAAGTCCGGCAGCGAGTACGCATCGCGGCGGAACTTGCGAATGGTGAGGTACGTCCCCTGCCGCGCACATGGGGGGAGTACCGCATGCACGCGCGACCCATCGGGGAGCCGGGCATCCAGGATCGGGTGCTGGGCGTCGACCTCGCGGGCCACGAACTGAGCGATGTTGCGGACCGCCGATTCGAGAGCATGCTCGCTCGCGAACGATGACCCGGTCGCCCGCAGCTGTCCGGCCTGCTCGATGTAGATCTCGTTGGCCCCGTTGACCATGACTTCGGTCACAGTGGGGTCTTCGAGGTAGCGCTGAATCGGAGCCAGGAAGAAGGCGAGGCTCGCGGTGAAGACAGATTCGCGGTCCATCGGGCGGGTCGCCTGGAAGGGGGGAGTGGATGCTCCGCATCATGGGGAGTTGAGAGTCGAGAGTCGAGAGTCGCAGGGGAGGAGGGCGAATCCCTCCATGTTCGTGGGGGACTCAGATTGAACACGGAACCTCCCCGTTGCGGCTCACGTCGACTTCAGGATCGTGCATTTCAGATCGCGGTATTGAGTGAACCCGCGATCGAATGTGACGACCTCCAGATCGGCAGTGCAAGCGAAGGCTGCGAGGTAAGCGTCCGCCCACACGTTCGTTGAGTACAGATTTCCCGGTGTCAGCGACCGCCATGCGATTTCCAGCTCCTCGGGTTCCTCGGCGAACACCACATGGATGTCCGAAAGCAACTCGTCGTAGATGTCCCACGCTTCGTGCATTGTCAGTGCATCGAGTGGAAAGATCTTGCGATTCGTCGACAGCCGCAGGAATCCCAATTGCGTCAACCGGCAGAAGCAGCAACTTTGCTCGGGAGCCGACAGCATCCAAGCTTTGGCAGCCCCGTGATGGGCGTGCGATTGGAAGGCGAGTGCGAGCCAAAAGTTAATATCCGGAAGATACATCTTCCTCGTCCTGAATCTCGGCAATCCTCTCATTCGTCAAATGAATACTCCCCGGATTCGACGACCGAATCAGCGGAAACTCCACTCGCGTCTGGTGCTGGGCGACTCGGATCACGGGCGTCTGGCGATATGTCACCCTCACCGCAGCCCCTTCGGGCAACGACAGGGGGCCGTCGAGCACGACCACGCCATTCTGAACTCGTCCGGGGATTTCCATGTCCTCATTGTAATGGTGAGTGTGCATCGCCATCAAGAACTGATCCTGCGGAATGGAGGCAAGGGAGTGGGGAGTGGGGAGTGGAGGAGCAAGAGATGAGGCTCACCGACTCCCGACTCCCGACTCCCGACTCCCGACTCCCGACTCCCGACTCCCGACTCCCGACTCCCGACTCCCGACTCCCGACTCCCGACTCCCTCATTTGACTCCCCCCATCCGCGTGTTAGCATGTGGTCGTTCTGGGTGCCTGTGAGCTTGTGGCTCGCAGGAGAATAGGGAAGACGGTGAGAATCCGTCGCGGTCCCGCCGCTGTATCCGGGGACGAAGCGTTACGTGCGATTCGCCAGTTGATCTGGCCGAATCGCGACCACTGTGTTCAATCCCCTGCTCTCCCACATCGGCACGCCGATCGAGAGGACAGCGAACATGGGAAGGTGTGACGTCAGGACGATCCGGGAGTCAGAAGACCTGCCTAGACAGTTACGAGTTCGGCTCGCGCGGTAACGTGCGCCGACTGGTTTGTACTGCGCTGCGCCTTCGGCTTTCGAAGGGGCAAGCGGCTACACCGTCGCGCCCTTCCCGCGTGGGTCTCGTCTGACACGAGGATTGTCCCATGCGTTTGTCTGCCCCCCGCCGCGAGCGTGGCTTCACGCTCATTGAATTGCTGGTGGTGATCGCGATCATCGCCGTACTGATTGCCCTGCTGCTCCCCGCGGTGCAGCAAGCCCGCGAGGCGGCCCGCCGCACCGAGTGCCGCAACCGACTCAAGCAACTGGTGCTGGCGGTCCACAATTATGCGGATAGTCACAAGGAACAGTTCGTCCCCTATGTGGTCGAGAACCAGGCCCGCCTCAACAGCCTGTTGAGCTACGGGAGCCAAGGCAAGGCTCAGTATTGGTTTGGTACGGTCAACTACGACGAACCGGATCCCACGAAGCAGCTGGACTTCCCCGCCGGTCCGCTGGCACCCTATATGGAGACGAGCTACGCATCGTACCAATGCCCCGACTTCGGGGAGGGGATCGCGGAGAAGCTGCAGTTCGGGAAGCCCTCGACGGGATACGCCTACAACGGCTATTTCCTGTCCCGCGATTCCGGCGTGGCCTACCTGCCACCGACCTGGAGTGCGGGGCCGAATCCATTGCCTCTGACCCGCCGCTTTCGGGACATCGCCCAGATGACGCAGACGATTGTGTTCGCCGACAGTGCGGGGGTGTTCTGCACGGACTGGACCTGTTCAGCCAGTGAACTGCGGGAGAACTGGCTGTTGGAGCCCCCGAGCCACGACTTCCCGACGGTCCACTTCCGCCACCACGACGCAGCCAACGTGGCCTTCGCGGATGGCCATGTGGAGTCGCGCGGACGCGGCTGGCTGGCCCCCGGGTTTGGAGATCTCCCCAAGATGGAGAAGGCCCGGCTGGGATACATTGGCGACCAACTCCAGAACCTGAACTTCCAGGACGAGTGGTACGACCGCCAGTAGTGGGGAGCCGTCGTCCCCTTCCCATCCCGGAGGGATGACAGCCATTAGCATCGTTCGAGAAACAAGAGTCGTCTTTCGCTCCGCGAAAGACCGGCCTTTCGCGGAGCGAAAGGCGACAATCAGACAGTTATTCCTCGAACGAT
>JAYWFM010000412.1:0-19495 GCA_043778825.1 Planctomycetota bacterium | reverse complement strand
CACTCGCCAGAGTGCGGGCTCCCCGCGTTCTGACGAACGCAGCTACCCCTCATCTTTCACTTGATGAACCACTGGAACCCGTCGCCTCGTGGCCTGTTCCCCTTCACCATTCAAGTTTCGGAGTGCACCAAATGACCAAGTGGATGACCTGTCTGGGATTGATCGTCTTGACCTCGGCCCTGATCGGGTGTGGCCCCGGCCAGAGCGGACCGACTGTCGCGGTGCTGGGTGAAGTCAGTGGGACTGTGACTCTGGATGGGCAGCCGATGCCCGAGGGAGAGATCGCGTTCTCGGCATCCGGCAAGGGTCCGAGCATCATCGCCATCAAGGACGGCAAGTTCACTGGCAAGGTGGGCGAGGGCGAGAAGCGTGTCGAAATTCGCATGTACCGTCCCGGCAAGCCGATCATGATGGGCGACCAGCCTTCACCGACTCCCCCCGAGCCCGAGAACTACCTGCCCGCGAAGTGGAATGCCGATTCCAAGCTCACGGCCACCATCACAGCTGCGGGTGCCAAGGATCTCAAGTTTGAGGTCACCAGCAAGTAACTCGCTGGTCCGGTGAGTCAGCCTCACGATCTAACACCCACGCCGTCGGCGTGGGTGTTTGCGTTGGTGTGTCGTCTTTCGCTCCGCGAAAGAACGTTCTTTCGCGGAGCGAAAGGCGACAATGCCCCCCTCAGTTGGCACTGAAGTCCGGCGGGAACTTGCGGCTCGCCGCTCGCTCGTGCTGCGAGCGTTTCTCGGCCCGCAGCAGATCCAGCAACAGATCCGTTCGCAGGTCGACGTGATTCTCCGTCAGCAGTGAGACCATCGACTCGGTCGGAATCTTCAGCGAGCTGGCGATCAAATCGGCCAGCACGCCCAGCGGTAAGTCCCGCAGCGCCGCCTCGGTGGTCTCCCGGCTCTTCTCGATGTCGGGCAGCGTGGCGACCAGGGCCTCCAGCAGTTCCGCGCGGCGGCTCGAACGCTCGATCTCGGGCGTGTTCGAATACTTGTCTAACCGCAGTTCGAGTTCCACCTGCCGGTACGGGGTCGTCGTCAGCTTCTCCGCCCGAATCCGCGCCCGACACAGACCCCGAATGAGGATGATGTACTTCCCGTCATCCATCTCCCGGTCTAGCATCACCCGCCCCAGACAGACATCGCTGAACACCGGGGCTGTCTTCGTCTCATACAGCTGATCCCAATTCGGCTTGAGCGTCCCCAGCGCAATCAACCGGTCCCCCTTCAGGACAGCGGCCATCATCTGGCGATAGCGCGGCTCGAAGATGTGCAGCGGCTGCGTGACCTGCGGGAACAACACAAAGTCCGGCAGCGGAAACAGCGGAGCCACGCCGCTGAATCCCGACAGGTCATCCACCAATCCGCCAGGCTCATTCATCATTGGGATTCCATCGGAGTGTGGGGAAGGTCTCGGCTGCGGGAGTGGTCATGCCGACGGAGACTCCCTGTCGCAGAGGCTCGAAGCAGACCCGCAGTTCGGATCGTAGCAGATCGAGGTCGACACCTCGAAAGCCACTGCCGTAGTTTGAGAGGTAGCGCAGCGACGAGGCGTGCATCTTGCGAGCCCCGGCAGGGTTGCCTTCGGAGAGGTGGTGCAGACTCACCGCGACATGCAGCAGTCCCTGGAGAAAGTTGCGGTCCTCGCCCAGCGTCTCGCCCCACAACTCTTCGAGCACATCGTGGCAGGCGAAGTACTCCCGCGCGTTGAACAGCCGCACCGCCTCACTGAATGTGGCGGGGAGAGGAGGTTCAGCGGTGGGAGTGACGGTCATGAAGGGAATCACCCCGTACGTCGGATGTCCTCTGTCGCCTTTTTCTCCGAAAAAGGACGCTCTTTTTCGGAGAAAAAGGCGACAGAGTCCAGCCCTTGGAAGATGCCCACTGATCCGCGATTCTACGGCCCCCGAAAACCGGTTGTCCACAACTGTTCTCGCTCGGGCCACCGAGATTCCAGGAGCCGTGCGTGCCGTCCCGAAACGATGCCCGAAAGCAACAGGCTTTGCAGGTGGCCCGCCTGCTGAAGAAAACGTACGGCGAGGCCGTGTGTGCGCTGATCCACTCGTCGCCGTTTCAGTTGCTGGTGGCCACGATCTTGTCGGCTCAGTGTACGGACGAGCGGGTGAACTCGGTCACTCCCCGGCTGTTTGAGAAGTACCCCACTCCCGCAGCTCTGGCCGACTCGACTCAAAACGATGTGGAGGCGATCGTGCAGTCACTCGGGTTCTTTCGCGCCAAGGCGACAAACATTCGTGGCATGGCCCGCAGGCTGGTCGAGGTTCACGGTGGCGAGATCCCGCGCACGCTCGATGAACTGGTCGAGCTGCCGGGCGTGGGGCGGAAGACCGCCAACGTCGTCCTGGGGACCGCCTTCGGAATCGCCAGCGGAGTGGTGGTCGACACCCACGTGCGGCGGATCACCGGGCTCTTGGGCCTGACCCAGCACACCGACCCGGTGAAGATCGAGACCGACCTCCAGAAGCTGTTGCCGCCGTCCGAGTGGATTCAATTCTCCCATCGCCTGATTCATCACGGGCGAAGAATCTGCATCGCCCGAAGGCCCCGCTGCCCCGAGTGCCCGCTGCTCCCGCACTGTCAGCGGGTCGGGCTGCCGAAGCTGGGGTAGTCCGTTGGAGTTCAGGCTTGAGCCTGCCTCCGCGAGCCAAGAATCGATGAGGCAGCCTGAAGGCGGGACTCCCACAAACCCGCTACACTTCGCCCTCACTCCTGCCGCGTCACCCTCTCCCTCATCCCCACCATGTTGCTCGCCCTCCTGGCAGCTGTGCTGTTTGCCGCCTCAGCGGTGTGTGGTCAGACGTTGAGTCGCCAGTTGGGCGGGGTCACGGCAAATGCTTGCCGGATCACGATTGCCTGCTCAATCCTGGGGCTGATCTCTTGGGGTTTCTATCCGGGGCAGATTCACTCGGCGACGTTTCGCTGGTTTCTGTTGAGTGGGGTTCTGGGATTTGGTCTTGGGGATGTGGCGTTGTATCTGGCCTATCCGCTGCTGGGAGCGCGGACGGCGGTGCTGGTGCATTTGTGTATTGCCACGCTGGTCGGAGCCGTGGCCGACCGGATGATTCTGGGGACGCAACTGACAGTGTCCGAGATCGGAGCCGCGGCATTGACGTTGACGGGAGTGGTGCTGGCTCTGCACAAGCGGGACGAGCCGTTTCAGTGGAACGCCGGACTGTTTCTGACGCTGTTTGCTGGCACATCGCTCGGTGTTGGACTCACGCTGAGTCGACTGGCCCAGGGGATCGCGAAGGTGCAGCACCTCGAAATCTCGGGGCCTGCTCAGGCGTTTCAGCGGACGCTGGGCGGAGTGGGGATCAGCCTGATCGCCTTGGCCATTCTGCGGTCGTCGTTGAAAGGCAGATCGCTCGTACCGGTTGCCGCACGCACGCCCCGGTTGCCGCTCTGGATGCTGGGGGCTGCGATCCTCGGCCCGGTCGCCGGAGTCAGCGCGTTGCAGATCGCCTTGCAACAGGTCGACAGCTGCGCGATTGTGTCAGCGATCACGTCGACCGCTCCGCTGATGCTGTTACCGATCTCGCGCTACATTGATCGCGAGGCCCCGACCCGCCAGTCGATCGGGGGATCATTCCTGGCATTCGGCGGCGTGGCCGCTCTGGCCTACATCCGGTCGTGGTAGTCCCCCGTTGGAGTCCAGCCTTCAGGCTGGAATGAGTGACCAAACGCAGGCGTTGGGTGCCACGGGCGGTCGCTTGGGGCCGCCAGTGTCTGCGAGCGTGCCGTGAGAACAGCACTGGCGAGTCAAAGCCCTCGCCAGATGGCACCCGGTGCCTTCGCGTGAGGCCCTCCGAATCCACGGTGACGCAGGCTGGGTGCATTCGTCGATTGGTGGTACTTCGCGGAATGCGAGTCGCGGAGCGACATCGCCTACGTAGCTCGGTCGCTCCGCGACTGAGATTCATGGGGTGGGGCCGCCAATTGGCGAATGCACCCACGCAGGCTTGTTGGCTGCTTCGCCTTACCCGAGTCGCTGGAGCTTCGACACCCGTCCGGTGCCGACCCACTCGGCCACGAAGATGCTCCCGTCTTCGGCGAAGCAGGCGTCGTGGGGGTGGACGAACTTGCCGGGGAGCCATTTCGAGCTGTCGCCGCGGATCGCTCCGCCGCCTTCGCCGGTGATGCGGCCCACATCGTCACCCAGGCGGGCCACAACTTCGTTCTTCTCATTCAGCAGCGTCACGCGGGCGTGCAGCTCGGGGACCACCAGCAGATTCTTCCAGGTCTCCACATTCGCGGGCAGGCCGTAACCCTTCAGCGTCTCAATGTACTTGCCGTCCATCGTGAAATACTTGACCACATGATGGGCGCGGTCGCAGACCACGATGCTCGGCTCGCGCCCTGCTCGCTTGTCGATCCACACGCCGTGCGGAGTGCGGAACTTGTCATCGCTGTCGCCCACGCCGCCGAAGCAGCTCTGCCACTTCGCATCCTTGTCATAGCGATGCACGACCGAGGCCCCGTACCCGTCGATCAGCAGGAACCCACCATCGTCGAGGAACGCAAAGTTCGTCGGCAGGAACCGTTTCTCTCCCCAGATATTCTCCCGTTTGTCCTTATTGGGATCGGTCTTCATTGCGTAGGGGATGTTCTCGCCCTCGGCATAGACGCCCGACTCCATCGGCGCGTACTGCTGCCAGATGACTTCCCCCTGGAGGGTCAGCTTGGCGAACGTCTTGACATGCTGATACGCACAGACATACAGAAACTCCTCGCTCCCCTCCTGGCGAATCTCGATCCCGTGGCCGCCCCCCTGGAACTGGGAGCCGAACGAGCGGATGTACTTCCCCTCCGCATCGAACACGAAGATCGAGGGGTGGTCCTTGAGTTCCTTCCGCCCCTCGTGGATCACGTACAGGTTCCCCGCCTGGTCGACCGCCACGTTGTGCGTCGTCTGCCACGTGAACTTCTCCGGCAGTTGCGGGAAGTTGTGGACCACCTCGAACCGGTGGTCTCCCTCTCCGACGATCAACGGCTTGTCGGTCTTGCTGGCAGTGGCAATGGCCGGGGCTGAGAGGATCACGGCGGCTCCAGCGGCAGAGGTGGAGAGGAACGAGCGACGGGATACGGGTTGAGGCATGGGGACACCTTCGTGGAGGAATCTATCAACTTGGCGAGCCCATGGCGGTCCGGGAAAGCGTCACCGCACGCCGGGTGCATCGTAGCCAGTGGAGGGGAGTTCTTCACGCGGAGGGCGGGAGCCCGGTTCTGGACTCGTGCGAGCATCCCCTTCGTCAGTGACGAGACCCCTTCAAGGCCAGGGCTTCCCAACTGGCCGTTCTCCCAGAGAAAACCTGGCTTTTGTCCCGTCAGGGACACCCGATAATAGCCCACCGTTTCAACGGTGGGACCACGCTAACGAACTGCCCAGTCCCGTCAGGGACGACAGAAGCTCCCGCTCTTCCCAAATCGTGAGGCCCACGAGCCAGCCCTCTTCATGATCTTGTACCTCATGATCTTGTGATTCCTCTTCTGGCTTTCCACTAGGCTGATCTCGAAAGAGGAGAAGAGATTCACAAGATCATGAGGTACAAGATCATGAAGAGGGCAAGCTGCGGCGGGGCGTCGACCACCGCGTCGGGCGTTGATGTCTGTCGCCCCTAGCGGGGCTGAGTTCGCGAGGTCCACGAAGTCCCACCGATGAATCGGTGGGCTATTGTCGGTTGTCCCTGACGGGACACAGAGCGGCAGAGGTGTCTGGTTGTTCGTCGAGTCGATGCAGATTTGCAATGTTGCAGACCTTGGAGGCCCTGCCCCGTTGGAATTGATGCGATGATTGGACACGTTAACCCAGGGTCTTCCGCTGCGCGGCCGACCCTGGGCTACGAGACGAGACCCCGTGGGGGTCGAAAACCGGACGACCTCACGGTCCACCGACGTTTGAGACGCACGCACTCTGGACTCACGACGCGGAGCGTCGTGCCACATTATCGGGCCAGCTCATGCAGAACACGGTGAGCCCTTCCGTCCGCTTCCAGGTCAGAGTGCCGCCTTCGCTCTCGGCGGCCTGTCGCGCGAGCATCAGACCCAGTCCGACGCCGGCCGCCTTCGTGGTCACAAACGGATCGGCGATCGATTCGCCGAGTGCCTCGGGCGGTCCCGGACCCGAGTCGGTGACTTCGATGGCGATGAGGTCGCCTTGTCGCCGGGCACGCACGGAAATCCGACCTCCCGGTCCTGCGGCCTCGATCGCGTTGAGGGCCAGGTTCAAGATCGCCCCCTTGATGCGCGCCTGGTCCTGCACCTGAGACTCCGGCTCACTCAGCTCCACCATCACCTGGAAGTCAACATGGTGATGCTTGCACACCGCATCCAGCAGTTGACCCATGTCGGCCAGGATCCTCCGCAGGTCGCCCGGCTCCGCAGGCCGAGCCTGCGGCGTGCCCAGCGAGAGCATCGCGGTCACCTGCTCCTGCGTCAGTTCCAACTGCTGGCGGGCCACAGCCAGGCTCTCCTCCTTGTCCCCCAGCGGACACCGCCGCTGGTGCAACTGGACCGCCAGCTTGGCCCCCGTGATCGAGTTCCGCAGCGTGTGGACCAACCCGCCCGTCAGCTGGGCCAGCAGCCGCAGCCGCTCGGTCTGCGCGATCTCCCGCTCGAAGCGTTCCATACGCTCGGCGAGCTGATTGGCGGTGGCTTGTAGCTCCTGGAGTTCATCGACGGGACCGGTGAGAGGCTGCGTGGCATACCGATGCAAGGCCATTTCGGAGAGTTGGTGTTGGATGCGTTTGAGACGTTGCACCACACGCTGCGAGAACGCCGCCGAGATCAGGAGTACGACCACCGCCGCCGCGAGGCACAGCCAGGTCACCGTCTCGACCAGTTGTGCCTGTGTCTCCCAACCACTCCGCCGAGGTCGCAGCAGCAGCAGCTCGCGATCCCCGACCGGAGGCAGCTGCTGAGCCCGTGCGATGCGATAGAGTTGGCCTTGCCAGAGGATCTCGGAGCCAGCGAGTTGGGACACCGATTGAGCTGAGAAGCCGTTCAGCGTCGATCCCTGCAACTGCCCCTGTTGCAGGACGACGACCTCGGCCCCGGTGAGGACTTTCAGTCTTTGGAGTACGGCCTCATGCAGTGGAAAGTTGGCCAGGGCCAGCGTCTGCACTTCGGCGGCCAGCTGTTCGTCGCGTTCCCGTTCGATCTGACGAATGGCTGTGGCGACGGTGATGACCGTCGTGACCACAATCGCGCCGAGCGAGAGCAGCACGAAAGGCACCAGAATCTGAAGCCGCAGGGTCCAGCGCACAACGGGGGTTCTCGGATGCTCGGGGCCTTGTATCCTGCCGTAGCTGCATTCGCCAGAATGCGGGGGAGCAGGTCACGGCCACGCAGCGAGGGAAGAGATTGGGAAGTCTGTCGTCCACTGCGAGCACCCAGAGCGTTCGCCCGCGTTCTGGCGAACGCAGCGACGAAACGAAAAAACTCTCCGGATTGAACCCGGAGAGTTTGATCGCGAGGCCATGATCGGTCCGGGCGAGTGATCGCCCGTGGAACTAGATCATTTCCTTCAGCTTCTTGAGGGCGCGAACCTTGACCACCTTGCGGGCCGGCTTGGCCTTGATGGTGATCGCTTCGCCGGTGCGGGGATTGATTCCGGGCTTGGCGGGAGTGGCCTTCTTCAGCGTGACCTGGATCTTGAGGAGACCTGGCAGAGCGAAGACGCCCGGTCCCTTCTTGCCCAAGCTGCTGCCGATGAGGGCCTCGACTCCGTCGAGAACTGCGACGACATCCTTCTTGACGAGTCCGGTGGACTCGGCAAGAGAGACGACGATCTCGGACTTCGACATCGGCTTCGGCTTGTCAGTTGCGGCTTTTGCCATCATTGCTCCTTTGAACGGCGGTGAGTGAAAAGGCACATCGGGGTGTGCGTGGCGTAAGTAAAACGCTCAGAATTCGTGTTGTCAATCGCCTGAGAGGTACAAAACCCTCAGAAAACACTGGAATTCGGAAAGTTTCCGGGGTTTAGTCGCTAAAAAGCCAGTCTGGGAGGCAGTGGATTGCATGCCCATGGATTCCCCAACACGAATCTTGCGTCTTCCTTCCCCGTTCTTCGTCGTCCCCGACACGACGGTGCTGCGTCATGTGGTCCGGCGCTTCACATCAGATTCCACCACGTGATGCGCCGGGCTGTGTGGCAGCCAGTCGACCTGGATCGTTGTATCGGACAGACCGCCTGCCATCGCTAGAGTGTACAAATACGCACTCCTGAATAAAGCTCGGGTTGAGTCTCGCTTCCCGCATCGATATCCTGCCTCGCTTCAACTGCGGGGTGCGCTCCGTGGAGGTGGGAGGCGGTGTCTCCCAAAAGTGGTCGCGGACAGCACACAACAACACAGCGGAGCGGCGGGCGTGCGATTCTCCTTGGTCGATCGAATCCTGACACTCGAGCCGGGAAAGTCCATCACGGCGGTCAAGAATCTGTCGATCGCGGAAGAGTACCTCGCGGATCACTTTCCGGGGTTCCCGGTCATGCCGGGGGTGCTGATGATCGAGTCGCTGGTGCAGGCGGGGGGCTGGTTGCTGCGGGAAACCGAGGGGTTTCAGTACAGCACGATCCTCCTCAAAGAGGCCCGGGCGGTGAAGTTCAACAACTTCGTCAAGCCGGGCCACACGCTCTGCGTCGAGTGCGAGATCACCAAGCACGAAGGGAACTTGTACACGCTGAAAGGCACCGGGACTGTGGATGGAACCTCAGCCGTCAGCGCCAAGATCACCCTGGAGCAGTTCAATCTGGCGGAGCGGAATCCCGACTTGAAGAAGTCGGACGACCTGCGGATTCAGAAGCTGCGGGAACTGTTTGCCTGCCTGTGGCAGGTGGCTTCGTAGCCACGTTCGCCAGAACGTGGGCAACCAGTGTTGCGAGGAATTCAATCACCAGCCAAAGTCGTCCCGGCTGGGCCTGACAAGACAACCGAGTCCCCATCTCACCCATCGCGGCAGCCCACGTTCTGGCGAACGTGGCTACAAGAGCAGAAGAACCCATGAAACTGGCAGGCAAATTCGCACTGGTCACCGGCGGGAGCCGTGGCATTGGCAAGGCGGTCGTCGAGGCTCTGGCTCGCGAGGGGGCCAAGGTCGCCTTTGTCTATCACTCGAAGGCCGACGCCGCCAATGCGATCGTTGCCGAACAAGCCGCTCTGGGGCACGAAGTCATCGCCTTCCAGGGCGACGTGAGCAAGAAGGACGAGGCCGACGCCATCGTCCAGAAGGTTCTCGAAAAGTGGTCGCGGATCGACATCCTGGTCAACAACGCCGGGATCATCAAAGACGGTCTACTGGCCGCCATGTCCCTCGAAAACTGGCAGGCGGTGATCGACACCAACCTGACCAGCGTGTTCAACTTCTCCCAAGCCGTCATGCGTCCGATGATGTCCCAGCGGTACGGACGCATCGTCAACATGTCGAGTGTCGCCGCCGAGTACGGCAACCAGGGGCAGGTCAACTACGCCGCCAGCAAGGGTGGGATTCAGGGACTGACCCGCTGCCTGGCTGCGGAAGTCGGTCGCCGGAACATTACCGTCAACGCCATTGCTCCCGGTTTCATCGAGACCGACATGACCGAAACGGTGCGGTCGATGGGCGGCGACAAGTTCAAGGAAGTCGTGGCCGGGATTTCGCTGCGTCGCCTCGGGAAGCCGGAGGACATCGCCAACGCGGTGCTGTTCCTGGCCAGCGATGACGCGGCGTACATTACCGGGCACGTGTTGACAGTCGACGGGGGTCTGACCCTCGGCGGCATCTGAGGAAGCCTAGGGTCCAGGGTCCAGAGCCTGGGGCCAGAGAGAGAATTGGGGCAGTACGCGAGGACGCGGGCCCCACCAGTGTGTGCCTTATCAGGAGGCATCTGCTGGCCCTCGCCCCTCGCCCCTAGGCCCTAGGCCTTACACAGTTCGCATCGTCATCGGTTTCAGAGCGGGGTCAGACAATCCAGCTCGGAGGGTCCGATGGGTGTGGCGATGGTCGCCATTCCAGCGCGTTGCATTGATGACGGGAGATACCCATGCCGAGTCGTGATGAGATTTTCGAGAAGGTCCGCGAGACACTGGTCGACGCACTGGGCGTCGATGACGATGAGGTTACCTCGACCGCCACGCTGATCGGCGATCTGGGAGCGGAGTCGATCGACTTCCTGGACATCGTGTTCCGCCTGGAGAAGAACTTTGACATCAAGATCCCTCGCGGCGAGCTGTTCCCCGAGAACATCGCTTCGGCGGACTCCGGCTTCGTGGCGGGTGGCAAGATCACCCCCGCGGGCATCGCCGAACTCAAGACCCGCATGCCGCACGCCGACATCGACACGTTCGCAGCGGACCCCCGCGTGGAGCGGATGTCGGACCTGTTCACCGTCGACATGATCTGCAAGTTCCTGGCCGCCAAGCTGGGTGCGTAACTGTGGGATAGGCTTCCAGCCTGTCGTCTGAATCCGTTGAGCGTTACACACCGCAAAGACTTCCGAAGTCTTCCGAGACTTCGGAAGTCTGGTCGCTCAACCCTCAACCCTCAACCCTCAACGATCTCCCCCCATGCGCTGGTTCTGGATCGACCGTTTTATCGAATTCCACAGCGGCAAGTCCGCCAAGGCCGTGAAGAACGTGTCTCTGGCCGAGGAGCATCTCCACGACCATTACCCCGGCTTCCCGGTCATGCCCGGCTCGCTGATGATCGAGGGCATGGCCCAGACCGGCGGCATCCTGCTCGGTGAATCCCACGGCTTTAAGCACGTCGTCATCCTGGCCAAGATCCCGAAGATGACCTTCCACAGTTGGGCTCAGCCCGGCGACCAACTCATCTATTCCTGCGAATTGCTGGACGCCCGCGAGGAAGGCGGCCTGGTCAGCGCCCGCGCGACCTGCGGCGACCGCCTGATCGCTGAAGGCGAAATCTTCTTCGCTCACGTCGATAAGTCCCAAGCTGGACCTGCTGGAGCCAACCAGAAGAACTTCGTGTTCGAACTGGGCCTGCTCGATGTGCTGGATGTGGGCAAAGCGGGCAACGGGACGTGAGGTGATCGGGGTGGGGACTCGGGCACATGTGTCGCTGGCAATCACTTGGCCTGCGAATACCAACTTCCGCGTTGTAGTCCCCCGACGCACTCCAGCCCTGGCGGTCTCCTGTGGCATTCGATGCTTTCGCACCATCAGGCGTCCGGATCCCTCTGAGAACCAAGCACAAACTGCACGCACAGGCGCTGCCAGAGGTTCGCATCCATGACCTGAATAAACCGGGTATCGACCAGATCACCGGCGAGCGGGTTCGGGCCACCCAGTGCCGGGTGGGGAGCTAAGGCATAGCACTGCCCTGGACCGGCGACCTGGCCTGCCTGGTGAAGTTGGTACACCAGTTGGGAGAGCAGATAAATCTCCTGCCAGACGCGGTCGTTGACATCGGCCATGAACAGTTCGTATGTGTCGGCGATCCGCTCGAGTTCGCCGGTGAACACATCCAGCATCTCGACGTGACCTTCAGGACGGCGCAGAAACCATGTGCCAAACTTGGTCATGAACGCCAGAGCCGCGTTGCCGCCGACTCTATCCGACCAAGGCTGCAGCCACCGAGCAAAGTCATCGGGAGGAATGTTGTCTGTCAGCAGATCGGCCCACGACAGTTGCATGTCTCAACGCTCCACGGGAATCACCGACTGAATCGTTGCATTGTTGCGGACAGTTTACAGCATTCGCCCTGCCAAAATCTCGTTTGGCGAGAGGGCGACGATGTGCGGATAGCGACTGAAATCGGAAACATTGTAGGACAGGAGATGCGTGACTCCGTGAACAGACATCGCAGCCACATACCGGGCATCGTGCGCCACCTTCCCCTGAACGGTATGCTTTGTGACCAGATCGAGCCATGCCGTAAACACCCCTCCCAGATCATCCAAGAATGTGTAATACGGCAGAAGGACGTTGAGCGAGTTCCTCGTCTCTTCCGCGGTCATCGCCAAACCATTGACATTCACTGGTCGTGTCGCAGCCACCCAGTATTCGTAGACGACTTGCGGAACGAGGCAGAGTTCGTGCCCCGCTTGCTCAAGGACATCCAGAGCCGCGAGTGCGTCGTGATGATGTGGACTGCCCGGCTGGGCGATCCGCAAGAGGATATTGGTATCGACCAGAATCCTCATGCGCCGCGATCCTCGTAGAACGATTCGCGGCTGTCATCGATCACGCGTTCGCGGACCGGATGCAGCCGACTCCAGGCAAGCATCTTCGCTGCAAACTCTCCGGGCGCACGGCGCGGGACTAGTGCCTCAGCTGCGAGTTGGTCAGCGACCATGCGTTGAATCAATTGGGCCAGATCCTCACCGGCAACATCTGCCCGATGTCGCAACGCCGCTTCCATGTCGGCGGGGAATTCAATGGTGAGCGTCATGATTCGTCTCCGTGGTTGGCCATCATTCTACCGAGGAGTGGTGGCTAAGTCACGAACTATCACGCAGTGAACGGAGAGACACTGGGATTCCCCATCTGTTCACACCTGTTCGTCGAGTTGTTTGAGTGTCTGACCATCCTTGGATTTCCACGAAGTGAGCCCGTTTGCGCTTCCTCCATGAATTACGACTGCCGCTCCGGATGGGCTGGCGAATTCAGAGTCCTTCGTGAAGGCGAGAAAGCCGTCCTTCTCAACGAGCGTTCCATCAGCGATCAGTTGCTTGCGCTGGGCGATGACGTAGGGATAGCTCTCAGCCGATGGACGCTCCTCGAAAACGGCCGTAGAGCCATGAAATACGACGAAGCCATTTGCTGTGCGCTGACCTCGCGCCTCGGCCCCCTTGACGCGGCAGAAGAGTACGCCGCCGGGCTGGTCCTTTGCGGCAGGTTGGGCAATCGGTGCGAGAATGTCCGAGCCGAGGACGGGGAGGAGCTGTCGAATGCGGGCGAGGAACACTTCCATGTCTTCGCGGTCTGACTCGGGCAGCCGCGATCCGCCAGCCTGATTCTGTTCGAGCGTGAACCGGTTTACTTTGGCGGCTTCGAGAAGAAGGCGGCTCTCCAGATACCTCACATGAGCTTTAGTCAGGTTCTCGTCTTTGCTGACGAAGACGATGGCCGAAACCCAAAACTCCTTTGTCTTGTGTTGCTTGAGGCGGTCGCGAATGACCTCCGCCTCGCCGATGTAAGCGCGAGGTGCGTTGGTATGAGGATCTGTGCCGATGAGGAGATAGACTCCGGCCTTGTCGAGTTCCTCGCGAGCAAGAAGCTCTTCGAGTTCGGTGCGAGGTGCCGCGACTGCCTTTCCCGTCCAATTGGAGATTTCGGCGGTGCGCAGGCTCTTCGCGTCGCCGCGAGGAAGAAAGAGTTTGATCGTTGCGGAAGTCATGGGCGTGCGTCTGGACCTGACTGGGATTAGACAGTAGCTGCTTCTGCCGACCATGGACGCTGTTAATGTCGATTGCCAGAACGCTCATCAGGAGACATCTCCCGATGGTTCGGAGCAATCACGACTTGCTGAGTTTCCGACTGTGGAGCAGGGATGTCAACCGGGACCGTGCTGAATATCTTGGAGCATCGGCATTGCCATCACGGGAAAGAGTGTCGCCTTTTGCTCCGCAAAAGGGCGTTCTTTCGCGGAGCGAAAGACGACACTCGGGGTGGCCTCACGCCCGCTGTCCTTCTCTCGCCGCCGCCGCCGTCCCTGCGGCCCGTGCGGGCAACCAGATCGGCTCAACCCCCTGGTTCTCAAACAGATGGGCCAGGTGCAGGTGGCAGGTGAACATCATGATCTGCTGGCCCTGCTCGGCGAACTCCAACAGCGTCCGCACAGCGGCCTCGGTGCGGAGTTGGTCGAAGTTGACCACCACATCGTCCAGGACCATCGGCAACTCGACGCCGCGATCGGCGAAGTCCTTCATCACGGCCAGACGGATCGCCAGGAACACCTGCTCGCGGGTGCCCTTGCTCAGGTGTTCGACCTTCAGCGATTCGGCTTGCTCATCGTCGACGACCAGATGCCGCTGACCGAGCGGGGTCCAGATGTTGTGGTACTTGCCGCAGGTCAGCCGTTCGAGGTACTCCGACGCGTGCTTGAGGATCTCCGGCTGGCACGTGCGCTCCACGCGGGACCGCATCTTCTCCACCGTCTGGCCGCAGGCTTTGAGGGCCAGCCAGCGGTCGACGGACTGGTTCAACTGGTCGGCCAGCTGAGCCCGCTCGAACTTCAGCGACGAGGCCCGGCGATCGTTTTCGAGGTCCAGGATCTCCTGCTTGATGCGGCCCAACTTCTCGAACATCTGTTGCAACTGCTCGTCGATCCCGACCAGCTCGACTCGCAACTGGATCGATTGCTCTTCGTTCTTCGAAGGCACGAACCGGAGCAGATCCTCTTCGACGACCGCCAGATCGGGTTCGAGTCGAGCGGCGCTGGCGACCTCCTCTTGAGCGGCACTGTGCAACCGGACCAGTTCGTTGTACCGCTGGAACGCCTTGAGCTTGGCCACGAGGTCCGATCGATCGGTGGCCCCGGCCTTCGCGAGCAGAGCGGACCGCAACGCCCGCACCGCATTGACCGACTCGCTGATTTGAGTCAGCCGCTTCCGCTTCTCGTCCAGTTCCTGCGTCAGCCGGGTCAGCAACTGCCGCGAGTCCTCGATCTGCCGCAGTTGGATTTCCCACTGCGAGAGCAACTGATACCAGTCGAACTTGGCGTCGCGCGAGCCGTTGCGGCGGGCCATGCCTTCGACGCGGCTGCGGAAGTCCTGGACGCGGCGGTCGTCGATCTCGAGTTCGCGGTTGTCATCGCGCCACTCCATGTACAGGCGACGCGCATCGGCGACGAGTTGCAGCAGGTCGAACGCCTCTTTGACCTTCAGCGTCTCGGGCAGCCCGAGTCGGCGCAGCTGCTCGCACCACGTCCGGCGGGCGCTCACGATGTCGCGTTGTCGGGCCTTGAGAGACTGTCGCAATCCCGCCATACGGTTGCGGATCGACTCGATGCGTTGCGTCTGCCGTTCGAGGGCGTCGAACTCGGCGATGCGGCGGCGGATGGCCCGTGCGACCGAGTCCTCGGTCAGGTTCTCCGGCTCCTCGCCGATCGTGTCGGCCAGGGTCGGCATCGGGCCGCGCGCGACATCGAGCTGGGTGATGCGAACGATCTCGTGCCGGACCTCGGCGAGTTCGTGTTCGATTTCGCGGCGTCGGCGCTGGAGGGAATCGAGTCCGTAGCGCGACGGCTCGAAGTGCTCCTTCATGACCCACACCACGCCGCCGCACAGGGCCGCGACGCTGAGGTAAGTCCCACCGACAATCCACGGCGCACTGCTGAAGTACCACGAGCTCGTCTCGGCGATCGGGCCGAAATCCATCAGCGACAGCATCCCCGCCGCCCCCAGCAGAATCCCGGCAATGCCAAAGAACCACAGCGTGGCATAGAAGTAGTCCGGCAGATCCTTGGGCCGGTTGATGAGATTGATTTGCAGGTCCAGCCCCGACATCAACTCAGTCAGACTGGTCTCGCGCGACCGCAACGCCATCAGTTGTTCGAGTTCCTCCAGGCGGCGCTGGGCATGTTCCCGAGCCTGTGGGAACGTCAGTCCGCCGAGGTGCCGCACTTGCTCCTCGGTCGAGGCCAGCTTGCGGTTGGCGATCGCGGCGTACTGCTTGTACCGCCGGATAATGCGGCCTCGGCTGGTGCCCGCGCGCTGAAACTGCCGCGCGGCTTGTGAGAGTTGATACAGGGCTGCGGGGGAGAACTCGGTCTCTTCGAGGCGGTCGGTGGCCCAGCGCCCCTGTAACCCGACGAGGGCTTGATCGAGTTGCCGCTTGGTGATCTCTTGTCGCGCCCGTCGATCAATCAGTCGGCGCTCGATGAACCTCACCGACTCCTGCTCGCCGAGCATTTGCCGGATGGCGGTGGCTTGTTCTTCGAGGTGCGGGTCGAGCGTGTTGCGGGCCACCTCGGCTTCGACGCGATCAACATCGGCTTGAGCCTGCCGCCGCCGCCCGTCGATGGCCTCGATCTCCGCGTCCCAGCCATCGATCTTCTGCAACCCATCGCTGGGGAAGTCGACCAACCGGGGCAGGCCGTCCATCTCGCGCCTCAGCTGCCGCTCCTTGCTCCACGGGGCATGTACGCGGTCCATGAACGCGCGGCCGCGAATCTCGCGCTGGAGCTGGATCTGACGCTGCTTGCGACCATTGATGTCGTTGTCGAGTTGGTCCCGTTTGGCGACCAGTTCATCGTACTTGCGAGACGGATCGCCGAGGTTCACCAACTCGCGATCGACCGCATCCAGATCGCGGACCAGGCGCAGCAATTCTCCTTCGCGACCGGTGTCGTCCAGCAGCAGCTTGCCTTCGTTCTCCGATCCGAAGTGCGCCTTGAGTATGCGCTCCCCGTCCATGCCGAGCGAGATGCCGTAGATGTGCCGGGCGACTTCTTCGCCGTCGAGAGTGGCCAGTTCCTGTAACTCATTCAGACCGATGGCGAAGATGTTTTCGTAGATCGGTTCGGTGATCCCACCGAGCAGATTCTTGAGCAGGGCTTCCGTCTTGAGCGGGTCTTCCACGCCATCGATCATCAGCCGCCCGCGCGTGCCCGGCGCGCTGATGCGGCGCACGAGATGCTCGCGTCCCGCCTTCTCGATCCGCAAGGCCCCGTCGCAGCGGATCGGCGTCGGATGCGGTCCAGCGGTCCGCTCATCTTGAGGCCGGAACCCGAACAGCATAGCGCGAATGAACCGCATCAGCGTCGACTTGCCCGCCTCGTTGGGGCCGTAGAAGACGTTGGTGCCGCCCGCATTGAGGGGCAGCGTCAGATCGCTCCAGACGCCGAATCGTTCGACTTGGAGTTCAGTGATTTTCATGGCTCTTGGTCCTCCTTGACTCACATCTGAAATCCGAAATCCGAAGCTCGATATTCGACACAGATGCCCACTGACGACTTCGACTGTTGGAGTTCAGGCGTTAGCCTGTCTTTGGCCTGGCAGTGCCCGATCGCCGAACGCGAACAAAGCAGCCTAAAGGCTGAACTCCAACAGTCGAGCGACGCCCCCCTCCCGGGTTTCGAAATCTGAACTTCGGATTTCCCCCCAGACCCCACTCAGGTCCACCACCCGCGGGCCAACTGCTGGGCCTCTTCCGCCACCCGCTTCGCATCCGAGTTCTCGACCAGCCCCGCCAGCTTCCGCCCCCACGGCGTGGCCATGCTGGTGAACAGCTGGCCGCGCTGCTTCCAGAAAGCGTCCTGCGGATTGAGGACGCTGGTCACGGTCTCGGAGAACTCCTTGAGCAGCTTGGCCGCCTCGTGGTCCTTGCCGGTCTCGACGACCTCTCGCGTCAACTGGTGTCGGCGACGCACATCGGCGGAGTGGGCCTCGCGATCGATCGCATCCCACAAATCCTTCTGCCGACGCGGCTCCGCCAGGCCATCAAACAGATCGCCCCGCCCCTTCAGTACCCACTCGAAGTTCCACAGACTCTCCACCGGATGCGTCTCGTACTCGAGCAGTTGCAGGGCCATCTTCTCGGTCAGTTCTTCCCAACTGGTCGAGGTCGAACACTCGACCACCACGCGCTCCCAGCGCACCGTCGCGGTTCTGATCTGTTCTTGATGCACCGCCCCACTGGTGTCGAGTTCGATCAGTGAGCAGCCGTGTGCCCCGAGGCAGTATGGACGCAGTGGCTGGGGCGTGCCGGGGGCATGAGCGAGCCCCCCGGCCAGCTTGAGCGAACGACTCACGTCCCCACCGCCGAGAGCCAGATAGTTCCAGCCGGTGATCTTGGCATCGAGCCAGTCTTCCAGTCGCCCCGCCGGGATATCCCCCTCGGGAACGACCCCGATCTGGATGATGCCCGGCTTGCTGGTGCGGGGAGCGGTGATCGCTCGCGAAGACGGGGAGAGGCAACTCACCACGCCGAGTACCTTGCCGCGCTCGGTGATCTCGACCGAAGCGTCTTTCTCCCCAGTGAACAGCGTGACCGAGTCCGGCAAGTTCCCCAACCGCCGCCACGAGGTCGCCGAGTCCATCGTGCCTGGCGTGATGAACACCGACACCCCTTGCTCATCGAGCGTGTCGAGCCCATCGGTCAACGTGGCCCGCGCTCGCAGCGTGAACGAGGTCTCGTCGAACGTGTCGCCACTGAGGATCAACACATCCGCCCGGCGGTCGACACAGGCTTCCACAATGCGGTGGAACGCCGTGATCGTGGCGTCCTCAACGAGACGCCGCTCCTCGCCAGACAACGGTCCAGCCCCCAGCACCGGCTCGTCGAGCATGAGCCGGGTGGCATGAATGAGTTTCAACGAATCGGCCATGCGGGAGTCCCTTCCTCGCGGTACGCCGGGGCCGACTCCGTCCCCCTTCCATCAGGCCCTCCGCCTGCCATTCCCTGGCAGTCGAAGGATGTCCCATGAGGTCGCGGAGTTGTGCCATCCGGCAATTCCTGCCGGAAGTATTGTCAAAGTTGGCCATTGAGGCAAGACGGGGTGGAAAAGTGGGAGGACGGGTGTTGTCGGAAGGGACGGTCGCTTCGACCAGCCTACGACAGTGACCGGGAACGAGTTCCTCATCGAAGTGGGAGGAGCAAGCTCCGAAGACTGAGATCCAACGTTCAGGTTAAGCTGCCACGGACAAGGCGGATCGAGGGACGAGTGACCTACGAATTCATAACAGGCGTGGCAGGCCGTGAACCCGACGCTTTGTCCGTGTCGGGTGGAACCGCTTGTTGAGCGGCGGGTTGCTCTGTGGGATCGTAAATCAGGCGATCACGGAATTGCTCCTGATACTGCATGAGGTACGCCACCCGCTTTGCCGGATCGTGATCGCAACTGGCCGAGATGCGATGGCGGATTTCTCGGATTTCATCGATGACGGGATCAGGCATTGGTGGATTCATGATCGACTCCGAGTAATTCCAGGGGCGTCACCAGAGCCGGGACAAACAGACCCAGCAGGGTGTTGACCCTCCGAATATGCCCGAACTTGTTGGCGTTGGCAATGTGCTGACAGTTCCATGTCACCATAGGATACCACGACGCAGTCTCGTCAGAACGTTCGTGTGGCTGGAACACCCCGATAGGGAGTCGGTCTGGCAGTCGGAAACCTTGCCGCTTGTCCGGGGCGGCTTGCACCGCTTGTTGGGCGGTTTTTTTGTTTTGGTTTTGCGATTTGACCGTTCGATGGTCAGCCGACTTTCATTGGCGATGGGGAAACAACCGTTCCTGAAACATGTGTTCGCTGACACCTGTGTTTTCTCTTGGATCACCCGACGATTCACGGGCTACCGCCGGAGTTCTTCGATTGAGGTGGCCCGATGAGAGGGTGGGAGCTGTTCGAACACGTTGATCGCCGCCAACACTGGCGGCCCAAAGCGACCGCCAGTGGCACCCTCCACTCCACGCTCAAGGTCTTGTCAGTGCCACCCCGCCGAGCTGGCTCACCGATGAAACGAGCGAAGGGCTCTCCGCGTCCGATACCACGATCCTGACCGGGAAACCCAAGCCCGCTGTGGTTCCCGAGAAGCCCA
>JAYWFM010000411.1:0-8072 GCA_043778825.1 Planctomycetota bacterium | reverse complement strand
GTCATCATCCGAGGTAGGAGCCGTATGCGGTAATTCCGCACGTACGGATCTGTGCGGGGGGCGGTCAGCAATGACCGTCCCTACCGCGATAACCGTTTATTGTCGTTTCGTCTCGGCGGGGTGGCACTGTCGATAGAGGTTTCGCCGCCGAATGAAGGGTGATCTCGGGGGTGCCACTGGCGGTCGCTTGGGGTCGCCAGAGTGTTCGAGCGGGAACCGTCTCTCTCGATGTGGCTGGTCCCCCCACACGGGCGAGTCAAAGCCCTTGCCAGTGGCACCCAACGCCGTTAACCCTTTTTCGCAGCGATGGCATTCTTGAGGGTTTTGGCTTGCTGGACTTGTTTCGGGGTGGCGGGGGCGGGGTGGCCCAGACGCCGCTTTGGGCGTCTGGGTGACGAAGGAACAAGAGGCACTTGCTGGTTGCATCGCATCAGTCCACCCACTGGATTGGAATCCCCATCGCAGGGTAGCACCCAACGCCGTTAACCCTTTTGAGGTCTGAAAAGAAGTCTCAATGCGACAGAGGTTTGTGGCGACGCGGGGTGGCACCGGTTGGCTGCTTTGGGCCTACCGGTGTGCCAGCGGCACAAGAGGTTTGCTCGGAAGGGACTCTCCACACGGGAACTCCTTCGGCAGGCGACAGTGACCACGGGGTCATTCGACAGGGACATGGATCGATCGAGAGAATAGTACCGACAGCGGACCCTGCATCACAAGAGCCTCTTCTGGCTCCGCTACACCGGTAGGCCCCAAGCGGCAACCGGGGCCACCCCGCCAATCAGCTTGCGGAGCCGTGCAGCGCGTGAGATTCAAACCTCGCGATTTCCTCTTTGAGTTGATTGATCATCCGCTTGAGGGATCGCAGCGACAGTTCCTGCAAGTGCAAGTTCTCGGCAGGTTCACGACGTGACGCTTCAAACCGCTCTTCGAGCACCTTCAGCTTGGAACGGGTGACCTCGACTTCGTGGGCGTCTTTCAGTTCCATGGAATCACCTCCAACATCCCTTTCCGGCGGTGAGTCAAACATCGCTACACAGCACGGCGGACTGATGTCCGGCCGCTCGCTGACTCACCCCGACTGGGTTGGACCGCGATTCCCTTGTGGAGGAACGGGAGTCACCGCTCCCGGACTGCACCCCGGAGGCGGGACGCCCCTCGCTGAGACTGGAGTCACGCCAGCGGCAGGGTGACCGATTGTTGTTGCTCGATACTTTGCGAGACGGCTTCGGTGAACTCCATGTACCGCACGGCGTCGGCGAAGGTGGTGTACTGCACCGACTCCTCGCCGCGAATGGCTCCGATGAATTCAGCCTCGACCCGCCAGCCGCCGCGCGTCTCGGGGGCGAGGTCGAGTTCCTTGAGTTCGCTGTGGCTGTGGTAGCCCGCGAAGAGCTGCTCCTTCGGACCGCCGAAGATGATCTTGAGCGTGCCCCGGCTGCCGTACAGATGGATCTGCTTGCCCGGTCCGAAGAGCGTCGTCCCGCTGAGGTGGTAAATCCCGCGCGCTCCGGACTCGGTTTGGGTGAGTATCTGCACGCTGTCGGGGACGGTGCAGGTTCGGTAGCCGTTGGCCGCCGGGTCGGGTCGTTCGGTCTCGAACACCGCCGCTTGAGCGAAGACCCGCGTCGGGGCCGGAATCCAGCGGGTCAGCGTCTCGTGCATGATCCCCAGGGTGAGGACATTTTTCCCGCTCAGGTTCGTGTCCTGACGCCAGTGGATTGATCGCGAGTAATCCCAGAACTGGTCGTCCGCCCCGACGACCACAAACTCCCGCAACTGTCCGATAAAATTGTCCGCTAACAGCTTCTGCACCTTGGCCCCGACCTCCAGACCGAATGGACTGGGGACAATCTGTGAAGTGAGCTTCGGATGAGCCCCGGCCGCAGCGAGCATCTGCCGGGCTTCGGTAAGGTCGCGGGCCATGCGGGCCTCGCACAGGACGTGTTTCCCGGCGGCGAGGGCGGCGCAGGTCACCTCGCAGTGCATGTTGGGCCACGTGCCGATCATCACGGCATCAATGTCTGGCGAGGCGACCAGGTCTTGCCAGCGCTCGACGACTTGCGGGATGCCGAACTCTTTGGCGACCCGTTCTGCCGACGCAGGGGTGCGATTCGCCACCGAGACCAGTTCGACGCCCTCAATCGCGCGGAACCCCGGAATATGGCGAACACGGGTGTTCGTTCCGGCACCCACGATGCCGATTCGAACTCGCTGCTGCGACATGAACACGACCTCACTCGAGCCCGACCCACTGGAAGCGCTACACCGTAGCGTGGGGCGGGGGGAAAGTCGACTGAGTGAGGGTTGAGCGTTGAGGGTTGAGCGTTGAGCGTTGAGGGTTGAGCGTTGAGCGTCGGGTTGCCTCTGGCCCTCAACCCTCAACCCTCAACCCTCAACGTTCTCCCCCCTACTGCGCCGGATTCCCCGAGGTGAACATTCGCTTCACCTCCATCACATCGAGATCCCGCTTCCAGATGGCCACTTCGTCGATCCAGCCGTCGAAGCTGCGGTTCCCTTTGCCGGGTTCCGAGCCTTCCCCCATCCAGACGGGAAAGGGGTTCTTGGCCGGGTGAACGGTCCCGGGCATCTCGATATCGAGGAAGCCGTCCATGTAGATCTTCATGGAGTTCGACTGCGGTGAATTGACGCAGACGATCTGGTGCCAGCGGGTGTCATTCGTGACGTAACTGCCGTTCAGTTCGTAGATCGAATTGTCCGCCGTCGAGACATGCAGGGCCAATCGATTCGTCTCCTGATTCCGATGCACGCGCCAGCCGCTGTCTCCCTTGGCGATGAGGGTCTGCCACATCTTGTGGAACGTGTCGATCTTGAACCAGAGGGCGATGGTGAAGCGGTCCTCGAGTTGCAGCTGTTCGGAATCGGCGGGGGAGATTTCGGCGCGGTGCGGGACGCCTGCGGGATTGAAGCGGATCGATTTCTTGCCGGGGAAGCGACCGTTGGAGACCTTGGGGCCGACGAGCTTGAGGTCGTACTTTCCGGTGGTGGAGCGGGCCTGGTTCTTCACGATATCGCCCGAGATGCTCGACTCGTCAAACGTGTAGCACACCAGCAGATCGGGATCGGACAAGGTCTTGAACAGCGCGGCCCGCCAGGTCTCTTCTGACGCCGTCTCCTTGCTGATGAGAATCGGCCGGGAGCTGATCTCCTCCGAGGCGATGTGCTTCTGAGGCGGCGGACCGGCGGGCTGGGGTGGAGTGGGGGTGGCCACAGCGGGGACAACCGGCGGCTGGGGAGGAGTTGTGTCCGGGGGTGTTGGCGGTTTGGCCGCTTCGGGGGAGGGTGTTGTCGTCGAAGCCTGAGTCGGCTGAAAGCTCGGCTCGTCGGTCTTTCCCATCGCCCGCAGCGTGATCGATGTGAGCCATGCGGTCCCCATCAAGCCCAGCACGACGCCTCCCAATGCCAGCCAGTTTTTCTGAGTCCGATTGCTCTTTTTCTTGCCCTTCCGCTTCTTTTTGCGCTCCACCAGCGAGGGCATCTCCATCGCCAGTTGGGTGTAGTCGTCGCCCGTCATCGTGAAGTCATCCAGCACCGGGTCCGAAGAGCCTGCGTTGATCATCGACGCCTGGCGCAGCTTGCCCGACGACGACGAGGCTCCGTCTTGTGGAGTTGCAGCGGACTTGTCGACCTCGGGGCTGCCCAGGGTGGGGACGGTGATCTGATTCGGTTCGGGACTCTTGCCGAGGAACTCTTCATAGAAGGCCCGGCGGTACTTGATGGCGCTCAGTTCATACGGCGGGGACTTCGGCTCCGCAAAGGTCTTGAGTGCGGCGGCGACTTCTTGGGCCGATTGATACCGCTCATCCGGTTTCTTGGCCAGCATCTTGCCGATGATCCCCGCCAGTTCCGGCGGAACGTCCTTGACGAATTTCGTGATCGGCTCGGGGTCGGTCGTCTGGTGCAGCAGCAGCTTCTGCGTGGTCGTTTTGTCCGGGTACAGAATTCGCCCGGTCATGATCGAATAGAGCGTGGCACCGAGGCTGTAGATGTCGGCCCGGGCGTCGACGTTTTTGCTGTCGAGGGCCTGCTCGGGAGCGATGTAGTCGACGGTGCCGAGCTGGTCCTGGTCGACGGTCAGCGAGTCGTCCGACTTCTCGTCGAAGGCCGAGACCAGCCCCAGGTCGAGGATTTTCACTTGGCCCTTGGAGTCGACCAGCAGGTTCCCCGGCTTGATGTCGCGATGGACCAGGCCGGCCATGTGGGCGTGCTCGAGTCCCTCGGCGGCCTGGCGTCCGTACTCGGCGACTTGCTTCCAGGGGATCGGCCCGAACTTCTGGACGATCTTGGCGGTGTCCATGCCCTCGATGTATTCCATCACGATATATGGCATGCCGTGTTCTTCGGCGAAGTCGAATGCCTGAATGATGTTCGAGTGCCGGAGGGTGGCGACGGCCTTGGCTTCGCGTTTGAACCGGGCCAGGGCTTGCTCTTGACGCTTCTTGCTCTTTGGCAGACTGATGAGCTTGATCGCCACCAGCCGCTCCATCGAGAGCTGCTCGGACAAATAGACCCGCCCCATCCCGCCCGCACCGAGCAGTTCCAGGATCTTGTACCGGGCCAGGTAAAACCCCTTGTACTTCCCAGCCAGCATCTGCTTGGCCTGGTATTCGGTAATGAGCTGGTTCTTGAGCAGCGTCGTGGCCAGACGTTTGGCTTCGGTCTGGCCGTGCGGCTGCATCTGCGGTCGCAGCTTGGCGATCACCTCCGCATCCAGAAGCTGGCTCTTCTCCAGCAGTTCGAAGAACTCCTGACCATTCGCGGGGGCCGCCATGACACCTGTCCTCTGCTGGGCAATGAAGAACGTGGGTCGTGAAGGAGTCAGAGTCCTGCGCGATCGGGCACGTCTCATGGAGCTTACAGGCTGTGCGACTGGAGTCATGTGGAAAGACCGAATGACCATCGTTCGGCGCGTGGCGAGTTGGCAACGAGTTCATTGCATGGTTTGATCGATACAACCGCTCACGTGCCGTGTGCGTGATGGGTGATGCCGATTCGCCACCAATGCACACATCTCGCAAAGCCGAAAGCCCAGGGGTGGCAACCCCTGAGCTTTGGTGGCATGTCAAATTGTCATCCGATCACTCGCGTCAGTTGGTGCTGACCGACGCGATGAACTCGCGGGCGACTTCGCTGCGAATCCCCTGATGGACATCGTAGCGCTGCGTCCAGTAGGCCAGCTCATCCTCAGTCGGCCTGCGGTCCAGCAGCAACTCGTGGAGCTTGGTCACATAGCGCTGTTTGTCGCGGTCGAGTTGATTGAAGAACTTGTCGTTCGCCAGCAACGTCGCCTGCACATCGCTCAGTGACTGCCCCGAACGGATCGAGCTCAGCCAAGCTTCCATTTCTTTCTGCGTCGGATTGCGTTCCAGGATCGTTTGGAACACGGTCTCCAACTGCTCCTGCGTCACGTATTGAGGCTGGTTCCCGTACTGCGGCGGATTCTGCACCACCGGGGCGTCGTAGCCTCCGACTCGCTCCAGCGCCACGGTCACGGGACGAGTCTGACCGGCGGTCAGATTCGTGAGTTGGTAATTCGCTGTCTGGCTCGACTGGAACAGAGTCTGGTTCGTGGCGGAGATCACATAAGCCGACAGGATGTAGGTCCGGTTCGGATCGATCAGGGCGGGGTCGTACTCGATCTCAAAGGGGATCGAGTTCTGGCGAATCTGGTCAACGGTCGTGCGGGCCACGATCGTGGTGGGAGCATTCAAGCGTGCCCGTTCCCGCATCTCGACGACCGCCGTCGAACGCGGCGGCAGCGAGACCGCATCGCGCCAAGTCATCGTCCCTCCCAACCTCATCAAGCGGGAGTCGAGTTGGACCGGCAGGTTGGTCAGCGAGCGCGTGCGATTGTCGTACACGAGCATGCTGACCCAGCCGTTCTTGTCGGCCAGACGCTCGAACTCGGTGCCGCAGTCATACAGCGTGCCGTTGACATAGCCGACCTGGAATCCGTTGACGGAGAGGATGATGTCATCCTTCTCCAGCCCGGCTCGCTGAGCGGCCCCGTTCTGGACCACTTGCACGATCTGCACGCCGGTGTTGGTGTCCTTGGAATAGACACCAATCTTCCAGCGCGGCTGCTGCTGCGATGGCTGAGTCTGAGGCAGCGGTTGCGGCTGGACACCGGGGATTTGCAGAGTCGGCTTGACCAGAATCGCAGGACGCATCGTGTCCACGACCGAAGGCCGCGACGGGTTGTACTCGAACCGCGTGGGGTCCGGCACCAGCACGTTGCCCTGACGATCGCGCACCTGGTTCGAGGTGACTTGCGTCGACGGGGAGGTAAAGCCACTTGGCGGCACGAGGCGGGGGGCCGGATCATTGGAGGCCGGAATGGTCGACGTGCGACCGCCGGGGACGGTACTCTTGCTGGGATCGATCGACCAGGCGGGTTG
Organism: Planctomycetota bacterium; assembly: GCA_043778825.1. Taxonomy (GTDB): domain Bacteria; phylum Planctomycetota; class Planctomycetia; order Planctomycetales; family Planctomycetaceae; genus TH-plancto1. The sequence continues at coordinate 1,656 of JAYWFM010000411.1, read as the reverse complement.
AGCCACCAGGGTCAGGCAGGCTGCGATCGTCAGCCCTTTCAAAAAACTCCGCGTCATGGGAGGACTCCTTCCAGGAATGTGTGTATGAGAGCGAGCGAATCCGGGCGGTCCCCATCGACCTTGATGAGGAAAGTACCGCCTTCCAATCACAGACAGCGTGGATAAAGCGAGGTCAGTTGAGGGTGTTCAAACCGACCGCACTGAGTGCCGTCTTGGCGGGAGCCGCCGAGATCGGATGGAAGCCCGCTTTGACCACGTCTTCCTGCCCCGAGAGGCTAAACACATACTTCAGGAACTCGCGTTCGGCGGCGGGCAGTTCCTTGTCTGGAGCCTGATCGATCACGAACTGCAGCGGACGCACCAGCGGGTAGGAACCGTGCTCATCGCCCAGCGAATCGAGGGCGTAGGGAGCTTCTCCGGCCTTGGTCGAGATCGGCACCGCCTTGAGTCCGGAGATCTGATACATCTCACCCGCAAACCCGATCGCGGTCGGATCGGCCTGAATCGCCTTGACCAGAGCCAGGTTGTCTTTCTCTTCGGTCATCCCCGCGCGGAACTCGCCGCCGTGGAGCACCAGAGTTTGGAAGAACACCTGGGAACCGGTCGTCGCCGAGCGGCCCTTCAGTGCGATCGGCTTCGCGGCCAGATCACCCGTCACGCCCGTCGCTCCCCAGGTGGTGATTTCCTTCGCTTCGCCCCGCTTGAGGCTCTTCGAGAAGATCGCGTCGGCCTGGGCCAGAGTCAGGCTCTCAATCGGATTGCAATCGTGGACATAGACTCCGATGCGCTCCAGCGTCGGTACGACCAGCTTGGGGGCGTAACCCTTCGCCTTGGTAAAGGCGGCGATCTCTTCCGCTGTCGCTTCGTAACTCATCATCCCGATGGTCGCTTCACCAGCCAGAACAGCGGGCAGCGCATTGGTCGCCCCCTTCACCGTGATCGTAATCTCAACATCCGGATAGAACTGCTTGAACCGGGTCTTCCATGCAGACGCCACCTGCGACATCGTGTCCGAACCGACCAGCACGATCTTGCCTTCCAGCTTGTCGACCGGGCGGTACGCGGGCAGTTGCGGGTCCAGAAGTTCTTCCGCCATCACCGTGGCACCCGCTGCCAACAGTGTCCAGGCCATCATCGAGCACAACACAGATTTCAGCATGTTTCCCTCCCTGAAGTGCGAGTCCGACAGCCTCCTCAGCTGTCCCGAACTCGGCATCGATTCCGTTTTGTTCGCCCCATCCGAGCCGGTGGTCTGTCATCCTCTGACACCTTCACCGCCTTGGACGGCTGGTCGCGCGATCTCCGAGTCTGCCCCTCACGAATGAGGTTCAACCGGAGAGCCCCCCGACCAGCGCGCGGAGTATACGGCAGTTTTTGCCGATGACTCAAGAGGAGTTTTTTGGTCGACACTCCGCGCCATGTGCGTGCATCAGAAAAGTCGGCAGTCGGTCTCCTCTGCCCCCTCTCCCCACTGGCGGTGTGACTTTCGCGGAGGACAGGACTGTGGGGAGAGGGCCGGGGTGAGGGGCCATATGGAAGCCTGCGGGTGGCCCCCTTACCCCAGCCCTGGCCTGGTGAAACGGGGTTTTGGCGGCTGTCGAGTTTGTGAATGCGAGGGCTCAATCTGGCGTGGTCTGCCAGCCTCCTACGAAGTCG
>JAYWFM010000410.1:0-19562 GCA_043778825.1 Planctomycetota bacterium | reverse complement strand
TGCCCCATGCGGGCGACGAACCAGTCGGATTTCTTGGTGACGAACATCACGCGGCCACCGGGTTTGAGGGCCTTCTTGGCGGACTGCATGAAGATCTCGGCGATCTTATAGTGCGAGTAGTACGGCGGGTTGCCCACGGCCAGGTCGAACGTGCCCGGCTCGGGGATCTTGCCCGAGGCGTCGATCAGGCCGGTCACGCTCGTGGTGCCGTTGAGAGCAGCCCCTTCGAGCAAACACTGCACCGCACGGGCGTTCGAGTCGACTCCCAGAGCGCGCACCCCGGCGGCCCGGTGGACAGCTGCGAGAGACACCGCTCCGGAGCCGCAGCCGATGTCGAGCACCTTGTCGCCGGGATTGACGACCATGGTTTCGAGCAGAGCCCGCGAGCCGAGGTCGAGGTGGCGGTGGCTGAAGACGCCGGGGCGGGAGACGGCCTTGATGAGGTTTCCGCTATCCCGGAAGGCGAACTCGCAGCGGAAGTCGCGAGGCTTCTTGAGTTCGTCCTCTTTGATGCAGCGATAAATCACGCCGCGCCGCACCGGCATGCGGGAGATGCTGCGGAAGATCTTTTCGAGTTCGTGGCACAGCCAGGTGTCCTCCGGATTGTCGACAGCAGCCAGCAGCGTGCCGCCACGCACCAGCCGCATGTGCATTTGCTGGAGCAGCTCGCGGGTCAGTTCCGCCTCGCCCCCCTTGGTGACCGGCATGGCGGCGAATTCGACCTTGCGTTCGTGCAGGTCGGTTCCGCAGGTGATCTGCAGCTTGCGGTGACTGCCCGCGTGGTAGTCGATGGAGTCGTCAGAGAGATACTGGTCGAGGAAGAAGCAGGTAATCTTGGCACTGGGGTCGAGTGCGGCCAGATGAGCGGCGAACTGCCCGCGACCGAGCGAGGTGCAGACGGCGGTGTCGGCTTTGAATTCCTTGACCTCCTGGACGAGGAGGTACTCGGCATCCGGCACTCGCAGGGTGTACTCGGCCTCTTCGAGGGAGTCGGCTTGCGGGATGACGAGATCGGAACGGCGACGTGGCGGCATGGGGGGCCTGGGGTGGACTGAATGTAGGCGATGTCGCTCCGCGACTCGCATTTGATCAACGCGGACGGGCCAATGGGCCCGTCCCACTTCAAGCCGACTTCCAGTTCGGCACGTAACTGTCGCTCAGCAACAGTTGGAACCGCTCGGCCCGATCGTCCCCGGACGACGACAGAATCCGCAGGCCCTCCTGAAGCAGCTTGAGGCGCGGATCGCCTGCTGTCTGCGAGAACCCATCGGATCGTTCGAGACGGTCCAGAGCCGCAGCGAGGTCGAGGATGCTGCAACGGATTTCGAGGTAGTGGCGGTCGAGGATTTGTTGCGAGGTTTGGATGGTGGGCATGGTGGGACTCCCGAGAGACGGTTGCCAGTCTCGGGGTTGGGGGGGAGGAAATCAAGGGGGGAGGGGGAGCTGTCAGCGATCAGCTGTCAGCATTCAGCCAGAGATTGACGCGAGTGTTGTGCGAGTCGCGGAGCGACATCGCCTACTGTAGCTCAGTCGCTCCGCGACTGCGATTCCTGCCACCAGACACCTTCCGTGGGACAAGAGGAGCCTTCGCGAGTGAATCATTCGGTGGGCGGAATGCGAGTCGCGGAGCGACATCGCCTACGGTCGGATCCTCAGTTCTTTGGCGTCTTGGAATCCGAAGTGGCGGTGGCCACGGGGGCCGGGGCGGCATCGGGGAGGATCTGCACCTCGGCGAACGGCTGGAGCCGCTCGGCTCCTTCGACAACGACGGGCATGCCGGGCAGGAGGTCGCTGGCGAGAATCTCGACGCGGTTGCCGAAGAAGGAGCCTTCCTGGAGCATCACCGGCTTGGCCTTGCCGGTGCCGGGCTTGGCGGGGTCCGCGAGGATCACGAACAGCTTACTCCCGGCCTCGGAGCGGACGATGGAGTCCTTGGGAACGAGGGTGGCCTGGTGCGGCGGGCCTTTGAACTGGACGCGGGCGAGCATGCCTTCGGTGAGGGTGGGGAACTTGTGGCTGCCGGATTCCTTGATGATGTTCTTGACGGCCACCTTGACCGGGAAGGTCCGTGACCCCGATTCCCATTCGCTGCGAGGGACGATGGTGACGACGGTCCCTTGCCAGGTCTTTTGAGCCGTGGCGTCGATTTCGAGATCGACCGTGGACCCGATCTGGACGTAGGGCAGATCGCGCTGGTCGACATTGGCGATGACGTGGACCTCGTCCAGAATGTCGGCCACGGTCACGACGGGAGCCCCCTTGGCGAGCCACTGCCCGCGCTGGGTGAACTCGTGCACGACGATGCCGGGGAAAGGGGCCTTGGTCAGGCGTTTCTCTTTCTCGGCCTTCAGGAAGGCCACTTGGTCCTTCTGAGCATCGCGGCGGGCTTGGGCTTGGGCGATCTGTTCCACGCGGGGGCCGGAGGTCACGAGTTGCGACTGGGCCTTGGTGGCCTGGAACATCTTCTGAGCGGCTTCGGCCTTCTCGCGCGAGTCATCAAGGTCGTTCTGGCTACCCCCGCTGTCTTTGACGATGCGGACCATGCGGTTGTACTTGTCGGCGGTGATCCGCATGGTGACTTCGGCAGCTTCCATGCGGGCCTGGGCTTCGGCTTTCTCCTCGTCGCGCGAGCCGCTCTGGAGTTCGGCGAGCATCGACTCGCGTTCTTGCAGAACTTTCTCGGCCTCCTGAATGCCGAGGTCGGTCGTCACCATATTGAGGACCGAGAGCAGTTGGTCCGCCTCGACGAGGTCTCCCTCGCGGACCTCGAACTGGTCGACCTTACCCTCGGAGCCACTGGCCACGACGCTGGTGCGACGGGCGATCACGGTGCCCATCACGGTCGTTTCGGGGGCCACTTCTTCGGAGACGACTTGGGTCACGCGGACCAGTGCTGCGGGGCGGGCGGCACCCGCGGCGGCCTGGGGACTGGCGCTGGCCGACGGGCGATTGCAACCGGGCAAGGCCAATGCGAGGCCGAGCCCCAGTAGCGACCACAGGCCAGTAGTGTGGGCTTTAGCCCACGCTGGCGTGTGTTCGCCCCAGATGCGTGGGCTCAAGCCCACGCGACTTGCGCATGTGTCGGTCTCGTCATGATTTGTCGGAACCATACTCTCTCCGGGAAGAACAGCTTGCGTCTTCCGTCCTTTGAATTGCTGGTGATCGGTCAGTCGAGGGGTTGTGGCTCCCCACGTTCTGGCGAACGTGGCTACGCTGCGACCTACATCGCCTTCAGAACCTTCATCTCGCGTCGCACAGCGGCCGGGTCGACACCGTGGCACGGTCCGGGTTCCGGAAGTGATGGAACCTGGGTCAGATTGCTGCGGATGGTGTCACACACCCGACGCAGCGTCTCCAAGTCCTCCAGGCTGATCCCCGCCACGGCTTGGGCCCGGACCTCGTGGGCCAGAGTCACGGAGCGATTCCAGATCGCTTCGGCTTTCGCGGTCGGATGCAGCTTGCAGCGGCGGCGGTCGTCTTCGCAGTTGGTCTTCTCGATCCAGCCATCGCGCTCCATGCGGTTGACGACCCCGGCCAGCGTCGGGGGTTCGATCCCCATGCACTCGGCCAGTTGCGACTGGGAGAGTTCCGGATCGCGGGCCAGCCAGACGAGAACCTCCCACTGCCGCAGCGTGACCTCTTGTTCCACAAGACGTTGACTCAGGACGCGCCGGATCGACTGGGTCGCCATGGTGACCCAGTAACCGACGCTCTGGTCGAAATCGTACTGCAACATGCTGGCCTGTTCTCCGCGCCAATCCTGATCGGCCCCATTCCTGATTGGTCAAGTGTCGATCCTGACACCTCGCCACGCCACAATCGTAGGGGAATCCGGGAGGAGGGAACAGCAGGGGCTGTCCTGGAATCCGGCATTCTCGGGAGAAAGGGACTTTCCGTTCGATTTGAGGAGAGTTACGCTATGCACATCTCAATCGAGTGAGTTTGGCCCGCACGAGTCGCTCGCAGTTCGCCGCAGATGTTCTCATTCCGTTCCACACCGCTGAGAAACAGGTGCCGCATGTCAAGTTTACGTTTCACACACTGGATGTTGTGGCTGGCGTTCGTGACGGTTTCCGTCGGCCCATTGTGTCTCGGCCCGCTGTGTCTCGGCCCGCTGTGGGCGGATGATCCCGAGGTCGATCCCCAGACGAAGACGCTGCTCGAGCAACTCACCAGCCCTGATGTTCCCTCGCAGGACAGCGCGATCCAGAGCCTGGAGCACAAGGATCTCGACGCCACCGCCATCCCCTTGCTGATGACGGCTGCCGAGTCGGACAACCTCAAGGGCCAGCATGCGGCGTTCAAGCTGCTCGTGCGGTTGGCGAAGCCGGAGGATGAGTTGGGCAAGTCGGCCCGCGCGGCCCTGAAGGAACTTTCGAAGTCGAAGAAGCCGCAGGTCGTGGCGGCCGCGACCCAGGCGATCCGGGCTCTGCTCCCCGCAGCCGATCCGCCTGTCGGAAATCAGATTCAGGGATTGCCCCCCGGCTTGCGGATCAATGGGCCAGTGATGGCCGCAGGGGCATTCGAAAAGGTCTCGGTTTCGATGATCGACGGAGTGCGTCAGATTAATGTGCAGAATCAGGACCGGAAGATTGACATCAAGGATAAGGATGGCAAAGAGATCGAGATGAAAGTCACGGAAACCATCGGTGGCAAGGAAACGACCTACACGGCAAAGGACTTGGATGACCTCAAGACGAAGCATGCAGAGGTTTCCCCTCTGTACGAGAAGTACACACAAGTCCGCAAGGGCCAACCACTTGCCGGTGGGCAGATGGGGATTCAGATTCAAATCCTTCAGAATGGTTTTAATGTCCCCGCTGCGGGCGGCAACGCTCGGGAAGCCCACAAGCAGATCGAGAACTCGCTGGGTCGTCTAGCCAAAGTGAAAGAGGCTTTGGAGGCCATGGACAAGGAGACCTTCGACAAGGAGAAGGTCAAGGAATTACTGAAGGAACTGGAAGCGGCGAAGAAGGAGTTGTTTGCGGCGCAGGCTCAACTCGGGATGCCGTAATTTAGCGGAGCTTGGTAACGAGACTCCAAGCGGCACTCGGGGAGGCTTGGCATGGGCATCTTGGCGCTCACGGCTGACGAGCGGGTCACGGACGTGAAAATCACCAGAGACACATTGAGTGTCGGTCTGCGGGACGGGCGAACGATTTCGGTCCCGCTGGCTTGGTATCCCCGGTTGTTCAATGCCACCGCAGCCCAGCGGAAGAACTGGCAGATCGCGGGGGGCGGCTACGGCATTCATTGGCCGGACATCGATGAAGATCTCAGTACGGAAGGGTTGCTGCGCGGTGCACCGGCTCCGCGATCTGTCCCTGTCGAGGATTCTGACCACGAACGAGGCAAACACGGAAGCTGACCGCTGCAGGTCACCCTCGTTTTACCCCACATTCCCACAGATTGTGGCACGACGCTCCGCGTCGTGACGTGCGACGCGGAGCGTCGCACCACAATTAACTCCCTGGGCGGAAGTCGGCCCGCGAACTGGTGCGGAACTGGACCTGCAGGCCGTAGACCTCTTCAAACATGCTGCGGCTTTGCTTGAGGGCCAGTTGCTCGACGGACAGGTCGTCGACATGGGGGATCGAGATCATCAGTGTGTTGGCCTTGCGGTGGCACTCCAGTTCGCGAATGCGGCTGGTGCGGGCGGCGTCGAGGGCCAGCGCGATCCGCAGAATGGCGGCCATCTTGGCCACTGCCACCCGGCCATCGCGGTCGAGCGTACTGTAATACGGGTGCGTCGGCTTGGGGGACGAGCGGCGGTGGTAGCGGGTCACCAATCCCACGAGCAACACGTCCGCACTGGAGAGCCCGAACAGCTCGCTGTTCATGATTAAATACTGCGAATGTTTATGCAGGCTCCCGCTGCTCACGAACGTCCCGATCTCATGCAGGAGTGCCGCCACGTAGAGCAGCAGTTCATAACGAGAATCAAAGCCGTGCTCACTCTTTAATTCTCGGAAGAGCTTTTGCGAGAGTTCCGCGACTTGAACCGCGTGTTCCTCATCGAACTGATACTTGCGGCCCAGTTCCATCGCCGAGCGGACGATCTGCTTCCGGAAATCCTCGGACCAGACCCCGCCATCGGCCATCTCCCGCAACAGACCGTCCCGAAGATTCGCGGAGCTGACGTGAATCTGTTCCACATTCAGCAGCCGTGCCAATTCGAGATAGGTTAATAGCGCGGGCCCCGAGGTCTCCGCCTCCGCGAACGGAATTCCATACCGGCGGACGATTGCGTCCTCCCCCAAATCCAGGAACTCATCCACGAACCCGGCCAGTTGCTTGACAGTGATAATTCCGAACTGGGTTTGATCCCAGTCTTTTAAGATCTGCTTGGCGGCAAACCGGGCATCACTCCCCAGAGCGATGAGTTCCACTTTACGATTGGCAGGGATGTGGGACGGCAGATTTTCCAACTGTCGTTGAATCTCGCTCTCCATAATATCCCGCAGCTTGGCATGCGTGGCCCGTAGCGATTCGAGCGACTCGTGCAACCGCAACGACCCGAGCCGAAAAGCGTGCGAGTAGGCCACGTTCCCCGCATCGACATACAGCAGTTCGGTGCTGCCGCCACCGACTTCGGCGATGGCCACGCGGGCATCGTCGAGTTCGGAGTGGGCTTCGAGTTGTTGCTTGATGCTGCGATAAGTGATGCGGTGGACCTCGGGCTCGTCGATGGTTTCGACGATGAGCCCGGTCGCGATGTAGATCCGGTCGACGAACGCGATGCGGTTCGTGGCCTCGCGCACGGCGCTGGTGGCGACCACGCGAATCTGGTCGGGGCGGGAGATCTGGTACTCGCCCAGCTTCTTGCGGTAGGTCTTCAGAACGCGGACACAGTCCTCAATGGTGGCCCGTGCGATCTCGCCCCGGGTGAAGGTGTCCTTGCCGAGGCGGACTCCCTGAGAGAGATTTTCCTTAATCAGCACCTGCCCAGAGGGGTTGATGTCGGCGATGGCCATGCGGATCGAATTCGTTCCGACATCGATCACCGCGACGGAGCGGGTCGTGCCGGGACGAGGAGTGGGAGCTGGGGGACTCAAAGACGCGGTTCCAACAAGGGATTGGTGGTCTAACCATTTCAACGTGTGAAGTAGCTGCACTCACCAGAGTGCGGGCTCCCCGCGTTCTGGCGAACGCAGCTACTGCCCAGGTGAAGTGCGGACTCTCCGCTTATGTTCACAAGATCGAGAAGTCGAGGCAACGGCTGCGTCCCGGTGGAATTCGGTATTCACACAGTCCGTGCCACCGGTGAGGTCGGCACAACCGGTCCGTCGAAAATCGCTCCGTCCCGTTGTTTTTCTGCAATGTTGCGTTGCAGTGGGGCGTCATAGCTTAGGTTTCCCGCAGACTGGACGAGAATTCTCCAATCGTCACAAGTCTCACAACCTGCCCAAACTACGTCAGATGTCCTACACTGCAACCGGAACGGGCGACAGCGCCCGTGACTGTTGTCTAAGGATGCGACCATGCGCCACATGTTTTTCACTGCCCTCACCGCACTCCTGATCTTCAGCCAGACGCTGCCGGTTCTCGCGCAGGAGACCCCTCCGGCGGGGGCCGTGCCGCCCCAGGCCGGTGACGCTGCCGCGCCCGGGGCCGACAAACTCCCCAACGGCCCGCGCGAGATTTACCTCCCGTTCAAGTTCCTCAAGGGGATCTTTGACAGCCAGGGAGCCAGCGTCGTCCTCCCGCTGGACGAGTACAAGCGTCTCAAGGCTGCCGCCGAAAAGGCTCCGGTCACCCCCCCGGCGGTCACGGCGGTCATCACCAGCGCGACCTATGTCGCGACGGTGGAGAAAGACCTCGCCCGCATTCGTGCCGAACTGACCGTCAACGTCCTCGGCACGCCGTGGGTCGAAGTCCCGATCCGCTTCGGCACAGCTGCGATTGGCAAGCTCGAAGCGGGCGAGAAAATCCTGCTCAAGGGAACCGGGGATGGCAACTACTCGCTGCTCTTCGGCAACACTGGCGAGCAGAAGGTCGTCCTCGAACTGACCACCCGCATCCACACCTCTCCCGAGGGCCGCGAGTTCGGCTTCGATGTTCCGACCACCGGCATCACCACGTTCGAAATCGTGATCCCCGAGGCCGACCAGACCGTCGAGGTCACGCCCCGCCTCATCGCCATCCCCGCCGAAGCGGCTGCCATGCAGACCCGCTTCAAGGCCAACCTCGGCTCAACTCCGAACATCACCGCCCGCTGGCGACCCAAGGCGACCAGCAAGCCCGAGATGGACCTCCTGGCCAGCGTCACCAACTACACCCGCGTCAGCGTCGAGGACGGCCTGATCCACACCGACGCCATCTTCGCCTACGAAGTCCTGCGAGGAGAGGTCGCCCAGCTGCGCATCTCGGTTCCGAAGGACCACCGCATTCTGGATGTCTCGGCGGAGGCTCGCCTCAAGGGGTGGCTGGCCAAGGAAGAGGACGGACGCCAGATCGTCACGATCGACATGCTGGGCGGCCAGACCGGCAAGTTCCACGTCGAAGTCCACACCGAACGCAAGATTCCCGAGGGGGCGTTCGATGTCGCCGGGTCGAGCGACACCGGCTTTGTCGGAATTCATGCGCTCGATGTCGTGCGCGAGTCGGGCCAGATCGGGCTGTTCAACTCAGCGGACCTGACCCTCACTGTGGAGGAGCAACAGGGAGTCGTCCGCATCGACGCGGGGGAACTCCACGAACGCCTGCGGGGCGAACGCGTCACCTCGTTCAAATACTACTCGCCGAAGTTCGTCCTCAAAGCCTCGGTCAAGCCGGTCCAGCCGCGCGTCCTCGTCGATCAATCGTCCCAACTCGTCTTCGGGGATGATGAACTGCGACTGACCTCCACCATCCAATACACCATCGAACGGGCCGGGCTGTTCCAGTTGCAGGTCAAGGTGCCGGACGGCCTCGTGATCGACAACGTCGACTGCCCCGGCATGAAGGAGTTCAACGTCGATGCCGCCACGAAACTGCTGACGGTGAACCTCAACGACAAAACGATGGGCGGACTGACGCTGACCGTGCGGGGCCACCGCGACTACACCGCCGGGATGGAGCAGACTGAACTGACGCTGCCGGTTCTGGAGCCCGTCGGAGCCGAGCGGGACATCGGCAACATTCACGTCTTCGCCAAGGAATCGATCGAGGTCATCACCAACGACAAGGGGCTCGCCTCGGCCCAGCCGCTGCCGGTCGTCCCCGGGTCGGCGATCGGCGATGCGCTGGCCACCTCGTCGTGGAGCTACACCCGCCGCCCGGTCACGATCCCGGTGAAGACGGCCCGCAAGCCGACCCGCATCACCGCCGAGGTGGCGACCACGGTCCACCTCCAACCGGAACTCAGCGAAATCAAGACCCAACTCGATTTCCAAGTCCAGTACGCCGGGATCGACACCTTCCGGTTCCTGGTCCCCGAGTCAGTCTCTGCAAAGGTCCAGATCGAAAGCGTCGCCACCCACGGCAACTCCCCCGGTGTGAAGCAGAAGTCCGCCGCCCCGGCGAAGGACGGCTGGGTCGAGTGGACGGTCGTGATGCAGCGCGAGGTGCTCGGCACCCAGCGGTTCGCGATCTCGTATGACATGAAGCCCGAACAAGCCACGGGCACCGCCGAGCGCAAAGTCGCCGCCCAGATCCTCCGTCCGCTCGGTTACGAGAAGGGCGAGGCCAAGACCCCGCTGTCACAGGTCAGCGGCGAAATGGTCATCACCAAGGACGACTCGCTGGCCGTCAGTGCCAACGCCACCGGCGGCGATGTCGAGCCGATGGACGAGCGCGAGCTATCGCTGCTGCCACAGACCGGCACGCAGGCGTTCCGCTACTTCACCCAACCGGACGACAAGGCCATCCAACTCGCGATCACCCAGACCAAGTACGAGATCGAAGAGGTCGTGGCCACCGTCGTGTCGAAGGAACTCGTCGAGGTTGTCACCGGCGAAACGGCTGAGGCGACGTACCTCGTGCGGATGCGGCTCAAGACCAGTGAGCGGCAACGCCTGCTGGCCCACCTGCCGTTGGGCCTGGATCCTCTGAGTGTCACGGTCGCCGGGAGGGATGTCAGCCTCGAAAAGGCTGTCATCTCCGAGGACCAGAAACTCGAAAACCAGAACGGCAAGAAAAACTGGGACACCTTCTGGATCAACGTCGCCCGCGACACCAGCAGCGACCAGGAATTCCTCATCACGATGCACTTCCAGTGGAAGGTCACCCCGGCCCTCGGCGACAGCAGCTACGGGCGCGGCAGCCTCAATCTCCCGCTGCCGGTCCTCGGACAAAAGGGGGCCGTCCCGGTGCAGCAACTCAAGACCGTTGTCTACGTGCCCGAGAAGTTCTCGCTCGTCGGCGACCCGCTGGGGTTCTTCGCTGTCCAGCGTGTCAGCCCTTGCAGCTCGTTCTTCTCCAGCACCCGTCGGGCCAGTGAGAGCGATGCTATTGCCAATCGCGAACGGCAATGGTTCGGCGGCGGAGATGTCTCCGAGCGCCTCCCGACCCAAGGCCGCGTGGCCTACGCTTACTCCAATCTCGGCGGGGCCCACGAGATCACCCTGACTTGGTGGAACCGCATCGGCATGGCGTTCCTGTTTAGTTTGTCCGCGGCGGTGATCGCCGTGCTACTGATGAAGACTTCGGTCGAGAACAAGTTGAGCGTGCTGTTGTTTGCTCTGTTCGTGGCGGTGCTGTACGGCCTGAAGGACTCGCAGACGCTGTTCCATGTGTTGCAGGCGGTCCGCTATGGGCTGCTGTTCCTGGTGGGTCTGTGGATCGTGAAGTCGGTCTTCGCCCGCCGGGCCTTGGCCGCCACGGTGATGTGCGCCGCCCCGCTGGCCGCCACTGCTCCGACCACTCCGCCGACGGCCCCGGTCGTCGAGACAGCTTCCAGTGATTCCCCACCTCCGCCCCCGCCTGAGACCTCTGGAAACGATCCGTCGTCACAGGCCTGAATCGAAAGGAGGGGAGGTGCATTATGAAGAGATTTGAGAGCAGTCAGCCATCAGCCATCAGCCGTCAGCCAGAGGGGAAACCGGCGAGCCGGAGTGCGTCAGCACCCGGACTCTGCGGTCTGCGCGCAGAGCGGTCCGGGGGCTTACGCCGCCCGGCTCGCCTGATGTCGTATTTCCTCGCGTTACTCCTGATGGTGTTGGCGGGAGCCACTCACGCCCAAGAACTGATCGACCCGCTCGACAAACCGTTGCGGCACATCTTCGTGCCGCTGGACGAGTTCGACGCGGTGATGGCCCGTGACCGGCAGGGGGTGCTGCTCAAGAAGGCCGAGTTCGACGCCCTCGTCGCCGATGCGATTAAGAACAAGCCCGCCGGAGTTCAGCCGACCGGGCTGGTGGTCTCGTCCGCCAACTACGTGGCCAAGATCGATGGCGATCAACTGGTGATCACGGCCACGATCCAGTTCACGAACTTCGACAAGAGCTGGACCGAGTTCCACGTCCCCGCCGATGGCCTCTCCGTCGAGAAGTGCCAGATCAACGGACAGCCCGCGCTGGCCGGGTGGCATGGCGAGAACCCCAACATCCTGCGGGTCTTCACCGATGTGCAGGGAGCGGGCACGCTGACCCTCGAACTCTCCGCTCACCTGGCCGCCGTCGGCAGCGATCTGGCGACGGCCTTCGGGGTCATGCCCGCGGGCAGCGGCGAACTGGTGGTCTCTTTGCCCGCCGGAAAATTCCTGCAAGAGAGCCGCAACGAGTTTCCTCGCAGCGCCCCGGCCGACCAGCCCGCCGAGTACCGCATCGCCCTCGGCGGTCACAAGAGCGTCAACTTGCAAATCACCAATCGCCAGGCCAGCACCCGCACCGATCTCTTGACGCTGGCCAACACCGCCATCGCCGTGACAGTCGCCCCCGGTGAGGTGGCGTGGTCGGCGAAGTCTGTGCTGCAAGTTGTCGGTCGCCCGGTCGACCGCATCGTCTGCACCGTGCCGATGTCGCTGGAGATCACCAGCGTCGAGTCGACCGGCCTCGACTCGTGGCAACTCGCCGACACCCCCGATGACCCAGCCCGCACCACGATCACGCTGGCCTATCGCCAACCGTTTGAAGGCAGCCGCGAGATCACCTTCCGAGGCGTCCTCAAAGCCGCCAGCGACATGGCCTGGGAGGTGCCGACCCTCGTCTTCAACGACATCACCTCACAGGTCGGCATCGCCGAGGTCCGCTACCCGGCGGGCGTCCGCCTGCGCGTCGGCGAACTCGATGGCGTTCGCACCATCGTCAGTCAGGCGGTGACTGCCGAGAACGGCGACTCATTACTCCACTTCCAGATCTGGAAGCCGCGCTTCAAGCTGCCGTTCGTGACCGAGCCGAAGACCCGCGAGGTCCGGGCGGCGGTGACGAACCTGCTCGACTTGAACACGACCAACCTCGACTTCACGTCGGTGATCAACCTCCAGACGCGGCTCGCTCCGTTGTTCGATGCCCAGATCAACATCCCCGCCGAATGGCAGATCAGCACGATGTTCCTCGGCAATCAGCCGATCACCTGGCAGGTCGTCCCGCAGCAGGCCGGAATCAACCAGATTCGCATCACGTTCCCGACTCCGATCCCGGCGGACGGGACGGTCTCGCTGACGTTGAATGCCCGACTCGAACCGGAGAAGTGGCCGGTCGAGGATCAGCCGATGCAGATCGCCCTGCCCCGCGTGCAACTCCCGCAAGCCGGGGTCATCGAGGGACTCTACGGCATCACCGCCGAGACTGCTCTGGATGTCGTCCCCGTCGAGATCTCCGGACTCGACCAGCCCAGCCCGTCAGAACTCAACATCCTGCGCCAGAAGATCGCCGCGTTTGGCCGCGAAATCCGCCTGGGGTTCAGCTTGCAGGACACCGCTTATCAGGGGACGCTCAACGTCTCCCGCAAACCGGCCCGCGTGTCGAGCCATGAATCGACGTTCTTCCGCATCGAGCCCGACACGCTCAACACCCATATCGAGAGCCAGCTGCGGATCGAGGGCGGAGGCGTGCGCAGATTGATGATCGACCTGCCGGAATCCTCCGGGACCGATCTGCGATTCCGGCTCGATCCGTTCTTCCCGGTGGCGCTGAATGCTCCGAACGCCGCCCCGCAGCAGGGCTACATGATCCCGTTCCCGCCCAAGATCGTCGAGCAGACCGCCGCACCGGCCAAGAACGGCATCCGTCGCTGGACGCTGCGGTTCGATCGGTATGGGAACGACACGTATCTGCTGTCCGTCGACATCCGCCATGCCCGGCCCGAGAAGGGGCCGTTCCACTGCCCGGTCATGACTGTCATCGGAGCCGAGCGCGAGACGGGGTTCGTGGCGATTGAGGCGTCGCAGGAGCAGTTCCTCTCCCCGCTGGCCACCGATGTCTCCGGCCAGCCGCTGCTCAAGGTTGACCCGATCGACTTCCCGCCCGCAGCGTATCGTCCGAAAGAGGCCATTGTCGCGGGCTATCGCTATACCCGTCCGGGCTGGGCGCTGTCGGTCGGTGAGCAGCGTTTCGACCGAGCGCAGGTGCCGACGGCGGTCGGGCACAAGGCGAACTACCAGACCGTTCTCGGACGCAACGGGGAACTCCAGCATCAAGCCGATCTGGAGTTCACCGCGATTGGCATTCAGAACCTCAAAGTCCGTCTCCCGGCGGAGGTCGACCTGTGGGCGGTGCAACTCGATGGCCAGCCGCAGGAGATTCGCCGTCAAGGCGACGGCCTGCTCGTGGCCGTTCCGCAGAACGCCCAGGCCGACCAGCACCACACGCTGACGCTGTTCTACCGCTCCCGCCTCGCTGGCCCGCTGACCGCCGAGTTCAAGCAAGCCCCGCCCGTGTTCACTGTTCTGGATGGCCAGGGGGCTGAGCAACCGCTCGACATCCTCCAGCAGAAGTGGAACCTGTACCACCCCAACGATTATCTCTTGATCGACAGCCCCGGCGCATTCCAGCCGACAGCTGATCTCGACCAGGATGGGAAGCTGGGACGGTGGAGTTCGCTGTTCCGCGCTCCGAGTCCGAAGCAGATTCTCCAGACACTGTTTCTGGTGTCGATCGTGTTCCTCGTCGTGTGGGGAGTGCGGAAGACGGTGGAACGGTTTGGGTGGCTGCGGTCGCTGTGTGGGGTAGCGGCTGGGGCGATCCTGCTGGCGGTCTTTACACCAGTGTTTCGTGATGCCCGATACTCCACAAGTTCGAAATCTGCTGGTGTCACCGGTGGAGTCCCCTATGGTGTCTATGACGACGATAGCGTCGTTTCCAATACCACAGCTCCTGCGCCGATGGGCCTGCCCGGCGGTGGCGGTGGCTTCGGCGGGGGCAGCGGACCGATGAACGGCGAGTGGGCCGAACCGGCCTCGGATGCGCCGATGGCGGTTGACCAAGGACCAGGAACTATGGATGCCGAGGGCCTCGCGTTGCCCGAATTCCCGACCACCGAAGCCCTGACTGAATCTGCTCCGCAGGAAGAAGCCCAGAGGCTTCAGGCTGAAGTGGAGAAGATGGAGAAGCACGTCGAGCCACAAGATCGACTCGAATCGCTCTTCCGGGCGAAGTCCGAGCGATCGAGCAAAGATATTGGCGTTGCTGCGAAAGAGGGCAGAACTGGCAGGATTGAATTCGAGGCACGCGGTTCCGGCGGTCGTGCTACTGGCATGAACGATGGCCGGTCAGTTCGGGTTCCGCTATTAGGTGAATTGCCGAATGCCAGTGACGAATTATCCTTCGAACAGAAGAAAATGCCAGCACCGCAGCCTGTGGTGAACGGCCCCGGCTCCGACCCCACTCAACCCGGGGAACCGGGTAACGCGGCAGGAAGTGGCTTCGGAGGCAACGGCATGGCCGCTGGACGGAAACCGGCCGCGATGGGAGGGGATCCCTTCAGCCAAGCCAACATCGTCGGCAGGGATAAATGGCCCTCCAGAACAGTGGCTGGGATGTCGGCCCCAGGGCAGTACCGTGGGGATTTAGAGATCCCGTTTCGGCAACTCGACCCCGGTCAACCCGGTAAACCCGGACTTGGCCAGCAGGCCGCTGAGGGCAAACCAGTCCAACTCGGTGGCCTGCTCTCGCTGGCCCTGTCGCTCTCCGCCCCGGAAGACTCGACGACCCGCGAGTTCACGTTCCTCGGCCAGGGCAGCGCCTCGACCGATCTGCACCTGAAGTTCACTCGCCGGGACAAGTCTCGCGACTGGACCTGCTTCGTGATGGCGGCGGTCTTCGTCGCCGGGTGGTTCGCTCGCAAGCTGCCGTTGAGTCTGCGGGCCGCGATGGTCGCGGTGCTGATCCTGGGTTCGATCGCCATCGCTCCGCTGCTGCCGACGCGCTGCCAGCCGATCTTGGATGGCCTGTTCTTTGGAGGTTGGGCGGTGTTGATTCAGTGTGTCGTCTGCTGGCTCATCAGCCGGATCAAGTGCTGCTGCTGCTGCCCGAAATCCGGCACCCCGCCCATGTCCCCACTGACCACGCTGGCCTTGCTGCTGGGCCTGCTGCTCGTGCCAACTCTCAGTCACGCGGAAGAGGCTGCCACCAAGTCCGTCGAACCGCCGACATGGGAACCGTATGTCGTCCTGCCTTATACGGGGGATGACCCGACCACCGCCGATCGAGTCTTCCTGCCCCAGCGGCTGTTCCTCGAACTGTGGAAGAAGGCCCATCCGGAAGAGGCCCCCAAGGCCAATGCCCCGCTGGAGGGACTGATCGTCGAGGCCCTGCACGCCGCGACATTCGAGCAGACCGGCAACACCGCCGTGTTGCATGTGAAGTCCCGCATGGTGTTGATGAACCTGCGTGAGAATCAGATCTCGCTCCCGATTCCACTCCGCGAAGTCGCTCTCAAGACCGCCGTTCTCGATGGCCAACCGGCGGTCGTGCAAACCGTCGGTCCCGGATACATGATCGTCGTGGCAGCGAAGGGCACTCACGCCCTCGATCTGGAGTTCGACCTCCCCGCCATCACCGAAGGAACCGCCGGGCGGTTCACCCTCAAGACCAATCAGACCGCAGCTGCCAAGCTCTCGGTCCAACTCCCCAAGATCATGGGCGACCGCGACCTGAAGGTGAACGGAGCCACCGGAGCCTACCGCATTCGCGACACCGAGGCCGGTCCGGTTCTCGACACCGCCGTCGATCGCGGCGGGGACATCACCGTTTCATGGCAGCCGCGCGCGGTGCGAGGAGCCGGGAACACGATCCTGCATGTCGACACCGGAATGGCGATCATCGTCGACGACACCGGCCTCTCGGTGAACCACCAGTTCGCCTTCCGCGTGCGGCAAGGGTCGATCACCGAAGTCGCCTTCGAGGCCCCAGCCTCGCTCGCCATCCGCGAGATCTCCGGTCCCGATGTCGGCGGCTGGCAACTCGACGAGGTCCAAGGCATGACGCGCCGCCTGCGCGTGTTCCTTCGCCGCACGGTCGAGGACCAGACCTCGATTCTCATCGACCTGTTCACGCCGCTCCCGGTGAGCGACATGACGCAGACGCTGCCGATCCCCGAACTGATCCCGCTGGACGCCACGCGCGAGATCGGCCAGATCGGCCTGTTTGCGGGCGGTGAGTTCGCTCTCCGCGCCGTCGATGTCAAGGGGGCCGTGCAGATCGATGTTGGCAAGTACCAGCCGGTCGCCGTCCCGCATCGGCCCGCAGACGCCCCGCTGGCGGCCTACCGCTACGCCACGCGGCCCGCGAGCCTGACGCTCTCGCTCTCGCGGCGGCAGCCCGAGACGAAGTGCCTGACCGAGCATGGCGTGCTGGTCGGCACGCGCAAGCAGGAGTGGGCCAGTCGGTTCCTGTTCGACCTCACTGGAGCCCCGCGCCCCAGCGTGTCGGTCACGCTGCCGCCGGAGTTCCTGCTGATGGATGTTGAGGGGTCGGACTTCATCAACGACTGGTACGACTCCCCCGGTGAAGGCGGGTCGCGCACACTGACCATTGAGTTCGACCAACCGCGACTCGGCCAGGTCGAGCTACTGCTCACCGGCCTCGTGGCCCGGTTGCCCGACAGCAATTCCGTCGATCTGCTGACGCCACAGCCGATTGGCGTGGCCAAGCTGAACTCGTCGCTGGCCGTGTGGCTCAGCGACATCTACTCGGCCACGGTCCGCTCGTCCGATGGCTGGAAGACCGCCCCACCGGAGCAACTCTCGAATGAGCTGCAGCACCTCCGCCAGACGCCGATCCAGTTTGCCTACCGCGCCAATGCGGTGGTCAATACCCCGGTGGTTGTCGACCTGACGCGGCAGGTGGCCCAGCTGAGCGCGGACCTCGTGACGCTCGTGGCGGTCGCGGATGACTCGGTCGATTACGGGCTGACGTTCCGCTGGAAGATCAGCCGCGCGGCTGCGGACACCTTCCAGTTCACGACGCCCAGCTGGCTCAAGGACCGCCTGGAACTGAATGTCCCGGGGGTGCGGCAGATCAGTTCCGAGGCGACCGAACACGGCGACATCCTGTGGACGATCCAACTGGTCGACGCCGTGCGGAACCAGTTCCTGTGTACTGGCATCGTGACGCTGCCGCCTCCGGCAGACGACATCATCCAGATTCCGGATGTGCAGTTCCTCGACACCATCGTGGCTGGCAAGCACAACCCGCTGGAGAGCCAGCGGCGGTGTGCGATCGTCGTCAATCGCTCGGCGGGGCAGTTGGTGGCGGTCGATGAACGGCTGGTCAACAAGCTGCCGAAAGACCAGCTCCCGCTGGTGGTCGACAGCAGTCTGCTGGTGCAGGCGATGGCGATTACCGAGTTGTCCTCGGAGCAGGCGATGCCGAAGTGGAAGCTGGTGCGGTCCGCGATGCAGGACACCGGCAAGGCGACGATCACCGGCAGCGAGCTGGTGACCTCGCTGGCCTGGGACGGCTCCTGGAAGACGCGGGCGACGTACACGGTTCGTAACCGAGGGCAACAGTTCCTGGGTCTGAAGCTGCCGGACGGCTCGCAGTTGATGTCGGTGTTCGTCAAGGGCCGGGCCTCACGCACGGTGACGACGAAGCTCCACGAGAAGACCGTGCATCTGGTCCCGCTGCCGCAGACGAGCGTGGTCGATCTGTCGTTCAATGTGGAGGTCACACTCGGTGGCCAGTTGCCGACGCCGATCCGACAGGGTTCCAGCCTCTCCGCCCAGGAGGTCAGCCTCCCGGCCCCGGATGTGATTACCCGCGCCGAGTCGGCCGAGTTCGGACTGACCGTGAGCGACACCTCGTGGAAGATATACACTCCGGACAAACTCGATGTCACGCTGGTGACTGACCGGACGCGATCGAATGTCGACCAGCTGAGCGGGGACGACAAGTTTGCCCTGCTCGAAATGCAGAAGACCACGCGACTCGAAGCCGACGTGAAAGAGATGATTCGGAACATCAATGATGACAAGAGCGACAGCCTGAAACGCACTCAGTCGATGAGCAACCTCAAGCAGCTGCAGGTCGAACTGCAACTGCAATGTGCCACGATTGCAGACAACGCCCCCGCCAAGCCGGAGTCGGCTCAGCTGTACAATGAGGCCAAGAACTTCAACGGTCGTCTGCTGGATGAAGTCACCCGCAACAGTGTCGATCTGCCTGCCGTGCAGGAGTCCACCCCTCAGCAGGCCGATGGCACGTCCAACCGGGCCTACATCCTCGGCAACAACGATCTGAACTTCCGGGGGAACACGTTTACTGACGAGGCCGCGCTGGGCGAATCCTCCGGCAAGCTGGAGTTCAAGTCGTCCGGGGTGGACGGCGAGAAGCGGGATCAGATGGTCACCAAGGGAAAGGGGGCCAAGGGCCGGGGACTGCTGCGGAAGTCGCTGGAGGAGCAGTCATTCGGCCAAGCCTCGCAAGGGGGGCAGCAGCAGGGGGGGGGCCAGCAGGGTGGAGCGGGAGCGGGAGGCTTCTTCGGCAGGCAACAACCTGGCGGTCAGCCCCAGAGTCGCAGCGGTGCGATGAACAGCGGGGGGGATGGGATTCAGCAGCAGGACCGGATGCAGCAATTGAACACTTTCCCCGTCCCATCATACGCGAACGGCGGCATCAATTACCGCAACAACTGGGGGAGCCTGGCCGTGACGGATGGAACTGCGAATGAGATGGGCCTCTACTCGAACAGTGGAAGCATCGTGACCGGTCTCGGTCTCGAAGGCTGGACCCACACTGGTGGTCTCTCCCTGCCGATCACGATCCCGACAGTCGGGACCGAAACGGTGTTTTCTAAGGTCGGCGGCTCCCCGACGCTCACGATCTCGCTCCGCCCGCGCCAGGCGTGGACCCGCTCGCTGACGTGGCTCTGGTCGCTCTGCTGGGGGCTGCTGGCCGTGTGGGTCGTCCGCCGCATTCGGACCGCGTTGAGTGCCACTTCTTTGCGACCGGTCCTGGGCATCGCCGCAGCGCTGGGCGTGCTCGGCTACCTGCTGCTGCCGGTCGATACCGGAGTGCGGACGATGAGCCTGTGGGTGTTCATCGTCAGCCTGCTGGCGGTGATGCTGATTGGTGCCAAGCGAGACGCCACGGACGAGTCCGCGAGCCGGGCGGCGTGAGCAAGGCGCCACGAACGAGCAGGCGAGCCGGGCGGCGTCAGCCCCCGGACTCACTCGCAGGTCACCAGAGTCCGGGGGCTGACGC
>JAYWFM010000409.1:0-8086 GCA_043778825.1 Planctomycetota bacterium | reverse complement strand
GCCGTCAGCCGTCAGCCGTCAGCTAGAGAGTGGGTGAGCCAGCGGGTTGGCCCGACGTGCCGCGCGCTGGCCCGTGTTTGCAACTCAACTCGCCAGCGGACCACTCTCGCTGATAGAATGCGTTTCGTACCAACCGGAGTCGAGACCGTGACCTTCGCCCTGACCATACGTAGCCACTGCAACCGCATCGCGGGCAGTGGCTTAACGGTCAAAGCGGAGTCCTTATAAGACTCGTCCATCCCGGTTCGACTCCGGGCTGCCCGAATGGTTCTGTTGTGGATTGGGAATCCCCATGTCAGCCGTTCTCGAATCACCCGAAATCGAAAACTCTCCCGCCATTTTTGAGGATGCGCTGCGTGTTCGTGCGGAATTGTACCGCTGGACCATCGAGCAGTATCAGTGCATGGTCGAGCAGGGGATTCTGACCTCAGAGGATCGGGTCGAGCTCCTAGAAGGGCTGGTTGTCTGCAAGATGACGAACAATCCTCGACATTCGGAAGTGATTGAGCAGTTGACAGATCGTCTGGGGCAAGTGGTCCCAGCGGGATGGCGTGTCCGCGTCCAACTTCCGATTCAATCGGGCCGCAGTCAACCCGAACCCGATTTTTCGATTGTCAAAATCAATCGCGTCCGAGGTCGTCATCCTTCAGGTGCGGATGTGCTGCTGGTCATCGAAGTCGCCGACTCGTCGATCGCGATCGACCGTGAGAAGGCTGCCATCTACGCCCGAGCTGGCATCCACGCATACTGGATCATCAATCTTCCGGAGATGCGAGTGGAGGCTTACGACCGAGTGAACCCGATCGCCGGAGAGTACGAATCGATCCAGATTCACCACGAGGGGGAATTGATGAGTCTGCGTTCCCCCGCTGGGGTGTATTTCGAACTCTCCGTGCAAGACGTGCTCTCGAACTCGTGACGACCATATCGATCGATCCACAGCCCAGCCTCCCAAGAGCCCTGCGACCCTCTTCATACCCCGTTGTTCACCTCGTCCATCCCGGTTCGACCCCGGGCTGACCGATGGTTCTGTGGCGAAGGAGTAACTGATGTCTCCCACATTGCTGGAACCTGCACCGGTTCAATCGGCACGCAATGTCCCGCCTGCTCCTCAATCGATTGATTCGCTGTCGTTGTATCTCTGGACGCCAGCCCAATATCGCCGCATGGCGGAATTGGGGGTTCTCACACAGGAGGACAAGGTGGAACTGCTGGAAGGGGTGATCGTTCGTAAGATGACTCACAATGCCCCTCACGATGGCACGCTTCAAGTGGTTTCTCGGCGTCTCCAGTCCTTGATTGCCGGGAAGTGGGAAATCCGCTCCCAATCCTCCATGATCACCGTCGATAGCGAGTCGGAGCCAGACCTCGCCGTTGTTCCCGGTCCTGAGGATCGATATGGAGAAGAACACCCTCACGCATCCGAAGTGCTCTTCGTCATCGAGATCGCCAATACATCTCTCAAGATCGATCGTCGAAAGGCTGTGATCTACGCCCGCGGAGGGATTCCGGTCTACTGGATCGTCAACGTGCAAGATCGTCAGCTGGAAGTGTTCAGCCAACCTGATCCAGTCAATAGTGTGTATCTCCGACAAGACGTTTTGCGAGAAAACCAGTTCGTGAACGTCACGATTGAGAACCACGACCTCGGACAAGTTGAAGTCCGCCACTTTTTGCTTCCCGTCCGCCACTGATTATCGCTATGATCCGTAACCAACTTAACCACAGTCCGAGCCCGTCCCATGATCGCCGCCACCGAACTCCGCCTTGTGCTTGTCACACCCGAAACAACGCTGCTCGATCAGAACGTGCGTTCGGTCCAGTTGCCGCTGTTTGATGGCTCGATGGGGCTGCTGCCGGGGCGGGCTCCGGTGGTGGGTCGACTCGGGCGCGGGGAGCTGAAGTTTGAGGCGGGTGGGGCCTCGAAGAGTTTCTTTATCGATGGCGGATTCCTCCAGGTGAAGGGGTCGATTGTGACCCTCCTGACCAACCGCGCGATCGCCGCCGAGAACATCGACGCAGCTGCGGCGCAGCGGGCGCTCGATACCGCTCAGGCGATGCCCGCTGGGACCGATGAGCAGTTCGCGGCTAAAATGGCCGCCGATGAAGCGGCACGGCGGATGCTGAAGCTCAAGCGGGGATAGGACTGCGTCACGGGCTGGAGTTCAGCCTTCAGGCTGCTCCGGAGCAGCCTGAAGGCTGAACTCCAATCAGGCACTACCGCCGACGTTGGGCCTCCCGATCCCGCTGCTGGGCCAGGTGGGCTTGCCACTCGGGGAGTGCCCAGATTCCCAATCGACCTGCTTGAGCGACTCGCTCCGTGTCCTCGAACAGCCGCTTCCGATCGCTGCGAATCGGAAAGCTGACGACAGCGGGGCTGTGGCCGGTTTCGATCAGTCGCTGATTGAGCATCGAGCCATCGGCAAGAAAGACATAGGCCAGGACGCGGCGGTAATTGTCCAGGCGTTCCCGGTCGTACTCCAGCGTGATCGTGCGCTGATCGACGAGTGACCGGGTGTACTCATAAGCCTCGTGGCCATAGGGTTCGGCGGGCCACTCCGGATGCTTGGTTTCCGGCGTGTTCACGCCAAGCAGCCGCACCCGGAAGTCTCCCTCCAGTAAGAGGGTGTCCCCATCAATGGCCCGTGTCACTCGCAGCGGCACGCCCGCTGGGGGGAGAGTCTCGAAGGTCCGAGCTGTGGCCACACGCCAGAGAATCAGCGCGGTGGCAATCACTCCCAGCACAAAGGCTGCGGAGGGCCATCGGCGTCGCACTCGCGGACCAGTGGAGCGAGCGAGTGCGCCGATCATCTTGCGACTCCCTCCCACGACTCAGTTCGGACTGATGTTGAATCGCTTGCGCGTCTCGCGACCGAGGGGATCCTTCTCGAAGCGCCGGGTGCAGGTGGCACACAGATCGAGCTTCACGGTCTTCACTGTCGGTTCCGGCAACTGGAACTCGGAGGTCGAATCCATCAGCGAGATCTCCTCGGCAATGCTTTGCAGATGGTCTTGATCGAGGTCGGCCTCGGTCAGCATCTCGTCACTCTGATGCAGCCGCACCTCGATATTCACCGAATAACGTTGTGCTCCGATCACGCGCCCGCATTGGTCGCACGAGTATTGAATCATGTAAGTGTCCTTTGTTCCCGGGGAAAGGGAGCATGCGGTCAACGCACCGAAGAGACTCGGGACGCAGAGGAGTTGATGCCATGGCGGTCCGTCGCCGCAGGTCGCATGACAATCGATTCCATTGCGGGAGCGATCCTCATGCGAGAGATTGATTTAACCAGAAAATCTCCCGCGCGTGAAGGGCTGCCCGCTCACTTTTCCGAGGCTTGCGAATCTCCGCTGAGGTCCGGTCAGGGGACTTGCCAATTCCATCGGCGGAGTTTCCGAATCCCAGAACAACTGCGGGCGAGTGGGCCCCCTCGACCCGCTCGCCCGCGCTGTTCCGATTCCGCGATCTCGGCTCAGAACTACTTCGTGGAATCCTGAGCCGTGGTGAGACTCTCCACTTTGCCACGGGCCTTGAACACCAGCGGCTGGGGGCGACCGGCGATGGTCACGGTGAAGGTCTCTTCAAACTCGCCCATGACATCGGGCGGCATCACAACGACAGACAACACGTGGGTTGACTTCTCATCCGAGGGGATAGAGACCTGAACACTGTCGGGATGGCTGGAGCATACGATCCGCTCGATGCGCACCGCTTTCTTGGATCGCACAATCACGGGGAACCGGGCCTCTTTACCGGGCTTCAAGCTGCCCAGTTGCAGGACTTCCGGGGTGATCAGGACATCCGCATCGATCTTGCCTTCGACCCGCAGGGAGACGTTCGCGTTCGAGCTGTCGTTCGTCACCAGGACGAGGCTCTCCTGGATGTTGCCAATCGGAGCATCCGGAGAGACCTGGACCCGGATCTCGTACTCGACCCGACCGTTGCCGCGGGTCAGTTCCTTGAGTTCGGCGGTCAGTGCCGGATTGCGGGACCGGACCTCGCGGATCTTCCACTGGTCATTCCCGGTGCGGGTGACCTTCACCTTTTGCTCACCACCGGCCCCGGGGGTCAGTGCCCCCAAGTTCGCAAAGGCGGGCTGCATCCACACATCGGTGCGGATGAACGCCTCGCACGGGATGCTGGCATTGACGGTGTTGGTCCCGCTGTATCGGAATTGGACGGTCAGGGTGACATGCCGTTGCCCCTGGAACCGAGAGGTATCGAGGACCAGCTTGATCCTTCCCTTGTCATTCGGCTTGAGCACCTTGGTCTCGGTCGAGGCGGAGATGCACTTGCACGAGGTGGTGACGCTCACCACCTCCATCTCCGGTTCGAACACGTTGGTGAACTCCAGATAGCTCTGGCAGTCGCTGTGCTGGGCGACGGGGCCGAAGTCGAACTTCGACACGGCGAACATCTTGTTCGCCCAGCTACTGTTTTGGTCGTCGGACGAAGCCGTCCCGGCGATGAGTGAGAGGGCCATCAGCCCGATGGAGAATGCTTTGCAGATGCGGTTTAACATGAGGGAACCTCTTCAGGGAACAATGCACCGACCGCACCTCATTCACTGTGCGTCTGCCGTTCCTGGCACCCACTTCCAGCAGGTCAGAATCCCCTAGGCCCGACCTATGGGATCTCAACAACTTGTCTCAAGTCGTCCAAACTTCCTGTGCGATATTCTTCGAAGAATCGCCTCACAGGCAGATCACCGACTTGGCACACTTGCATGATACGACGTTTCCGCCGAAGTCAAGATGGCATTTTTCGGAATTTTCAGAAGGCCGTGTCCACCTCCCGAAATCCCTCCACTCCCGTCGCAGAAGTCGCGAGACCTCTGCCATCTGAACCTTCGGGATGTGGTTATGGAGCTGACAATGCAGGCGTCTCCGAAACCGCAGGCGACTTGACTTCGGCTTTGGTGTCCGGCTCGGCATTGGCGGGCTTGGCCTGGGCTTCGATGGTCCCGGTGGCCTGGAATGCCAGCGTCGTTTGACGTCCCGCAATCGTGACCGTAAAGGCTTCCTTCAACTCACCCGGTTCATCCGGCGGAGTGATCGTCAGGCTCACCACATGCACGGTCTGGTCCACCGGAGACAGAGCCACGGCATAGCAGTCGCGATCGGAATCGCACTCGATCTTCTCAATCCGGAACGGCTTGCGGCCCTTCACGACCACCTTGACGACCTTGGGCACTCCCGGCTTCAGAGGGCCAAACGGCACCACTTCGGGAGTGACCTGCAAATCGGGTTCGATCGAGCCATCGACCAGAACCGGGATCGTCGGGTTGTTCTGGTCATCGGTCTCCAACACCACCTGATCGAGCAACGGTCCCAGGGGTGCTGTCCCCGCGAGCTTCACCAACAACTCGTACTCGACGTTGATTCCAATGCGAGAGAGTTCTTTCACTTCAGCGGTCAGATGGCTGTTCCGGCTTCTGACCGATCGAATGGTCCAGTTGCTGCGCCCGGCATAACGGATGCGGACCCGTCGTTCGACGGCCTCGCCCGGCGAGACCAGACCGAACTGCACCGCACCCGGTTCGATGACCACATCTCCCCGGATGTAGGCCTCGATCGGAATCCGCACCTGCTTGAAGTTCACTCCATCGAACGAGGCCGAGACCGTCACCGTCACTTGCCTCTTCTTCGAGAAATGCAACGTGTCCAAATTCAAAGTCAGTTGAGCGGTCTGCTTGGACTTCAGTTCATACGTATTCATTTGCGGCGAGATGCACGTGCAACTCGACGACAGCCCGGACAGTGTCACCGTTTCCTTGAAGGGATTCGTGACCTCGATCACATGCTTGATCTCCGCCCCCTTGGCGACGGAACCAAAGTCGTACTTCACCTCGGCGAACATCTGCTCGGCCCAGCTGTCTCCCGGGCGAACGCTAAAAGCCGTCACGGGCACCACGACGGTTTTATAGTTGGCTCCATCAAACGTCATTTGCAAGGTGACGAAGGCGTCATTCGGTTTTCCGGTCGCCGTCGCATCCAAGGCCAGTTCCAGCGAGACCTTCTCCTTGGAAGCCACGGTGGTCTTGCCGACGCGGGCCGTGATCTCGGACGAGGACGAGTTCACCTCCGAGATCGTCACCGTCTCCTTGTAGAGGTTGGTGATCGTGATCGTATGGGTCGCACCTGTCCCCGCCGGGGGCGATCCAAAATCGTACTTCCGTTCGGACAACATCTTGTCCGCCCAAGTCAATGCACCCACCTGGGCCTTGGCTGTCGCGCACGGCCCCAGAGCCAGCACTCCATACAGAGCCCAGACCCACAGCAACACCCCCAGCCGGAGCCACATCCCCTGCGACCGCTGATGGAGTTTGAGGGAACACACACGAGGCAACACAGACGCGATCCTTGAACGGACACACCACACAGAGACACCCAAACCCACCCTCCTGGTGGAACACTGATTGTAAAGGCAAGGAAAATGCCGCGCCTAGACCGATTTTGTGCAAGTTCCTCCCCGAAAACGGTTTGAGAACCGCTGGCGAGATGCTCATACAGTGCCCGCGCCCGGCAACTCAGTCAATGGGCGATTACTCTATTTGACCCATTTCCCAGAACCCGAGGAGAACCTCCGTCCGATCTACCAGTCAGGAAAACCCATCGGCTCCGGCAAACTCTGCGGGAGATTTCGTGCCGGAGGAGGGTGATCGTGCCGTGCAAAATCCCCCCTCCGGCCACCGTTTCCTTCCTTCCCCGTTGAGAATCCTGCCGAATTCCCTCTGAATCCCCGTTCCCCTGCGAACTGCCCCCACAATCGAGGTGTCACTCATCTTCAGATTCGCGGGAATCTGGTGCAAGCTGCGTAGCGGGTTCCCCCCCCACTCCGCTATCATCCCGCCGCTACCCCGGGGCGTAGCTCAGCTTGGCTAGAGCGCCTGGTTTGGGACCAGGAGGCCGCAGGTTCGAATCCTGTCGCCCCGATGTACCTTACTTAACGAAACGTCCTCCGCTGAATCAACCGATTTGGCGGAGGATGTTTTGTTTACATCGCGCCAGTCAGTTCCACCCCCCTCTGCCCTTTACTTGGGCGCGGCCAGCGCCTTCTCCAACAGCGCCTTCATCTCCGCCACAACCTTCGTCTGCGCGGGATCTTTGGCGAGATTGTGATGTTCACCGGGGTCGGCATCGTGGTCGTAAAGTTCTTCGCCCTTGGTGCCGTGATCCCAGGCGCTGAAACGATAGCGTTCGGTGCGAATGGAATAGCCGGGGAAGGGCATGGCGTTTTTGCCACCCCCGCCGCGCCGAACCTGCGTAATGGCCGGCTTGTCCCAACTGGCCGCGGGATCAGAAAGCAACGGTTTCAGCGAGCGGCCTTCAAGCTTGTGCGGCGCGGTCAGCCCCGCAAGATCAACAAGCGTGGGATAAATATCCAGCAGCTCCACCGTACGGCCCGAGGACTTGCCTTTGGACAAAACGCCCGGCCCCGCCATCAGCAGCGGCACGCGCGCCGAGTCTTCAAACAGCGACTGCTTCATCCATTGCCCATGCTGACCCACGTTGTAGCCATGGTCAGACCAGAACACGATGATCGTGTGGTCCGCCAGTTTCAGGCGATCCAGCGCATCAAGCAATCGTCCCACCTGCGCATCCATAAAGGTGATCGAAGCCCAGTACGCCTGGGTGGCACGCTTCAAATCTTCTTCTTTGTAGCCATAGTTGAGAACCTGATTGAAAAGCGCCGGGCGCGGAATGCCAGCCATCTCCTCGGGCGTGAACTTCGGCAGCGTGATTCTCGCGGGATCGTAGAGATCAAAATACTTCTTAGGCGCGATATACGGGCAGTGCGGGCGAAAAAATCCGACCGCCAGGAAGAAAGACTTCTCTTTGTTGGCCTCGAGCAGCTTGATCGCCTCGGTGGCGGCGATGCCATCGGTCTGCTCTTCATCGGTTCCCTCCGCCGCCAGCCACGCCAGCGTGGAACCCAGGCCGGTGCTCTTGGGATTGAGGTTGGTCACCTTCTCTTCGTCAGCCTTGTCGCGGCCCTTGGGATTCACGACATGGTCCCAGGACTGCGGATCATCCATCCCGCTGGTGCCGATCTGTCCTGGCACGCCGTAGTGATAGATCTTGC
>JAYWFM010000408.1:0-3410 GCA_043778825.1 Planctomycetota bacterium | reverse complement strand
CTGGGACAGCGTGTCGGCATCCTGTGGATCCTGTTCATCCTGTCAAATCTTCCTCGTCCTCCGGCCAAGTGGGGAAAGTCATCCGAGTGCTGCATTACGCCGTGCCTCCGTGTCTCCGTGGTGAATCTCTGCCTACTTTTCTGACGCACACACGTCGCTGACAACTCTTTCGGCCATTCTTGCGACTC
Source organism: Planctomycetota bacterium (assembly GCA_043778825.1). GTDB lineage: Bacteria > Planctomycetota > Planctomycetia > Planctomycetales > Planctomycetaceae > TH-plancto1. Next base: position 3,222 of record JAYWFM010000408.1, on the reverse strand, counting down.
GGTCCAAGTTTCCTTAGAATGCAAACTTGGCTCGCCGAACCGAGGCACGGAGGATGCAGGATCGGGCGGGCCTGGGTTCGATTACCGCCCTCTCGACCAAGGATCTCTCGTCACATGGCAGCACGCAAACCCCCCAGCCTGAAGGACAAGCGTCGCGAGGCGGATGCCGTCGCCGCGATGGAAAAGACCACAGCCGGTGGCAAGAAGGTGGCTGCCAAAAAGGGGACGACGAAGGGCAAGCCCACCCGTCGTAAGACGAAGCAGGCGGAACGCAAACGCCTGATCTGGGGCGTCTTCAGCGGAACCCTGCGAGAAGAAGCCCGGTTCCCCTACAACGAACGGGCTCAGGCCGAAGAGAAGCTGGCCGCTCTGCGGGAGAAGAGCAAGAAGCTCTACTTCATCCAGCCGATCAAGGAACTGATCACCGACGGTTCGGCCTCTCCGCGTCCGTTCCTGGACGACGATGAGGAGTTGCCACCGGCCAAGCTGCGGCGGCGTCAGACGGCCAAGGATGATCGGGAAGAAGCTCCGGTCGAAGAGTACAGCGACGATGTGAGCGAGCGCGACTTCGATCTGTCCGATATGGGCATGGGCGATGGCGACGAGGATTAGTCTCGATGGAGACAGATGACCAATGCAAAACACCCGCGATCCTGTCGCGGGTGTTTTCATTGATCGGAGGTCGTTCGCTGGAACTTAGACGGCAGGCTGCAAGGGATTCGCCGGAACCGTCCACTCGCTTGCCGCAACGAACTCCACGCCTGTCTGCTGGTGCAGACCTGCGGGCACGGCCACTCTTCGATGGCCTGTATCCCCCGTCTGCACGATGCGGCCCAGACGCTGATAACCCAGTCGGTCGCAGCTGCGAAGCGAGGCTTCGTTGGTCCACTCGACGGTGGAGATCAGAGCCCGGATTCCGCGTGCTGACAGAGCGGCGAGGGCCAATCCCATGACGGCGGCGTGCAGTCGCCGTCCGCGATAATCCGGGTGGGTGAAGCCTTTGAACATGTAGGAGACATGTGCCGGGAGCCGGATTCCGACTCCGAAGCAGTGGCCGGGTGCAGCGCGCTGAATGGCATACCAGCCATAGGCGGCGACACGTCCATTCTCCAGTGCGGTGAAGCACAGGCTCTCACCTCGGTCGATCTCCCCGGCCAGACTCACGTCGAGATCGAGACTCGGATCATTGCTGTAACGCCAGACCTCATTTGCGGTCAGAAAGCGGAACTCAAACCCCGGCACCGGTGGACAGGCCACGGCGACCATCAGATCCAGCCAGACGACCTCCATGACATGGCGCTGGTAGAGCCTCGCCCCCAGGCGATCGACCAGCAGTCGTCCGGCAGCGGCCCAGCCGAACTGTTGCCGAGTGGCATTCAGGATCTGAAGGGGATGGCTCATGACGGGTTTCCTTTGAGGGGCTCTCTACAGCCGGATGAGTTGACCGCCCCACGCCAGTCCAGCTCCGAAGCCGACCAGGGCCACGAGGTCGCCGGGTTCAGCCATTCGGTGTTGGAGTGCAGTATGCAAGGCGGACGGAATGCTGGCGGCCACCGTGTTTCCGAGACTGTTCACCGTCACGGCCACACGGTCCATCGGAAGCCCCAGTTCCTCCGCTGAGGCTTTCAAGATGTTCAGGTTGGCCTGATGCGGGACCAGCAGTTGGATCTGGTCGACGGAGACGCCCGCCTTGGCACAGAGTGACCGGACCGTTTGAGGCAAAACCTGCGTGGCGAAGTTCCAAATGGCCTTGCCGTCCATCGTCATGTGGCCATCGGCGGGCACTCGCAGGGGAGTCGCGTCGCCTCGCGAGTGCAGCTCAGAGGCCAAGACTTGACCCGGCCCGTCGGCCCCGATGACGACTGCCGCTGCCGCATCTCCAAAGAACACGGCGGTCGAGCGATCGGTGGGACTGAACAGCCGCGAGCCTTGATCGGCCCCAATCACGAGGGCTTGGCCTCCGGTGGTCTGTAACCAGCGGAACGCCACGTCAAAGGAATGCACAAAGCCCGAACAGGCGACATTGATATCGAAGGCCACTGCGTTCTCGGCGAGTAGCGCGGCCTGGACCAGGGAGGCCACCGACGGCATCAGATTCGGATTCGTCGAGGTGGCCACGACAATCAGGGTGATTTCATCGGGCGTCGTCCCCGAGGACTCCAGTGCCCGCAGCGCGGCCTCGCTGGCCAGCTCCACCAGATCGTCGCCATCGTCCAGAAAGCGGCGTTCCTGAATCCCCGTCCGGGCAGCAATCCAGTCTGCGGTCGTGTCCAGCTGCAGGTCGCGGATCAATGTCTCATTGTCGACGGCCCGTGGCGGAAGGGCCATGCCAGTGCCCAGAATGGAACACGGCCACGGGCCTCGACGGATGGTCCGGTGTCCCCAGGGGGAGACGAGCGGAGCAGTTTGGATCATCGGCGTAGCCTCCAGACATCACGGCCGATCCACACGCAGATCGCCGACTCTTTGAAAACTTGCTTCCGGATTACCACCTCGGAGCCGGAAATCGACCGCACGTTCCCCGAGGATCAGGATTCCCGTCTCGATGTGACGGCATGTGGCGTTTCGGCAACACCAACCACCAATTGATGGATTGCTTTCACCCAGCCCGTGGCGGAAGGGGCCTCGATCCATTCGACCAGTCCTCCCGACTTACATTTTCCAATGCTCTGCGTGTGAGCATTCGAATTGTCGACAATGGCGTGCCTCTGCCCCCCTCTCCCCACTGGCGGTATGGCGTGGGGAGTGGGTGTGACTGTGGGGAGAAGGACCGGGGTGAGGGGCTTGGGACTTGGTCCTGAACGACTTCCCGATCTCCGGTACAGCGATGGCTTTTGCATCTGGAATTAAGACACTCCGCGCGGAAGCCGACAGGCCAGGGCCTCCAAGGCGTGACACTCAGCAAATATCGACACGCAAACAACCTTCGCCTCCGCTGCGACTCCTCTTTGTCCCGGCAGGGACTCCCGATCATCGCCCACCGATTCATCGGTGGGTCCACAAGCCTCTCGCGGCCAGCAGCCCCGGCAGGGGCGACAGAAACCTGTCGTCTGGCCCCACGCCGACAGCTCGTGACCACGGTGATCGCCAGCTTCTGTCGTCCCGGACGGGACTCATCGGTTCGTCCGGGACGCTCTCCCACCGTTGAAACGGTGGGCGACTGTCGGGTGTCCCTGACGGGACACAGAGGGTGCCTGCGGAGGGAATGCTCACCCCGGAAGC
>JAYWFM010000407.1:0-8089 GCA_043778825.1 Planctomycetota bacterium | reverse complement strand
GCCTCGAACATGTGCCCCTGCGAAGGGATAAACGCGTTGTCTCGCGTGTCGTTGGACAGCGTCGCCGACACGGACGACAGGAAGTTATCACCCACGACACTCGTCAGGTCCGTCGGTGATCCCGCTTGAACCCCCCGAATTCTGACGGGGTGGCCCAGACGCTGCTTTGAGCGTCTGGGTGACGAAGGAACAAGAGTCACTTGCTGGTCGCATCGCATCAGTCCACCCATTGGATTGGAATCCCCACAGTACGGCCCTCAAGATACCATCGCGCCGAACCCCACCGCCACTGCGTCGGCGTCTCCACCAGCCCCGCCCGCACGGGATTCAGGTGCATGTAGTTCAGCTTCTCCTCGATCTTGGCTGTGGTGTAGATCTCGAATGAGTAGAACCGCACCTGCCAGATGGGATCGGCCCTGGGGAACTTCGACGCATACTCCGGCATCGAGCGAAATAGAAACTCCTTGATCCCCTTCGAGCTCCGACCTTTCCACGACTGCATGAGCCGGCTCAGTTGCCCGGTCTTGGGGAACCAGATGAGGGCATGCACATGGTCGGGCATGATGACGAACCCAATACAGCGGGCATCGAACTTGAGCAGTTCATCGGTCAGGATGCCGAGCAGAATACGCTTGGGCTGATCGTGATCCAGCAACCGGCGGCGGTGGTAACACGAGAATGTGATGAAGTGGACATACAGGGCATCATCGACTCGGCGGAGCTTGCTCATCGGGATGATTTTCTGAATCGTCCCTCTACCCGTCAAGCCTCTTGTTGCTGTGCAACCCAGCCATCCAAAGCGATGTCTGGGCCACCCCGCCGTACGGGGCCGCTCCGCGTCATGCTCCTCGGGCGGAAAACTGATGACTGACCACTGACAACTCCCCCTTCAATACTCGACCTTCATCGCCATCGGCATGCGTCGGCCAAACCCGAAGGCTCTCGGGGAGAGCTTCACGCCGGGGGGCATTTGGCGGCGTTTGAATTCGTTGCGGTCGAGGCGCTGGGCGACCCAGCGGACTTGCTCGATCGGGAACTGCTTGGCGAGTTCGGCGATCGAGTCCTCGCGGTCGACCAGCCCTTCGAGGATCGCGTCGAGGACGGGGTACGGCGGCAAGGTGTCTTGGTCGAACTGGTTGGGGGCGAGTTCGGCGCTGGGGGCCTTGTCGATCGTGCTGGTCGGGATCACCTCGCGTTTCTCGACGGTGGAGTTGATGTACCGGGCGAGGGCGTACACATCTTTCTTGTAGAGGTCCGACAGCACCGCGAACCCGCCGCACATGTCGCCGTACAGCGTGCAGTACCCGACGGCCAGTTCGCTCTTGTTCCCGGTGGCCAGTGCGATCCAGCCTCGGCGGTTGCTGCGGGTCATCACGATTGCCCCTCGGATGCGGGCTTGCAGGTTTTGGTCGGCCAGGCCCGCCGGCTGACTTGCGAGGTCGTCACCCACCACCGGCAGCCCTTCGTAGGCTCGGTGGGCGTCGTCGATCGGGATCAGTTGGCCATCGACGCCGAGGGCTTTCACCAAGGCCCAGGCGTCGTCGATCGAGTGCGGACTGCTGTAGCGGCTGGGCATCAGCAGGCCGTGAACATGCTGCGGTCCGACAGCTCGGGCGGCGATGTAGCAGGCCACCGCGCTGTCGATTCCTCCCGAGAGACCGAGCACGCAATCGGTGAACCCGCAGCGCCGCATGTAGTCCCTCAGTCCGAGGACCAGTGCCTCCAGCAGCTGATGCTCGCGCGGCGGGTCGCGGGGGTCGAGGACCGGCGGGAGGGCGTCGAGGTCGACGATATCGAGATCGGTGCGGAACCCGGCGGACTGGTGGCGGATCTGGCCCTGGCCGTCCATGACGAAGCTGTGACCATCGAAGACGATGTCGTCCTGGCCGCCGATCTGGTTGACGAAGACGAAGGGGAGGCCGGAGGCTTTCGCGTGGGCGGCGATGATGCCACGTCGGCGAGCGGGCTTGTGGCCCTCGAACGGACTGGCGGAAAGGTTGATGAGTACGTCCGCCCCCAACCGGGCCAGTTCACGAACCGGGTCGACGAAGTGCTCTTCGGGAATGTGGTAGAACGTCTCGGGCTGGCCCCACCAAGCGTCCTCGCAGAGATGGATGCCAAGTTTCCGTCCCTGGAACTCGATGGGGTGAAGCTGGTCGGGGCGTTGCGGGCGGAAATAGCGGCGTTCGTCGAACACGTCATAGTTCGGGAGGAGCGTCTTGTGGACGCGGGCCACGATTTTTCCGTCGGCGAGGAGTGAGGCCGAATTGTGGAGCGAGCCATGCTCGCCCGCTGAGGGATGCCCGACCAGAATCGCGGCTTTTCCGACCGTCAGCCCGGCCAGTTGCTGCACCGCGGCGTCACAGCTGCCTATAAAACAATCACGGAGCAGCAGGTCTTTTGGAGGATACCCGCTGACTGCTAACTCTGGCACAACAAGTAGTTGCGCCGCATTGTCTGAGGCTCCGCGATGGGCCTGCTCAATCAACTGGCAGTTCCCGCGAAGGTCGCCGATCGTCGGATTGATTTGGCCGAGTGCGATTCTCATGGAACAGCCTGTGCCGCCGGAATGACTGGAAAGGGTTGCGAAATCGGATGTTGCGACTGCGTTATGGGACTCGAAACCCAAAGAAAGATTTTCGAGAACCTTGACAGTCTGGCCGGGGTCGATACCTTACCTACCCGCTGGCCCCATCGTCTAGTGGCCTAGGACACAGGATTTTCAGTCCTGTTACTGGGGTTCGAATCCCCATGGGGTCATCCGAGAACGCCACACCGATCCGTCGGTGTGGCGTTTTTCGTTGGTATTGGCTGAAGAATGCCTATGCAGGTCGCGTTATTCCGCCTCTGGTATTCCGCTTCACCCCGGTCTCCTGGTCGTGTCGAAACAAACTCGGCATGTGGTTCGGGAACTGAGTTGAGAAGGCGGCGGGCATGGAAGGCGACAATTCCTGGCGGGAAATGTTTGAGAACTGGCCCCAGACATTCCCCAAGGTCGGAGTGCTGATTCCCTCCTTCGGGGAGCCGGTGGCGTTCAATGACTTTCGAATCAACGAGGGGATCCTCCTCGTCCAGCGGGAGCGGCCCGACACGATCGGAGCCCGCAAGCTGATGATCAGCTTCACGGCCATCCTGGCCCTCAAGATCGTGGACGTGGAGCCGCTCGACCACTACGAGACGATGGGATTCCACGCCTGATCGTACTCGTAGCTACGTTCGCCAGAACGTGGGCTGCCGAAACCCGCGTCCAAGTCAGCCAGAGAGCCTTCCGACGTGTCGGAGACTTCGGAAGGCTGTCAACCACCGCGAATTCCGAGACAAGCCGCCCACCTTCTGGCGAAGGTGGCTACGTTCGCACGTGACTCTGGGTGAGGTAATTGGCTTGGCCGCACGGGAGTGCCTAAAAAACACGCAGCCTGTTTTTCAGGCACAATCGTTCTTGTAGTATTTACTGGACGAGGCGGAGTGCGGCTGTTATCATTCCGATGTCGTAGCTGAATTGATTCAACTGGACCCTCTCATGGTTGAGAGGGTGGCTGCGTACAATCTCAGGAAGGAGACAGCCATGTTGGTCTTGTCCAGGAAGGCAGGCGAGCGAATCCTCATCGGTGAGGATGTGGTCATCAACATCGTTCGCATCGGGCCGAACACCGTCAAAATCGGGATCGAAGCCCCCAAGAGCGTGAATATCATTCGCGAAGAGTTGTGCGAGACGGTCGGGGCACCGCCCGAGTCTGGCTTTGAGGCGAGCAAGCCCAAGTAGCGGTTACGGCATCTGTCAGCCTTTTCCGAGATACCCAGGCAGTCCATTGTGAGAATGGGGCTGCTTTTTCTTTGGTGCCGCTGGCTCAGCTCGGGGGATGTCGACTCTTGGAGGCATCCAGCCTCTGTATTGCAAACCATTCAAGTCTGCGTGCGCTGAGAGAATTTCAGAGGCCCAGTTCATTCGAATCCCCCCCCCCTCTGCGGCCCACAGAACGGCGACTGAAACCCGCCGAGTCACCGCCGCCCAGGCTCTGAAATCTGTGCAAATCTGTGCAAATCTGTGCAAATCTGTGAAATCTGTGTACCAATCCTCCCTTGGGCGCGGCTCTTCCCGTGGGGAGAGTTCGTACACAGATTTCACAGATTCGCACAGATTGGATGCTCGGCCAATCACGCTGTCCGAGGGGGCGGGGAGGGAGGCGGCCACACGATGAGTCGTCAGAGTCTGGCGAGCGGCGGATCACTGGGGTTGCGGCGATGCCGCGCTGTGTCTCTGGCGGAACAAAGAGGAGTCGCAGTTGAGGCGAATGCCGTTTGCGTGTGGCTATCCGCTGAGTGCTCCACTTGGGAAGCCCCGGCGTTGGAGGGGGTGGCCTACTTTCCTCGAAGCTTTCGCTGTTGCAACTGCGACTTCTGCGCCAGTTGCTTGAGGTGCTTTTTCTGCATGTTCGGCAGCTTGAATGCCGGTTGACGGACCATGGGGCGGCCTTGGGCCATGAGAGTCTCCGTGTGGCGTATGGCGTATGGCTGATGGCCAGAAGATGCCTCTGGCCATCAGCCATCAGCCATTCGCTATCAGCCTGCCTAGTCCAGTCCGCGCTTGGCTTCGAACTGGGCACTGGGGTCTTGAATGATCCGCAACACCTCAGACCTCAGTTCGGGGATGACGGAAATCCCGTTGCCGCCATCGACGGTCTGCTGGCCGGTCCAGTCGACGAAGTGGCCTCCGGCTTCGGTCACAATCGGGATCAGTGCCGCAGCGTCCCAGACCGCCAACGCGGGGTCAACCATCACATCGGCCCGACCCGTGGCAACGAGGACATGCCCGTAGCAATCGCCCCAGCCTCGCGACAGCCGCGTGGCGCGGGTCAGCCGGGTGAACGTCTCCCACTGCCCGGCACTGTCCCAGCCGCCAGACGACGTGAAGCAGAACACCGCCTGCGACAACTCGCGGGTCTGGCGAACATGGCAGCGCACGGGGGCTGCGTTGCCGCATTTGCGCCAGGTGCCCTGCCCTTGGCGGGCATAGACGACCTCGTTCAAGGCCGGGAACCCGCAGACCCCGGCGACGCACTCCCCATGGAACTGCAACCCGATCAGCATCCCGAACAGCGGGACTCCCGAGACGAACGACTTGGTCCCATCCACCGGGTCGAGAACCCAGCGGAACCCCGACGTGCCCGGGGTCTCGCCCGACTCCTCACCGAGGATCGCGTCCTGTGGGAACCTCGCGGCCAGGTGCTTCCGCAGCAACTCCTCGGCTCCTTGATCGGCCCGCGTGACCGGCGTCTGGTCGGCCTTCCACTCGACGGCCAGCGACCCGGATTCGTAGTAGTCCAGCACGAACTTGGCCGCGGCGGGGTACAGCCCGAGGACGAAGTCGAGACGGGCGGCGATGTCAGCGTGGGGGGGGGGCATGGGAGACGGCAGCAATGTGGATGAGGAAGCCCGTGAGAGCGGGATGAGTCGAGGTGAATGAGAGTGTCGCCTTTCGCTCCGCGAAAGGACGTTCTTTCGCGGAGCGAAAGACGACACTCCAGCAGTCACAACTCCCCGGCCTCATGCGAGGCACGCGACAGTGTCCACTGGCACCAGCCGAAGCTGACCAAGGCGGACAGCACCGCCAGCAGTTCGTGGTCCTGCGAGAGCCGCGTGTCGTACACTCTGTGCAGGACCATCGCGACCGAGAGGTAGTATACCATAAGGCAGAAGCAGGCTTTCCGCGATGGGATGGCCCGGTCCCGTCGGGGGGCATTCGCCGATTGGCGATTGCTTTCAGAAACGTCAACCTGCTCCTCCCCGCGTTGACTCCGGGGCCTGACCCCCTGAGAATCCCTGTCTCTTCTCATCGGAATCGGAAAGGGTGCGGGACTTCATGTGTGGAATCGCCGGGGCAGCTTGGACTCGTCGCGCGGCGGCGATCGACTCGGTGATCTTACGCCGCATGACGGATTTGATCATCCATCGCGGTCCCGATGCGGAGGGGCAGCACATCGCGGCGGCCTCGGGCAATGCGGAGGCGGGGGTGGCGCTGGGCTTTCGACGCCTGTCGATCATCGACCTCTCCACCGGCAACCAGCCGCTCTCCAATGAAGACGGCAGCGTGTGGATCGCCTTCAATGGGGAGATCTACAACTATGTGGAGCTGCGCGAGGAGTTGCTGGCGAAGGGCCACAAGTTCGCGACGCACTCCGATACCGAGGTGATCGTTCATGCCTACGAAGAGTATGGCATCGAGTGCCTGCAGATGTTTCGGGGGATGTTCGCGTTCGCGCTGTGGGATGACCGAAATGAGCGGCTGGTGCTGGCCCGCGATCGACTCGGGAAGAAGCCGCTGTACTATCGGCAGGAGTCCGACCGCCTGAGTTTCGGCAGCGAACTGAAGACCTTGCTGCAAATTCCCGGTGCCCCGCGCGAGGTCGATCCGCAGGCGATCGACCTGTTCCTGACGTATCAATACGTGCCGCACCCGCGCACGATCTTGAAGGGCTACCGCAAGCTCCCGCCCGCTCACTATGCGATCTATGAGAAGGGCCAACTGTCGATCGCGCGGTACTGGACGCCGCCGTATCGCTCGGACATATCGCACACGTTCGCCGACCCTTCGCTGGCGGAATCGGCGAAGTGGAGCCATGCCGATTGGCAGGCCAAGCTGCGCGAGACGCTGACGGAGGCGGTGCGGCTCCGCATGCGGTCGGATGTGCCGCTGGGGTCGTTTCTGTCGGGGGGGATCGACTCGACGATCATCTCGGGTCTGATGCAGTCACTCTCGTCGCGGCCGATTCTCACGTTCTCGATCGGCTTCACCATCGAGAAGTTCGACGAGCGGCAGTATGCCCGCGAGGCGGCCAAACTCCTCGGCACCGATCACCAGGAGTACGTCGTCGAGCCCTCGGCCCTCGACACGCTGCCGCAACTGATCTGGCACTACGATGAGCCGTTCGGCGACAGCTCGGCGATCCCGACGATGTATCTGTCGCGGGTCACGCGCGAGAAGGTCACGGTCGCGCTCTCCGGGGATGGGGGGGACGAACTCTTCGCGGGTTACGATCGCTATCAGGCCGTGTTGCTGGCCTCCCAGATCGATCGACTACCGGGGTTTGTGCGGACGATCTGCGGCTGGCCGCTGTGGCAGAAGCTCCCCGCGCGGGTCGAGCAAAAGTCTTTCCGACGCCGGGTCAAGCGGTTTCTGGCGGGGATGGCGGAATCACCCGAGCGACGGTATCTGCGGTGGATCGGGATCTTCGACAACGACGCCCGCTCGCGACTCTACTCGCCCGAGTTCGCCGCGAAACTCAATCGTTTCGACTCCGCGGAGTTCCTCCTCGAAGCCTATCAACTCTGCCCCGACCGCGACTTTATCACGCGGACGACGGCGGTCGACATGCAGACCTACCTGCCCTGCGACATCCTCACCAAGGTCGACATCGCCAGCATGGCGGCCAGCCTAGAAGCCCGGTCGCCGTTCCTCGATCACCATGTCGCCGAACTCGCGGCCCGCATGCCGCTCGATCTGAAGTTCGAACGCGGACGAGGCAAGAAGATCCTCGTCGACACGTTCCACGACTTGCTCCCCGCGTCGATCCAGACCCGGAAGAAGATGGGCTTCGGCGTCCCGATCGACCACTGGTTTCGAGGGGAGTTGCGTTCCTTGGTCGAGGAGTCGCTCCTCTCCCCGCAGTCGCTCGCCCGAGGTTACTTCAACCCGCAAGTCATCCGCGAGATGGTCGACCAACACACCAGCGGCCAGTTCGACCACAGCTATCGGCTGTGGAATCTGATGGTCTTGGAGCACTGGCACCGCACGTTTCTCGATCCGGCCAGTCCGCCCACCGGGCCGGTGCAGAGCCTGGGGTAGTCGCCGTGTGTGCGTCCCGAGAGTCGGAGGAGCCTCGCCCCAGGACTTCCAAGGTGGTCATTCCCGAGGGGAAATCCTGGTCTTTGTCCCGGCAGGGACACCCGAAAATAGCCCACCGTTTCAACGGTGGGCCTGAACCTCAGATGTTCCAACCAGTCCCGTCAGGGACGACAGAACTTTCGCCACGGGACCAACGCACCACCCGTCGCGCGGCGTGTTCTGTCGCCCCTGACGGGGCTGGGGGCT
>JAYWFM010000406.1:0-8094 GCA_043778825.1 Planctomycetota bacterium | reverse complement strand
CACTCGAGGCCGAGGTGACTGGCTAGGTCTTCTCTCGTGCGACTCTCTCATTCGCGACTCTCCCCCGGCTTACGCCGGCGCACCCTGACCCCTTTTCTTTTCTCCTTTTCTTTTCTGACCCCTTTTCTTTTCCCTTTTCTTTTCCGAAGCAGGTGGTCGCCGACTTTGCGTCCCTGCTTCCACCGCCGAAGTGAACACTCACGGGGTGATGGCTGGGTCGGAACGTTGGAGTTCAGCCTTCAGGCTGCTCCGGTGCAGGCTACACCGTTGAAGAATGGTTCTTGCGACTCGCCCCCATCCCGAAGGGAATTCAGCCCATCGCCGGGGGGCGAGCGCAGCGACACCACCGGCTATGGGCTGAGCCCCCTCGGGGGTGGGGAGTGGTGTCGATACCGATGGGAACTACCCCGGCCAGCGGGGTGGTGTCTTGGCGTCGATGAGCAGATTCCAAACTGCGGGAAACTGCCCGAACCGATCAAAACCGTGTTTGATGAGCTGCAAACTTCCGAGTAGGATGAAAGAGGAGTCCAGGGTGCCTGTTTCGGTGCAACACCGGTTGCACCCCACCTCGGCAGGCTCCAACGGCTCTCTCCGCCTTCGCACATTGGATCCGCATCATGTCGATCCCGCCCCTTCTTCTGGCCTCCGTCGCAGCTGGTCTGTTCTGTCTCGGCTCGCTCCACTCGGCCTCCGCCCAGATGGAGTTCGAAGCGGCTCCGATCTCGTATGAGACGGCGGAGGTCAATACCCGCATTACCCAGCTGCAGGCTAAGCTCGACTCGGGCGAGGTCGATCTGAAGTCGGATGGCCCGCGCGGCTATTTGGAATCCGTACTCAAGCTGCTCGATGTGCCGCAACAGTCGCAGGTACTCGTGTTCTCCAAGACCAGTCTCCAGCTGCGGCGGATCACTCCGGATCGTCCGCGAGCTGTGTATTTTAATGACGACACGTACATCGGTTATTGCCAACAAGGGGACGTGGTGGAGGTCGCCACGCAGGACGCTCAACAGGGGACGATCTTCTACACACTGGACCAGATCACCGAGACGCCCGATGGGAAGCCGAGGTTCTTGCGGGACCGGGGGCAGTGCCTGACGTGTCATGCCTCGTCGCGGACGCAGGGGGTGCCGGGGTTGCTCGTGCGGTCGGTCTACTCGGATGGAGGCGGCCACCCGCTGCTGGGGTCGGGGACGTTCTCGACCGATCACACCAGTCCGTTCTCGCAACGGTGGGGCGGCTGGTACGTCAGCGGACAGCATGGCTCGATGCGGCACATGGGGAATGTCCTGGCCCAGCGGAAGTCTCCGGAAACCCTCGACCGCGAGGCCGGGGCCAACGCGACCGACCTCTCCCAGTTCGTCTCGGTGAAGCCGTACCTTACGCCGCATAGCGACCTCGTGGCGCTGATGGTTCTGGAGCATCAGGTGCAGATGCACAACTTCATCACGCTGGCCAACTTCGAGACCCGCAGCGCCCTGCATCACGACGACATCATGAACGACGCTTTGGATCGCCCCGACGACTTTCGCAGCGACCTGACCGAACGTCGCATCCACGGCGTCACCGAAAAGCTGGTCCGCTATCTGCTGTTCAGCAAGGAGTACCCCCTCGAAGCCCCGGTGTCGGGCACCTCCGGATTCGCAGAGGAGTTCGCCGCTCGCGGGCCGCGCGACTCGAAGGGCCGCTCGCTCCGAGACCTCGATCTCCAGACCCGCCTCCTCAAGTACCCCTGCAGCTACCTGATCTACTCAGAGGCATTCACTCAACTCCCCACCGAGGCCAAGACCGATGTGCTGAAGAACCTGCGTGAGGTGCTGACCGGGAAGAACAACTCGCCGGAGTTCGCGCACCTGAGTGCGGAGGACCGGAAGGCGATCTATGAGATTCTTCAGGAGACACTGCCCGGATTGCCGTCGGGCTGGTAGAAGTACACGCAGTGCGCCCGATGGACAGCACCGTTCATGGGCGGCTGGGGAGTGCTTCGATGCTGCGGATGTTGACTGGTTTGAAGTGTCCGACAAAAGTCCCTGTAGCGTGGGCTTTAGCCCACGCGGGAGCGTTCTCTTCAGGGAAGCGTGGGCTAACGCCCACGCGACTTCGACTTCTGTCGGTAACGTCTGGTTTGTGGATCGCCCTCGCGAGTCTGACCTCGCTGGCCCGGTGTGCCGAGCCGCCGCGCGTGGTGTCGGCCGTGGCGGCTCCCGACTGGGACCAGCGGTTCCAGCGGACCAGCGGGTGGATCGGGGCGGACGGCAATTACTCGGTGCAGGTGGCACCGGACCGGCTGTTGTGGTTCTATAGCGACACACTCATCGGACGAGTCGAGAACGGTCGGCGCGTCGATTCGAAGTTGATCAACAACTCGGTGGGGGTGCAGACGCCAACCCTCGCGGGGCAACAGCTGGAGTTCTTCCACGGGACCGATGCCCAGGGGCAGCCCGCCGCTCTGTTCATTCCCGATGACCCGAAACACTGGTTCTGGTTGCTGGGGGGGACATGTATCGATGCGAAGGTGCATCTGTTCCTGTGGGAGTTTGAGAAGTCGAGCGATCCCGGCGTGTTCGGGTTCGTCAATGTCGGAGTGTCTCACGCGGTGATCGACAACCCGCTTGACCCGCCGACGACATGGAAGGTCACGCGGCGTCCGCTCCCGTTTACGGAACTCACCAAAGAACGCCGCGTCATGTTCGGTTCGGCGGTCCTGCAGCACGGCGATTACGTCTATGTGTATGGAGTGCGGGAGACTCCGCAGGTGCATCTCTCGCCGCGAAAGATGCTGCTCGCCCGCGTGCCGGTGGCCTCGGTCAGCGACCCCAGCCGCTGGGAGTTCCGCACCGCCTCGGGCTGGTCCCAGGACTTTCACGAGGCAGCTCCGATCGCTTCGGGCCTGTCATCCGAGTATTCGGTGAGTCCCCTGCCCGCGTTGGGCCAGTTCATTTCGATCAGCCACGGCGACCTGCTCTCGCCGAAGATCAACGCCCGGTTCGCCGACCAGCCGTGGGGGCCGTGGTCCGAGCCGGTCGAGGTCTGGACCTGTCCCGAACCGGCGGGGAAGAAGGGTTACTTTGCTTATGCCGGGAAGGCGCATCCCGCGCTGTCGACCGGTGACGATCTGCTCATCACCTATGCGGTGAACTCGTTTCAGTTCGGGGACTTGTTCTCGGACGCGAGTTTGTACTGGCCGCGATTTGTCCGGGTGAAGCTGGCCAAGCGGATGCCGGAGTGAACTCTGTGTGTGGCCCGGCGCTCGCTCGCCAGGGGAGCTGACAGGTTCTCGATTTGCCTCGACCAGGAATTGAACCTGGAACGTCCCGTGAGAAGCGGGGAGTGATTTCCGTTTCACCATCGGGGCAGGGGGGAGGGGAGCTGTCAGCCATCAGCATTCAGCCATCAGCCATCAGCCAGAGGGGAGACTTCTCTGGCTGACTGCTGAAAGCTGACGGCTGATCGCTTCCCTTCCCCCAGCGGAAGGCGAGGGATTCGAACCCTCATCTCCGGTGAAGGAGAACCGCATTAGCAATGCGGCCCGGCCAACCGTATTCGGCTGCCTTCCAATGAGTCGGGAGACGGGGGTCGGGAGTCTGGAGCCAGAGGTGGAAGTCCGAAGGACTTCTTGCTGGCTCCCGACTCCCGACCCCAGACCCCCGACTCGCAGTGACCGAAGTGGGAGTCGAACCCACAGGCACCAGGCTCTCGACCTGGCCGCTTTGCCAGTTTGCGTACTCGGTCGGGAAAGACGAGAGACGAGAGAGCAGAGACGAGAGCCAGACACACCATTGCTGGCTCTCGTCTCTGCTCTCTCGTCTTTCGTCTTTCCCCCAGTTGCAGGTCCCGGACTCGAACCGGGCGGACCGGCCTTATGAGAGCCAGTTGAGCGCCTGCCCACCTGCAAGAAGAAGAGGAGAGATGAGAGAGAAGAGACGAGAGCCAGGCACACCATTTCTGGCTCTTGTCTCTCGTCTCTCCACTCTCGTCTTCCCCCATTGACCCGTGCGGGATTCGAACCCGCGTTGCCGGCCTGAGAAGCCAGATTCCTGAGCCGCTAGAAGAACGGGCCGTAGAGAAGCTGTCAGCAGTCAGCTTTCAGCGGTCAGCCAGACATTTCCCTCTGGCTGATGGCTGAAAGCTGACCGCTACTCTTCAGCGTCCCCGAGGGGATTTGAACCCCTGATCTCCACCGTGACAGGGTGGCGAGCACTCCAGGCTGCTCCACGAGGACCGGGAGTCGGGGGTCGGAAGTCGGAAGTCTGGAGCATGAATCGCCAGCCCGCGCCAGCATCTTCCTGCTCCCGACTCCAGACCCCCGACCCCCGACTCATAGCTCGAGTGGGATTCGAACCCACAGCATCGCTGTTTCTGAAACAACGTGGTCTGCCAGTTGCCTACCGAGCTGGGTGTGTGCTGCGATTGCATTCTGAAGGGACGCAGATTGCGGTGCCGAGGTTCGGGTGACAGTCCTCTGAATCTGTGCCCATCCGTGAAATCTGTGTACCAAACCTCTGACTCTGGAATGGAAGAGCTTCAAGGAATGAGGGGGACACAGATTTCACAGATGGGCACAGATCAGAGTTCGAGATGACGACGTTTCCTGAGCGAGGCCAGACCGTCCCTCATGCCCCCCCGAACGCAGCCGGAATGCCCAAGGCGGGAGTCGAACCCGCAGACGCTCCGGCCCTTGACCTGACGAATACAGAGCGGAGCCGCTCAGCCAGTGGGCGTACCTGGGCGTCATGGGGCCACTCTCATCGGCGACTCCTGCCGGTCTGGGGTTCCACTCCTGCGACTCGCCGCCCATCGTCCACCCACGGGGGCTGACGGTCTTGACGGTCTTTGGCCTGTCGAAATAGGCTCGCGGCGAGGTTCTCGGGAGGATGGCTGACCTTCTGGTCAGAATACCGAAAGAGGTGCGACATGCTTCGACAGCTGAACCTGCTTCTTCTGATGAGCTATTGTCTCTCCGGCTGTCAGTCCGCCCCATCGTTTGCGAAGTGGCCAGGCCATTCGGAGCGTCACGAGAGCGAAAAACGCCTCTCGATGGATGACCTGCATGAGATCGAAGAGGAGCGGAATCCCGATACCGCAGGGCGCGAGATCGAGCCAAAGCAGACCGCTGACACACTCCGTAGCTCGTTCGTCATGCCTGATGAAATCCGACAAGAGATTGACAGTATGGAACGCAAGTTCCTTCGAGAACAGATCGTCGCCACTGCCCGAGGATCACAGGTCGGTGTCGATGACGAGTCCGGCGGCCGCTACTCCGGGACCGTCCTGCGAGCCGGACCAGACCGCGTGGAACTGATGAACTGCCTCAGCCAGGAAGTGATTCCTGGCCCCGATGGTCAGAAACAATGCAAGACCAGCCATATCCCGTTCCTGACGATCGAAACATCAGCTGTGACTCATTTCGTGACCATATCCCCGCCACCACCCGGCTTTCCCGCGACGGACGATGAGATTGATGGGACCGAGTACAGCGTGGCGGAGATCGTCAACCGGAGTGGTCTCCGCCAACGCTGGGGGAAGCCGCCGGTGATGGGCGAGTCGAATCGTGGGACAGCTTCCCTGAATCTGGAATGAGGCGGCGTTTCACGGCTGGAAGTGAGTGATCCCGGATGGACTCGAACCATCGTTGTCTGGATGTAAGCCAGGAGTCGTCGCCGCTGGACCACGGGACCGAAAGAAAGACGAGAGATCAGAGAGAAGAGACGAGAGCCAGATTCGATTGCCTGGATTGGCTCTCGTCTCTGATCGCTCCCCTCTCGTCTGTCTTCAGCGGAAGCCGTGGGACTCGAACCCACAAGCGAGGCGAACTCGCCACCTGTTTTCAAGCGGTGTTCAACTACCGCGGCACAGCCTTGCTTCCGGCCGGATGACTTCCTGATGAGTCGGGTGTCGGGAGACGGGAGTCGGAAGCCAGAGGGACAAATCCAATGGACGACCTTCTCTGGCTCCCGACTCCCGACCCCAGACTCCCGACTCAGCTGCGGGAGCTGGAGTCGAACCAACCTCTCAACGTTCAGAGCGTCGCATCTTGCCGATAGACGATCCCGCAGGGTTGGAAGAGGGACACACATTGCATCCCAAGGTTCGCGAATTGAAGTGAGAGTGCTCTGTGGGAGTTGAACCCACCTGTCCAGCGTGGAAGGCTGGTGCCTTCGCCGATCAGCCAAGGGCACGGAGAGTCGGGCGTCGGGAGCCAGCAGGAGTCCGACGGACTCCCCCTCTTGCTCCCGACTCCCGACCCCAGACTCCCGACTTAGCTGCGGTGGCAGGAATCGAACCTGCGTCGGGGCGGTTAACAGCCGCCTGCCCGTACCAGCACGGGCCCCACCGCAAGGGAGCGGTCAGCGATCAGCCTTCAGCCTTCAGCCAGAGGGGATTGCTTTGGCTGACTGCTGAAAGCTGACGGCTGACCGCTCTCCCCAAAGCGCCCAGCGGGAGTTGAACCCGCACTTCCGCCTTGGCAAGGCAGCAGGCTACCGCTACATCATGGGCGCTGGAGAGGAGAGAAGTGAGACGAGAGACGAGAGACGAGTGATAAGAGCCAGAGAGACTGAGCCCCCATGTCTGATCTGGCTCTGCTCTCTTGCCTCCTCTCTCTCCCCACTTTCATTGGACCGAATTCTCAAAGAGCGGGATACCAGGCGGAACCTGACACCAGAGAGCACCGGGTGGGAGTCGAACCCACGTTGCCGCATTACGAATGCGGTGTCTTGGCCGCTGGACGACCAGTGCTGCTGAGTCGGGAGTCTGGAGTCGGGAGTCGGGAGCCAGCAGAAGTCCTGCGGACTGCTCCCGACTCCCGACTTCCGACACCCGACTCAATGGGACCAGACGGACTCGAACCGTCACCTGCTCGGGTAAGAACCGAGTGTGCTGCCGTAACACCTTGGTCCCGGAGAGAGCCGTCAGCTTTCAGCGATCAGCCGTCAGCCAGAGGGAATGCTTCTGGCTGACGGCTGACGGCTGATGGCTGATGGCTTCCATTGAGGTCGAAGGGATTCGAACCCTCGCCGTGCGGGTTAAAAGCTCGCTGTGCTGCCGTTACACCACGACCTCGGGGGAGGACGGGGGTGCGTTTGAGTCGGTGGGGGGTGGACATGGTTTTCTCCGAAAGAGCTGTCAGCGATCAGCCATCAGCTTTCAGCCAGAAGGGCAGTTGCGTCGCCTGTTCTGACTGATGGCTGATCGCTGATGGCTCCCTTCAAGTGGGCTGGGAGGCGCTCGAATCCTCGTCTCCTGGTCTTCAGCCAGACGCTACACCGTCTCAGCTACCAGCCCGGGTTGAAGTGGTCAGTTCTCAGTCAGAGAATCTTCGCGGCTGATGCCAGGTGAACTGACAACTGACAACTGACAACTCAAAACCGACAACTCCCCAACGAAACCGCCCGGTGTCATTCGCATGACACCGGGCGGAGAGAACTCGCAGAAGTCTCCCGTCCAAGTCATGTGCGCAGCGGATTCCGGGATGCATCACCTCGCCCGCCGAAACTCTCGCGACCGTTCCGTTTCGGATTGAGCCGAAGCTCATCCACTCCGAATGAGGAGACAGAGGCCAGCAGAATGCCCACTGGCTTCGGTGACATCAACACGTTGGCCAAAAGGGCAAACCGTTGCGTCCCCAGCGGGGGGGATTCGGACTGGAGGAGGGAGAGCGACATGATCGGCAAGACTGGTGAAGAGGGTTCTTCGGGAGTGGACTGATGAGGTGGCCATGACCGACCCCGCTCGTACCCAATGAGATACACATCCCCGGAAAAAGTTCGCCAGAATCTCTCGGGTTTCGGAAATGGTGTGGATATCAGATTTGTCGGCTGATCTGCCAGTTGAGGTGGAGTCCCGATTTGTTCGGACGACTGAACCACCTTGTTGCAGGTGGGTGGGACTGGCCTGTGCATAAATATCGGAATTGGGGACTGTTTTTTCGACACTCCGCGCGGAAGCCGACAGGGTCAGGGCTTCC
Organism: Planctomycetota bacterium; assembly: GCA_043778825.1. Classification (GTDB taxonomy): domain Bacteria; phylum Planctomycetota; class Planctomycetia; order Planctomycetales; family Planctomycetaceae; genus TH-plancto1. Next base: position 131 of record JAYWFM010000406.1, on the reverse strand, counting down.
GGGGTGAGCATTCCCTCCGCAGGCACCTTCTGTGTCCCGTCAGGGACACCCGATAATAGCCCACCGTTTCAACGGTGGGAGAGCTTCCACGGCTCGCGATCCAGTCCCGTCAGGGACGGCAGAAGCCTGCG
>JAYWFM010000405.1:0-8100 GCA_043778825.1 Planctomycetota bacterium | reverse complement strand
ACGCTCACCTGCGCTCCACCCGGCCCCCACGGCGGGGTGTGCCCATGTGACATTTTCACATGGTCAAACCATGTGACATTTCTATTGGTCGCTGACATGCAGCGGTCATACCCTTGGCACTTGGCCCTTGATCCTTGATACTTGTCAGCTTCCACCCCGACCGACACCAGTCTCCAGCTTGCCCCTCATGGACGCACTCGCCCAACTCGCCCTCTACGAAGCCGATGCCCTCCGCGAGATCGCCGCTGCGACCGATGCGGCGGGGATCGAGGCGGTTCGCATTCAGTTCCTGGGGAAGAAGCAGGGACGGCTGAAGGACTTGCAGGCCCTGCTGGGACAGGTCGAACCGGCGGAGCGTCCGGCGCTGGGCAAGCGCTTCAACGAGGTCAAGGACCGCGTGACAGCGGTCCTTGAAGAGCGGCAGTCAGTCCTGGCCAAGCCCACCGCTGTGGTGGACGGGCTGGATGTGACGTTGCCGGGGACGCCGTTTCGTCCGGGGCATCGGCACCCGATCTCGCAGACGATCGAGGAGTTCAAGTCGATCATGGTGCGGCTGGGGTTTGATGCGGTCGACGGACCGGAGATCGAAGACGAGTTCCACAACTTCGAGGCCCTGAACATCCCGCTGGACCACCCGGCCCGCGACCCGCGCGATAACTTCTACCTCGCCACAGCAGAGCGGACGTTCGGCGGCCCGCTGTTGATGCGCAGCCAGACCTCGACGGTCCAGATTCGCGTGATGCAAAACACCCAGCCGCCGGTGCGGATCGTTTCGATTGGCCGCGTGTATCGGCCGGACGAAATGGACGACACGCACTCCTGCATGTTCCATCAGATGGAAGGTCTGATGGTCGACACGCACGTCACGATGGCCGACCTCAAGACGGTGCTGAGGCTGTTCGCGCAGGCCTACCTGGGCAAGGATGTGGTGATCCGGTTCCGCCCGTCGTTCTTCCCGTTCACGGAGCCGTCGGTCGAAGTCGACATGAAGTGGGGCGACCGCTGGCTGGAGATTGGCGGGGCCGGAATGGTCGACCCGAATGTCCTCAAAGCGGTGGGGTACGATCCCGAGAAAGTGTCGGGGTTTGCGTTCGGTCTGGGCGTCGAGCGGTTCTGCATGCGGCGGCACAACAACACGGACATCCGCCAGTTCTATGCCAGCGATGTGCGGTTCCTGAGCCAGTTCTGAGCTGTGGGGGCGGTCTCCTGAACCCCGGACTGACGCCGCCTGATGCAGGCGGGGGGAGATAGTCTCCCCGCCATTGGGGCTTGTTCCCGTGGTTCCCGCGCTTGTGCGCTACGGTAGCGCACACGCGCGGGAACCACCCCGACAAGCGGGGTGACGGGAAGATTATTTTCGCCCGCCTGTCCGACTGGCCCGATCAACGACCGGGGAACGGACGAGCCGAGGACGGTTCGCTCTCGATCGGAGTCTCTTCCAAGAACAGATCGATGGGAGGGGAACTCTCCGGCTCCACAAACGAGCCCGAGTCCTCGCTGTTCGAGGCGCTGCGGATCGGTCGACGGATCGAGTCCAGGGACTGGTCCTGCGTCCAGACCCCTTCGCCAGCCAGACCCGCGGGATCGGGGGCTTCGAGGTTCTGCGGTTCCTCCTCCAGTGTCGCCTGTCCCTTGCGGGAACCGCTGGGCGGGGTGTGTTTGCTCTTCGAGGCCAGGCTGGTTCCGGTGTGTCCCAACTGTTTCATGGCGTACTCCCCGAGGTCGATCTCCGGGTATCCGGGCATGCTCGGCACCTGCCACATGGCCGTCGACTCGTCCGGGGGATTGAAGTCGACCGTGTTGAGTTCCAGAGTCAGGGCCAGTGTTTGATCGGCTGCGGGCCAGTCGATGGCGATCTGCCGAGGCAGGATCAGCCGCGTGCCGGGATCGCGCCAGTGGCGAGACATTGTCGCTCGGGCGATCATCTTCCCTTCGAGAGACTCGACGCGGTGTTCCAGCACGACCCCATACATCGTGTTGACCTTCACGATCCGGCGGACCGGTTGCTGGTCGGGAGTCCGCTGCACGGAGACCAACTCGGCGATCGGGCTGTTGGGTTTCGCGCGCCGCACTTCGTACTTGCTCCCGGAGATCGGGGAGACTCCCAAGACCTCCATCAGCCAGTCGGGGCGAAACGGCAGTGGCAATGAGGTCACCTGCGTCGCGACGGCAATCTGATCGTGCGAGCAGACCAGGACGTTGGCCGGTTTCGAATCCTTGGCCCACATCCAGAATTGTTCCTCGTTCGAGCCGATGTCGACGGCCTCTCCGCCGGACAGCGGATTGGCGACCCGCAGCCGCAGATTGCGAGGGGCCTCGACCACCATCGAGGCCCGCATGGGAGCGGGCACGCCCTGCATCCGCACGCTGACATCGTCGCAGCGGTAGGACTTCAGCCCGTCGGGGGAGAACTCGCTGTAGGCGTTCTGATTGATTCGCGCCAGGATTTCATCCGCAGAGGCATTCGGCGGCAACGGTGGGTCGGCCTTCGCCAGTTGCGGCTGTCGGCGTCGCCAGAGTGTCATCGAGAAGCACCCGGAACTGGATAGCATCCCGAGGCAGGCGAGCAGAAACAGACACAGTCGGAGGCCCCGTAGCGTGGGCTTTAGCCCACGCTCCCCGGAATGCATCGCACCCGCGTGGGCTAAAGCCCACGCTACGGAGACGGGCGGCTTGGTTCCGCAATGGAGTGCAGTCTCGGGCATGGCGGCACGTCCTGGTGCGGGCGAATCGGTCGGGGCTTCAATGAGTGTCGTCTTTCGCTCCGCGAAAGAACGTCCTTTCGCGGAGCGAAAGGCGACAATACTGGCGGAGCGAAAGGCGACACTGTGTGGGTCAGAGGACGGAGTCATGCGGACTGCCTCCAATCAGTTTGCAGCCGGGCCGTCAACTCGGATTGCAAAGCGGCCAACTCCTCGGCGGAGAGCTGCTGGTCGAGTACCTCGTAGGGGCCTTCGCCGCGCTGGCCGAGGAACACGAGGAACTCCTGCTGGCCGTCCTGCCGCGAGCCATCGAGCTTGAGCCGCCGCCGTTGCAGCAGGAACAGCGACAACACATACCGCAGCCGCTCCTGTCCCGGATTGGCGTCCTCGGTGAGTTGCTCGAAGAACCGGAACAGTGTGTCGGTGTCGAGGATGCGCTGCTGCTGGGCGGTGGCCTCGGGAATCTGGAACCGCCAGGTTCCGACCGTGTGCGGCGGCTCTCCCGTCCAGTGAGCCTCCAGATAATCGAGCCGCACCAGCCGACCCGATTGCTCGACCAGAGCCGAGATGCACCGGTCCCCGGCACCCAGCGGTTTTCCGCAGGCAGCACAGATTTTCCCCGGTGGGCCGAACTGGTAGTCCAAGGCTCCCGATCCTTCAGGGGCACTGTTTGGGGGCAGACATCATGTCCACAAGAACATTTCGTCGACGGGACTCTACCGAGAATCGGGAAATTGACTCAAGGTGAGTCTTGTACAGTAGGGGGAAGAACGTTGAGGGTTGAGGGTTGAGCGACAGAAGGGGGAGCCGAATGCGAAAAACGCACCGGTGGCCACCGGTGGGCTTGTCTTCTGTCGCTCAAGGGTGCATTCGCCAATTGGCGGTACTCCACGTCTCTGCCCCCTCTCCCCCACAATCGATTTGGCTTTCGGTGCAGACTCCACTGTGGGGGAGAGGGCCGGGGTGAGGGGGATGGAGCGTGCGGTGTGGCCCCCTCACCCCAACCCTCTTCCCCGCAACGTGCATCAGGTGAAAGCCACGTCGCTCGCGGGGGAGAGGGGGTAGGATGCCGCCAATTGGCGAATGCAACCGGCGCTCAACTCTCAACCCTCAACGATCCCCCATCAACCATAAACCCTCTTCACTCCTTCCAATCCGCGATCCACAACTGGCTCGTCCCGTCGGCGGTGCGGTTCGAGGTCCACATCAGTTGCTTGCCATCGGGGCTGAAGACCGGCAGCACATCGGCCTTTTCGTGGTCGGTGATCCGTTGGGGTTCGCCGCCGGTGACCTTGCCTTCCGCGAACGTCAGGTCCATCTTCCACAGGTCGAAGTTGGCTGCCATCGGCCCCTTCGAGTAATCGGCTCCCGACCAAATGAGATACTTCTGCGAGGGGTGGATGTACGGGCACCAGTTCACGTGCTCCAGATTGTTCGTCAGTTGGAACTCCTGCTTGCCGTCGACCGAGACGATGAACAGCTGGAGCATGTGTTCCTTCTGGCGGTCGCTGCGGTAGATGATCCACTGGTCATCGGGGGAGAAGAACGGTCCGCCGTCGTAGCCATCGACGTTGGTGATCTGGCGGACGTGGGAGCCGTCGGCGTCCATGATGTACAGATCCGCGTCGCCGTCGCGGCTGCTGGTGAAGACGATCTGCTTGCCGTCCTGCGAGTAGCTCCCCTCGGCGTCGTAGCCGGGGGCATCGGTCAACCGCTTGAGGCCGGTGCCGTCGTGGCCGATCGTGTACAGGTCCATGTGCGGGTCGAAGTCCCACTGGTAGCGGCGGCGACCGCCCTGGGCCTCCAGTTCGCGGGCGGCTTTCTCCGTCTGCTCCAGCAGCGGGTCGGTGTGCGAGGAGGCGAACAGCAGGCTCTTGCCATCGCGGCTGAAGTAGGAACAGGTGGTCCGCCCGCGCCCCGTGCTGATCATGCGGGGCTTGCCATCGGCAGCGAGCGGCTGGACGAAGATCTGGTAGAACGGATAGCCCAGGGGGTAGGCTTGGAAGATGATCTCCTTGCCATCCGGAGAGAAGTACCCCTCCCCCGCGCGCGGAAACTTCGAGGTCACCTGCCGCAGGTTGGACAGATGTTTGGCCTCCCCGGCAGTCAGCGGAATGTCCTCGGCTCCACAGCGAGAAGTCGACACGGCAGTGAGCAGAGCGGCAAGCAGAAACAATCGCATGGGGAGTCCAGTAGACGGGGTGTGATGCTTCCGGGAGCAGGGCATCTCGAACGCACCCAGTCTATTCCCGCAGCTGCCGCTCGACCACTGATCCAGCAACCCGACGCGTCAGCGAGGGCGTACGTCTCTCGATGTTCTATGAGAGCTCGGCCCTCAGAAGCAGCCCCGGTGTGGTCGCCTGTTGGCGGCCCTCCTCGCTGCGCTCGGCCCTCGCTAACGCGTCGGGTGACTGATCCTGGGGACTGTCAATGGGCGGGTACACGCCCCCCGATCGTTTCACTGACTCCCGGAAACTGTTAGCTTGCGATTCGCCCACCCAGGAACCGCAGCTCATGTCGTCCCGCACCGAAATCATCCAACGCATCCGCAGTCATGCGATCCCCAGCGAACCGCTCCCAGAGCACACGCAAACCGGAGTCCAGTACCCCGACCCGATCGCTCAGTTCTGCGAGGTACTGAAGATGGTCGGCGGACGCGGTGTGCAGGTCGCAACACTGGCGGACGCTCAGGCTCAGTTGCTTCAGATCCCCACTTACCAGTCTGCGAAGAAGCGGGTCTCCGCCTGTCCCGGCGTCGGCGAGACCAACTTCCGAGCCGACCTCGTGACCGACCCGCATGACTTCGACGATGTCGATTTCGCCGTGCTGCCGGGGCAACTGGCCGTGGCCGAGAACGCCGCGGTGTGGGTCACGGACGAGAACGTGCCGCACCGGGTGCTGTACTTTTTGACCCAGCATCTGGCCCTGGTCGTGCCGAGTCGGGCTCTGGTCCACAACCTCGGACAGGCTTATCCTCGCGTCACGGTCGGAACCCGCCCGTTCACGGCCTGGATTTCCGGTCCCTCGAAGACGGCGGACATCGAGCAGTCGCTGGTGATCGGGGCGCATGGGCCCCGCTCTCTGGTGGTGTTTTTGGTCGATGAGTTGCCGGTGTAGCTGCGTTCGCCAGAACGCGGGCGAACTGTCTCGGCGATCGCGGGTGCCGACAGACTTCGGAAGGAGTGCTGTCGCGATTGGACGCAAAATCCCCTGGGATTCTCGCCCACTCTTCCACCCCGCAGGGGTCACAGCCATTAGCCGGTGGTCGAGCGCAGCGAATACCACCGGTTCACGTTCCCCGCAGGATCGCGTATCCCGCAGGGATTCCAGCCGGCGCGCTAAAGTCTCGACGCGGAGGGCTGCAATCCCTTCAGGATAGGTCGGCTCGGGGGCTGCGAACCGGTGGTGACGCTGCGCTCACCACCGGCTATTGGCTGGAATCCCTTCGGGATAAATTGGGTTGGTGAACGGAGTGATGGGGTCAGTCTGCTGAGGCTTGAGTCTTTCGAGCGGGGCTGAGGGCTGGAACCTTGCCTACAATGGCGACCACACTCGTTCGGAAGTCGTCTCTGCGTGCGGACGCTGGTTCCGGCCACCCGCGTTCTGGCGAACGCAGCTACGGGAGCCCTTATGCCTGGGGCGTGAACCCCAGGACGATATCAAACTTGGCATTCAGTTCGCCGACCTTGGACCCCTTGAGCGGGTCAAAGGCTACGGTGATCGCGGCGCGGGCCTTCGGATCGCGGACCGACTTGTAGATCCCGTCACGGTCGTTGCCGGGGTGCCCCTGGATGTAGCACTGGGTCGTGAACGACTTCTGACCGGGCACCTTGACCCCGAAGTGGATGTGCGGGGTGCGGCCCGGATAGGACACCGGCTTGATCGTGCGGAACAGGTACTCGCCGGTCGCGCCGGTGGTGAATCGCCCGAATCCCTGGAAGTTCCGGTCTCGCTTCTCGCCGTTGCTGCTTTCGGAGTGCAGGTAGGCCCCGTTGTGGTCGGCCTGCCAAATCTCGACGACGGCGTTGCGAATCGGCTCGCCGTTGGCCCCCAGGATTTTCCCGCTGAGGTAGGTGATTTCACCCACTCCTGGCGTGAGGCTGTCGTTCAGCACGATCAGATCGTTGTCCGTATCGAGCGGCAGCTTATCGGGGTAGAACGGCCCCTCGGTCTGTGCGGGGGTCTGGACCAGTTCCTCGGCAAACAGGCCGGGGGCCGTGAACAGAGCCGAGCCGAAGGCGGTGGCTTGGAGGAACCGGCGACGGGAGGAGAGGGACATGGGGGATCCAAGTTTGTTCGCAGATCGGGAGTGTCAGTTGCGGAGAGGCTGCTGTCGTAGGCGATGTCGCTCCGCGACTCGCACTCCGCCTGCCGAATGACTCACGCTCAGAGACTGGACTGGCTTTGAGGACATTGTCTGGTCGAACGAATCTCAGTCGCGGAGCGACTGAGCTACGGCCAAGAAAAACCGCGTGACATCGTACGGCTAGCGCCGACGATATCACGCGGATCGGTTCATTGGCAACTAGTTCGCCGGGGGACGAGCATTGCCCGTCGCCCCGCCGGGACGACCACCGCGACCGCCGCCCGCACCACGCGCCGGGAACTCGAACTTGGCTCCCTGCAGCTTGGTCCAGGCTGCGGTTTGATCGGCAGTCAGCACAGCGGCCATGTCCTTGTCGAAGGCGGCCCGCTTGGCGTCCCGTTCTTCGCGGGCCTTGCGAGCTTCTTCTTCGGACTGGTCCGCGCCGGGGCGTCCTCCGCCGAATCCACCGGTCGGTGCATTCGCGTCCGTCAGCGTCTTGATCTTGGCGACCTGCTCGGCCGACAGACCGAGCTGCTTCTGAACGTCTTCGCGGGCCAAGCCCCGGACTCCATCGCGCTGGACGCGGAGTTCGCTCAGGCGGGTCCACTGCTCGGGCTTGAGCAGGGCCTTGATGGCTTCTTCGGACTTCTTGGAACGCTCTTCACCCGCAGCTTGCATTTCAGCCCTGAGCTTGGTGCGCTCTTCTTCGGTGAGCTTCGCGAACGCTTCCTGATCGAAGCCGCCAACCGGAGCTGCAGGGCGATTGGCCTCACCGATCTTGGTGAGTTCGGCCTTCTGCTCGTCGGTGATCTTGACTTCCTTCTGGACTTCTTCCATCCGCAGCAGGCCGGAGATCCCGCCGCCACCGAATCCCCCACCAAAACCGCCGCGACCGCCACGGCCACCGCCGGGAGCTTGAGCGAACGACAAGGCGGGTGCCAGAAGCAACCCCGCCAACACAGCTGCAACACGAATCTTCGACGACAACACGATTGAGTCTCCAGAGACAAGGAAGGGGGAACGTTGAGGGTTGAGGGTTGAGGGTTGAGGGTTGAGGGTTGAGGGTTGAGGGTTGAGGGTTGAGGGTTGAGG
>JAYWFM010000404.1:0-19675 GCA_043778825.1 Planctomycetota bacterium | reverse complement strand
GGCCCGTTGGGCCTTAAGGAAAGTTTGGCTTCCGATTTCCCAGGGCTGCGCCCTGGGCTTTCGAGTCAGGCCCCGTGGGGGCCGAGGAGCGAAAACCTGCGTATAATGGCGACCCCACTCCTTCGGAAGTCTGCTGGCACCCGCCAACGCCTCAGCCCGCGTTCTGGTGAAGTTAGCTACGTTCGCCAGAACGTGGGTTCGGAAAACCGTCCCGTCATCGCTTCACAGCCCAGCGGAGTTTGGCCGGGGCCGAGCGGGGGTTGGCGTGCTGTTCCTCGTAGGAGGCGCGGGTCACGTCCGGGGCGATCCGGGCATAGTCCCCGGCAGCCAGTCCCTGCTTGAAGGCATGCTTCACGCGGCGGTCTTCTCCCGAGTGGAAGGTCAGGATCGCCACGCGGCCTCCCTTTTTGAGGCACTGCGGCAGTTGGCGCAGCAGGGCGTCGAGCACCTCGAACTCTTCGTTGACGGCGATCCGGATCGCCTGGAACACGCGCTGGATGGTCCCGCTGGTCTCCTCGGTCGAGATTCGCGTGATCGTCCGCCGCACCAGCTCGGCCAGGTCCAGCGTCGTCGTCAGCGGGTACTCCGCATGAGCCTGCACGATGGTCCGGGCCAGCAGGGCCGATTGCGGTTCGTCGGCATTTTCGGCCAGGACAATGGCCAATTCCCGGATCGAGATCTTGCTCAGCCACTGCGCCGCTGTCACCCCGCGCGCGGGATTCATCCGCATGTCGAGCGGGCCGTCCTGCTTGTACGAGAACCCCCGCGCCGGGTCGTCGATCTGCATCGACGAGAGCCCCAGGTCCGCCAGCACAACATCGGCCCCCTCGGGAGCATGCTCCGCCAGCGTCCGCGACAACCCGGCAAAGTTCGTCCGCACGATGACCAGCGACTCAGCAGGCACCCCGAGCGACCGCAGCCGCTCCTCCGTCTTCGGAAGCTCCAGCGGATCGGCATCCAAAGCAATCAACCGCCCACCCGGCTGGACCGCCTGCAACAACTCCCGCGAGTGCCCGCCGTACCCCAGCGTGCAATCAACAGCTGTCTCTCCGGGTCGCGGGCGGAGGACATCCAGGATCTCCGCCACCATGATCGGGCGATGCGTCCCAGCAGGCGTCTTGCCGCTGGCGAGTACCTTGGCGACATCGGCTGTGTACTTCTCGGGCTGGAGTTCCTTGTACTTCTCGTCGAAGTTACGAGGGTTCTTCCCGGTGTAGCGGGGACGGCGGGGCGGTTTGTGGGAAGAGTCAGTCACAGAAGCATCGTTGTGAAAGAGTGGTGGATTGCGGACAGGCACTTTAACAAACGATCACTGTAGCAGAAGTCGTCAGAATTCAGCTGAGTCGAGCGACCCGTGGAAACCGCTCGCCAGACTTCCGAAGTAGTGTGGTCGCTATTATCTGCAGGTTGTCGCTCTCGGCCCCCACGGGGCCAAACTCGAAAGCCCAGGGCGCAGCCCTGGGAAATCGCAAGCCAAGCATTCCTCAAGGCCCCACGGGCCGTCACTCGACTCGGCCAGCGGGTGACGGCCCTTTGGGCCTTGATCGAATCAAAGGGGCCAGGTTTCCCAGGGCTGCCGCCCTGGGCTATCGAGTCGAGCCCCTTTGGGGCGAAAATCCCAGCGGTTTCTGCGTAAAATCGCGTCCACACTCCTTCGGAAGTCTGGCAGGGATGCGTCCCGCCATGCAACCAGCCACCCGACGTGTCAAGCACGCCTCGCGACGCTCGGGCCCCGATCAGCTTCATCCGTTGGTTAGGTGCGTTTTCGGTATCGCAGGGCAACGAAGTCCGGCCAAGCGATGCCGGAGCCTTCGCCCCACGCCGTATACGGACACTCTCCTTGCGTGCCATGAAGTTGCAGCAACGTGCCAAAGGCAGTCATCCGTTCGCCCTCGAATACGAAACTATGGTCATCGCCTTGGGCCACTCCGTTCTCGTCGAGAGTACCGCCGTCGTAGACGCTCCACCATCCGCGGTTTAGCAATTCTCGAAGCTCCTCAAGGGTATGGCCGGCGGGCATCAGCGGCTGAAACGGTTCTGGCGTATGTCGCTGTTCTTCAATCTGCGCGTCGGGCAATCGCTCCTGTTCAAAATACTGCGGGCAGCTGTTGTAGCCATCGAGGGACTCGCCTTCACGATCAAGGTTGTAGAAGAACAAGTCGTCGTCATGCACCATTAGAGCAAGGGCATAGCATGATAGCGTCTTGCTGAGGCGGTTGCTGAGGTCGGACAGATGCGGTACACCTTGCAAGTGGAGTGCAAAGTGCGCCTCAATAATGGTGAGCCAATGGCCGTTCAGCGAGGACACCATGTAATACGGTCCGTCCGAAACAGACGCGTCGTGATTCGGAAGCGCATACGGACCCTTGGCAGTCACCGGCAGGGTCTCCGCCCGCTCAAAACCGGCGGAACGAAGAATCGCGTCGAGCGCGGGCATCACGGCTTCGCGCGGCTTGCCCTGCACATGCAGTATCGATGAGAAAAGGCCCATGACGCCAAGCACCTAACAGTCGAATTGAGCAGAGTGCCAGCAAACTCGGCTGGCACTGGAAACGGGACCACCTCTATCGATCACCGCCCAGCGACACGAGACCGTCGCCAACCAAAACGCCGACCTTCACCGCTTCCGGACAACGGGGAGTTCGTCGTGTTTCGCGAATCGAGCGATCTGAGGCCCGTTCCTCGGCTTGCAGGCGATCCACCAGCCCTTCCAATGTCCCACCGGACTCAGCGAGCAACTGTTCCCGTGTCTCGCGAAGCTCATCAAGGATGGGATTCTTCGTCATCATCACCTCCCAGAAACTCTGCCGGTGTGCAGATCAGCAATTGGCCGTATCCTGCATCACGCAGCACCTGATAGACACGCGGTAAAACATGGGCGTTCGCGATGTGTCGACAGTTCTGTGTCAGCAGATATCTTACTCCCGCGACAGCTGCTGCGGCAACATGAAGCGCATCCGCCGCTGCTTTTTTCGGCATCAACGCAGCGGAAAGCAGGGCTGCCGCCAGGCGTTTGGCGTCGCTGTTGATCGGCACCAAGGGCAGACCAGCCAGCAATTTCAGTCGGTCAGCAGCAGCATTCACATCTCCGACGGACGCCTCCGTGATGACCAACTGCGAAGTCACCAGGTCGAATTTGGGGCGTTCCAGTGTCCACCAATCGCGTGCCTGCTTCTGGATCGCTGCAATCTGGATATCCGAACTCGGCCACGCCGTGGCGTGGCTGATGACCGACGTTTCGATGTAGACAGTGTCCATCGCAGCATTCTATCGCGGCGAGTCACCAAAGTCAGATGCACCATTGTGGGTGAGAATGTCGCACGACGTTCCGCGTCGTGACGTTCGATGCGAAGCGTCGAACCCCAATCGATCAACAAAAACGGGCACGTTGAAAACGTGCCCCACGAGCCTCAGCGGGTGGCGAAGCGACCACTCGAAAGGGATCGAGCGGTCGCCTGCGACTTCGCAGACCTACTTCTTGGCATCGGGTTTGACGACCTTCTTGTCCTGCTTGGGCTTCTTGGACTTCTTGTCGTCCTTCTTGCTGTTGTCGCCTTTTCCCATGGTTTTCTCCTTCTCCTGGTGTGTGATCCGGGGCGGACCGGTACCGTCCCTGTGCGGGAAGATATCAGATTTGCAGAATAACAAGAGGTCAGTTTCCTGTTTTTTGTCCAGGCTGCCCACCGTGGGATAGGCTTCCAGCCTGTCATTTTCTAGGCGTTTTGACAGGCTGGAGGCCTATCCCACTGTTCCTACTTCCGTCCCAGTACGCCCGCCATCTCCCCGGCATGATAACTCGACCGCACGAACGGCCCGCTGGAGACGAGTTTGAAACCGAGGCGGCGGCACTGGTCGCCGAGCCAGTCGAACTCCTCGGGCGGGACGAACCGCTCCACCGGAAGATTCTGCGGCGTCGGTTGCAGGTACTGCCCGATCGTCAGCATCTCGACACCCACTGCGCGGAGGTCGGACGCGACATCGAGCACCTCGTCCATCGTCTCGCCCAGCCCGAGCATCAGCCCGCTCTTGGTCGGCATCTCGGGAGCCTCGTCCTTGACCTGCTTCAGCAGGTCGAGCGTCCGCTGGTAGACCGCGTTGCGACGCACCCGCTCGTACAGTCGCGGGACCGTTTCGGTGTTGTGGTTGAACACATCGGGTCGGGCCTCGACCACCCGCGAGATCGCCGCCCGGTTCCCCTTGAAGTCGCTGGTCAGGACTTCCACAGCTGCTCCGGTGGCCTCGCGCACGGCGAGGACGCAGCGATAAAAATGCTCCGCCCCGCCATCGGGCAAGTCATCCCGCGTGACGCAGGTGATGACGACATGCTCCAGGCCCAGCCTCTTGGCCGCCTCAGCCACTCGTTCGGGTTCGTCGAGTTCGATCTCTTCGGTCTTGCCGCGCGGGACCGAGCAGAACCCGCAGGGGCGGGTGCAGACGTTGCCCAGGATCATGAACGTGGCGGTCCGCTGCGACCAGCATTCGGTGCGGTTCGGGCACTTGGCACTCTCGCACACCGTTTCCAGTCGCAGGTCTTCAATCACCTGACTCGTGAACGACATCTCCGAGGTCGGCAGCGGTCGCTTCAACCACGGCGGCAACCGCCGACGCGGGGCCACACTCCCATCCAGAGCCAAAGCCACATCCGACGAACAGCCCCCACGGGAGGCCGGTGCCCCGGACAGGGTGTCGTCGAGCGAGAGAATCGGAAGATCAAGCATGGGGGGGGAGAGCTTTCAGCGGTCAGCTGTCAGCATTCAGCCAGAGGGAAGCCGGACGGAGGTGGACACGGACTCCCCATCGTAGCAGGCATCATTCGCGGCGGACAGAATCGCCATGCGATTCTCCGGGGATTGGCTGAAAGCTGACGGCTGATTGCTGACAGCTTCTACTTCGCCAGATCCTTCCAGTTGTTGATATCGTCCCCTTCGCCGTTTTCGTTCTGGCGATTCGGGCCGGACGACCAGATCGCGGGGCGATCGGTGTTCGGATTCTTGGTGTTGGGATACTCATAGTAGAGCGGCTGGTCCCAAGAGTCTTTGGGGACTTTGTCGACGATCGCTTTCATCGGCTTACCCTCCCTGTCGGTCGGCTTGAGGAGGAGCGGAACGACGGCGTCCTGATTCCCGGTAGGCGCTTCTCCGTCATGATCGACGGCGTACAAATCGATCATTCCTCCAAATTGGAAAATCGCTGTGCGAGTCGACTTGATAAGGGCTCCCTGCTGTTGAGCCAGAAATCGTGGCACGACCATCGCCGCGATCACGCCAATGATCGCCAGCACAATCAGTAGCTCCAGCAGCGTAAAGGCTCTGCGGGAACGGCGGCGGGAACGGGAGCGGAAAGCGGAATGGCAACGAGACTGCATGACGAACTTTCGGGAGGTCGAGGTCAGGAGGAATCGTTCGAGACGACACAAGTGGAATCCTTGCCGGGAGTTACCCTCGACAGGAGCGGATCGGTTTCACAATCCCATCCCCTAGTACGGATACGTTAGCAGGTCGTCGACTGCCGAGGGAGACTTTGGGACCGTTTTGTCAAAAACCAACAGGCCGCAGGTGGGAATTCAAGAACCGCACGCAGCACCCGTCAAGATCTGTCGGCCAGCGTTGACACTTCGCGAGGGAGCCGACAGGGCCAGGGCCTCCAAGGCGTGACACTCAGCGAATATCCACACGCAAACGGCATTCGCCTCAGCTGCCAGTTCCTCTTTGTCCCGGCAGGGACACACGATAATAGCCCACCGATTCATCGGTGGGGCCACGAGCCTCTCGCGGTCAGCAGCCCCGGCAGGGGCGACAGAAACCAGCGGCGTGGCCCCACGCCGACCGCTCGTCACCACGGTGATCGCAGGCTTCTGCCGTCCCTGACGGGACTTGTCGGTTTGACCGGGGCACTCTCCCACCGTTGAAACGGTGGGCGACTTTCGAGTGTCCCTGGCGGGACAAAGAGCAGGTGTTTCCGAGGGAAACGCTCACCTTGGAAACCCTGCCCTGTCGGCTTCCGCGCGGAGTGACCCAGCGTTCGGGCGTACACCACGATCACACTCGGGGATTCATTCTACCGCGGCACACTCGACGGCGATCCGACCGCCAGCGGCGGCTGGATCGATTCCAGGCTGACGGGCTCGCCAATAATCTCGCCCTGGCGTTTCTTCTCGTCAATATAGCACTGGGCCGTGACTTGCAGCAGTTGGTCCGCGCGGTCCGCCAGCACTCCGTCCAGCTTGGCGGCAATCTGTTCGACCCAGCCGGGTTGCTCGCTCATGGCCAGTTGCATCATGCGGACGAAGAGGCTGATCTCTTCGAAGTTCTTGTCGGTGATTTTGTTGCTGATGGGGGCCATCGCCTTGGCCACGGTCACGATGGTCTGCGAGGGGAACGCCACGTACAAGTCTCCGGTGTGCGTCACCAATTGCTGGTCGTCGGCGTTGACCTCGAACGTGGTCCGCACGTACAGGATCGCCCGGGCCTGGATGGGCTTGTTCAGGACTGGACTCTGGAACATCCCGCTGCAATGAATCAGGCACTCGGTCGGTGTCCGGGACAGGATCGTAATGACTCCCACCGTCCCGTCTTTGGCGTCGGCTTCGTACTCGAAATCGCCCGTCTGGGACAATTTCAGCTTCGAGACCCCCATCGCCCGCCACATGCTGACCGCCACATCCGGATGATCCGCGAAGAAGCGGTACACGCGATGGTCGACCTGGCAGCGGATCGTCGGCAGACGCCGGTACAGGCTGGTGTTGTTGACCACTCCGTGGGCCAGCTTCTGCGACGCGGCGGGAAGCTCGGCGATCGGCAGCAGCTTGAGGGCCTCATCGCGGGTCTTCTTACTGGAAGTCCCGGCATGCAGCGTCTCGACTTTGATTTCATCCGGGGACTGACGCTGACCGGCTACGAGCTGTAGCGACAGCGTGTCCGCCTCCTGAGCGCTGCTCCCGCGAGGGAACAGCCCGATCAGTACGATCAGCAGGAGCCAAGTGCTCCAACTGGGCGTGTCAGCCCCCCGGCCAAGCCCCATGAGAAATCCCCCCACCCGTCGCACGAGCACCTGAATCGTGCCCGTATCGCCCCCATGCGACAGGTCCCGCTGGAATAATCGGCAATGTCAACCCCGATCCGTCAACGGAAATCTGAAGAGTCGCTGGGGCGGCAGGATCTGCCGCTGGAGGGGTACGATTCCTGGGTGAGGCACCCATTCCCGAGTGATCTTTCGATCAATCGACCCATTTTGCCCGATTGTTGAATCCGCTGGCATGCGGCCATCCTGCGCGGACACTCCTGTTGCGGGCGAGTCGGTCTGCCCGGTGAAGATTGACTCGGGGAGACGGAGGGAGCGGGTCGAGTCATTGGATATGGGGCATGGCGCGCGGCCAAGGTTCAGGCTCCCCCCGCTCCTTTTGAGAGGAACTCCCCGTGTCCAATCCTGGCATGTGGCTCGAAATTCGCCGTGGAAAAACCAACTTCCCCTTGCGACCGATCTCTGGGGATCGGTTCCTGATCGGAGCGGGCAGTCACTGCCACCTCCAACTCGGCGGCGAGGATGTCCCGATGCTGCACAGCTTGCTGGTCATTGAGGGCAAGACGGCTCATCTGGAGGCGGTGGTCTCGGAGCCGCCGCTGCTGGTGAATGGCGAGGCCCAGCGGTCTGTGGAACTCCACGACGAGGACAGCGTCGAGATCGGGGACTTCGAGTTCGTGTTTCACCGGTTGGTCGCCATCGAGCCGGTCTCCCATGCCGCGATGACAAAGTCGATCGCCGAGGAAGAAGTCTGCGGGGTGGCGGATCTGTCCCAACTGAGTGCGGTGGAACTGGTGGGCCTCATCGAGGAGGAGGCCCGGCAGATTGCGGAGTTCAATCGCAGTCGCGAACTGGGCGCGGCCTCACTGCTCGACGCAACTCGTCGAGCCGGTGCCGCCTCTCACCCGGTCAGTCTCCCGATGACGACCTTCCCACCCAAAAAATCGGTCGAAGTCCTGGCGAATCGTGAACAAGAGTGCCTCCGCCGGGCTGCGGAATTGAAGCAGGCCCAAGAGCAACTGGCCACACAAATGGCCGAATTCGCAGCTCTCGTGGCCTTCTGGCAAGAGTCGGATCACCGACGGTCATTGCGGGCCATTGCGTAAGCAAAATACGGTTGGGCCACGCTCACCCCATGCCGCAGGCGTGTGCATCGGAAAAGTCGACAACCGAGTCCTGTCGCACCCTCGGGGCAGACACGAATCCGGCTGGCGGCTGTCATTTTCCCGAAGGGAATTCAGCCCATAGCCGGTGGTCGAGCGCAGCGACCACCACCGGACAGTGGCGTCTTCCAGTCCGTCTATCCCGAAGGGATTGCAGCCTTCGCGTCACTGAACAGGCCGGAGGGGCTGGAATCCCTTCGGGATACAGGAGTCTCCGCATCCCAGACCGGTGGTGTCGCTGCGCTCGACCACCGGCTATGGGCTGTGACCCCTCCGGGGTGGGGAGTTGTGTCGAGACCATTGCCGCAGGCGTGGAGTTGACACCCCGCACCGTACCCAATCTTCAGTATCTAAATCGTCAGTTCGTCCCAATCTCGGACTCATCGGAGTTCCGGGAGGTCTGGGTGATCTCCGCATCCCGCTCGGCGTTCGACTCCACAGCGCTGAGACCGAAAATCAACAAGCCCACCACGATCACGATCCCGGCTCCGGTGATCAGCAGGAACAAAATCCCATCGATCCCTCTTCCATGAGAGAGCGCGAGGCGAGCGCGTTCGTTCGTCGTGGAGTCATAAGACACGGTGGGATCTCGATCAGTCATGAGGTGGGCAGGATGCGGGCGCATCGCGGGCGGGTAACAATGTCACGCATCTTCTGTTCCACAGCGGTTATCGACCAGAAAACATGCCTTATCTGTCATCAAGGCACGAGGTTACGGCCACGGATCGTAATCGCTTTCAAGATGACACGTTTTGACATCTGAGCAGTGTGTTCAATCGACTGAACAGCGTATTCAGTCAATTCATCATCTGCACACTCATCCACAGACAGGGCGCGAGTCACGCTCTGAAACTGGTCCTGAACGACGAGTGCCTCGTCCACGCGAAAACTGGGGGATCGCCTCCTTCGGGAGGGCGAGGCTTCGGGAGGGCGAGGCTCCTGCCGAGCCGCTCTCGCGAGAAAACGTCGTCCCTGGCTCGCGGCTCCGCAGGAGCCTCGCCCCCGTGCTGTGAACACGATGGAGGTCATCGTGGGGCACGTTTTCGAGGTGCCCGTTGTCCGTAGCTCACGTCGCTCCGCGACTGAGATTCCTCCCGCCAGACACCGTCCGGACCTCGGGACACCCCGCGTGAGTCGGTCTTCCCGCAGGCGGAATGCGAGTCGCGGAGCGACATCGCCTACGAGGTCGATTTCGGAGAAATCGCCGACAATCTGGCTGTGCCTGCGCCTCATTCCTGTTCACAGCACTGGCCTCGCCCTCCCGGTCGGCATTCGTCAACGACATACGAGATGCACACACGAAACGTGCCCCACGGGAACCCGAGGGCTGACGCCACCCCGCTCGCCGCGTATACTGGAGGTGGAGACCCCATGAACCCCCTGCCCCTCTTACCGCTGATCGATACGTTCGGACGCTCGCACAACAATCTGCGGATCAGCGTCACGGATCGCTGCAACATTCGCTGCTTCTACTGCATGCCTGCCGAGAATGTGCAGTTCATGGACCGCAAGGAACTGCTCTCTTATGAGGAGATCGAGCGGTTTGTGCGGCTCACCGTGCCGCTGGGTGTCACCAAGCTGCGGCTGACGGGGGGCGAGCCGTTGGTGCGGAAAGACTTGCACCGGCTGGTAGCGGCTCTCGCGAAGATCGAGGGAATCGAAGACATCGGCATCACGACCAACGGCATTCTGCTGGCCGAGCAGGCAGCGGACCTGTACGCTGCCGGGCTGCGGCGGCTGAACGTCAGTCTCGACGCCCTCAACGCCGAGAAGTTCAAGCAGATCACCCGCCGCGAGGGGTACGAGAAAGTCCTGGAAGGAATCGAAGCCGCTGTGAAAGTCGGCTTCCAGCAGATCAAAATCAACGCCGTCTCCGTGCGAGGTCTGACCGAGGACGAACTGATCCCGTTCGGCCACTTCGCCCGCCAGACTGGCCACGAGGTCCGCTTCATCGAGTACATGCCGCTCGACGCCGACAACGCCTGGGAACGCGACAAGGTGCTCTTCGCCCAGGAGATCATCGACCTCATGTCCGCTGGCATCCGCCCGCTGCTGCCCATCCCCAACGCCGACCCCCGCGCCCCAGCTGCGGACTACCAGTTCGACGACGGCGTGGGCCGCATCGGGTTCATCGCCTCGATCAGCCGACCATTCTGCGAGAACTGCAACCGCTTCCGCATCACCGCCGACGGCAAGCTCCGCAACTGCCTGTTCAGCCTGGAAGAGACCGACCTCCGCAGCTTGCTGCGCGGCGATGCCCCCGATGGGGTGATCCAGCAAGCCGTCCGCGACTCGATCCACGCCAAGTGGGAAGGCCACGAGATCAACACCGCCCGCTTCATTCAGCCGACGAGGCCGATGTACTCGATCGGCGGGTGAGGAGAGTGTCGCCTTTCGCTCCGCGAACGCACTTTTGCTTGCACATCACGTCAGTCTCGCCGACGTTTAGCCGCGACGCGAAGTCTTCGAAGCGGAGCGCTGTGCGAAACCGCAGCGAGCGGGCGGACGTCAGTCCCCCGTGCCCGCGCGACGTGACCGAACCGGACGGGGTGATTTGGCACGGACGCACCGCTCGAACACGTGGGACTCACATCCAACGGCGGGGTGGCACTGTCAGGGGAGCACACAGGTGCGGATCTGGCATTTCTGGTGCCACTGGCGGTCGCTTTGGGCCGCCAGTGCTGTTGGAGTCCATGTGTTCATTCCTCATCTGTGGCTGTTGGAGTTTAATGGGAACGATGATGAAAGAGGAATGCTCCAGCGTTCACTCATCCTTCGGAAATGGCCGCGCGGGACCGCCTTCGGTGTCTTTGCCGGGGGTGGGTGGGGCGGGGAGGGCCAGGATTTGTTCGCACTCGGCTTCTGTCATGAAGTCCCACCGCTGGGTACGCTGCGTCGACTCAGCCCGCAGCTTGAGGTTGACGTAGATTTCCCGGTGCAGCGGGGCTGCGGCCTTCGGCAATTGCTCGATCAGCACTGCACGGTTTCCGGGGTGGAGCGAGAGCATCGAGAGCGTGTCCCAGCGGAAGAGCTTGTCGGCTTTGACCACTTCCTTGTCCCACCACCGCTGCCAGCATTCGGGCGGAACGCGGTCATGCTCATCGAGACGCAACAGCGTCTCCACCGCGACTCGTTCCATCTCGCTACCGGGCTTGGAATAGACCAGCGCCGCCACCGTGGCGTCGATCTCCTCCGGCTCGACGTGGTACATGTGGCGGCTGCGGAAGATGGTTTCGATGAACAGTTCCTGTCCGGGCATGAACTGCGTGAGATTCGGGCGACTGAGCGTGTATTCTGTGGCATTGATTGGTGTGCCGAAATCAGCCACTGCGTCAAAGCAAGAGTAAATCGTGTCGTGGTTATCTTCTCTCGCGTTGATGAGCATCAGGGCCATAAATGCTGTTGACAGATCTGACATTGATCGCCATCCCCGTCGCTCGTTCTGCCGCCAACGGATTGCCGGATCGTCAATCGTTAATGCCTCGTTATTTCGGAATACAATGAGCGAAATCTGTTGAATCTTTCGAATCTCGGTCACAATGGCATCGACGAGCGGATGAAGTCGTGTCCAACGGGCTTGGTCCGTTACATTCGGGTCTGCGTACGGTGCGAACAGACGTTGGAACGCACGATCCAATGGCTTTCCCATCTCTTGATGGGCGAGTAGCTCGGGAAACACGGCAAACCAAGCTGTCAGCGGACTAGTTTTCAGGGACCGAGTGACTTCATCCGGAGCTGGCCCTGGTTGAACGGCAGCCTCCATGTAACCCTTGGATAGATGCATGCGCATTCCAAGCTCTTCTTTGGCTACGAATGAGCGGATGCTCATGCAACCATGAGGCATGCCACGGTCCACACGTTTTGGGACGATCAGGACTTCTGAAAGCTGGCACCCCAGCAGTTCGGTGTCACTGGGCGAGCGCATCCGGATTTCAATCCATGACTTATTCTCTTTGACAATGATGTGCGAGTTCGTGATTCGCTCATGACGAATCTCACAGTTCTGTTCGTCAAGTCCACTGGAGAGAAAATGTGGAATATCGACAACGATCGGACCCTCTGGGAATTGCGAGCGATCCTCTCCAAAGGCTTCCGACGGAGAGGGATTTTTGAGTTGAAAAGTCCATGTCAAATCCCGGCGACACCAGTCACCACGAAGATACTCGTAAATGGTGTCGTTGGAGCACAAAAAGGCAGGCTTCATGTCGTGTTCGAAGAACACGACATCCGCACCAGGGCGATGGTCGCAGATGGCTCTCGATACACTACGCTTTCCGACACCTTCCACCGGCGGAATGAGGAATGTAGAGACTTCAAAATGGAACGACTTGATGCCAGTCTTCGAACTCCACTGCGGCAGGTTTGCGATGACGGAATCGAGGGCAATGATCGCTGATTCCGACTTGGAAACCCCTTGCTCCTCGTTCGCAATTGGCTGCGCGAATACAAATGCCGACAATCCGCACCAGCAGCAGATGGCAAGGATATGCGAACCTAGAACTCGATGCGTCTGGACCATTCGTGACTGCACTCCTTCGCAAACTCACACAGTTGATTTAGTATTTGGATCCAGTGTGACTGTCCTTCAGCTCGTTAAAATCTGAAGTCAATTCCCGTCTTGAGATTCCATCCTTCGTCCGGCAGAACAACACCTTGCGATTCTCTAAAGTAGATCTCGATGTAGAAGCTCTTATGAGCACGCCCGATTCGTACTGTTTAGCGATGATTCCGCTCTTGATATCGTACACGCGACCGTTCTGGCCTTGAGGATTCGGTAGCACGAATGTACTCGCGCCAACTTTGCCTTCGATCCGATTGTTGTTCGCATCGGTCCAGGAAAAGGGGACAGAAAGCCCCAAGCGACTTGCGCTTCTATCCATATCCCTCGATTCTGCATCGATCGAGTCCAATCCATTCGCAACCATGTTGTCGAAGTTGAGCGGGAGTTGTGTCTGCCAGAGATCATATCGAGGGTCAGCCTTATCCAGTTGTGTCGCCAATCGAACAAGGTCGCTACGAAGATCAGCAATCGGAGCCGCCGCCATGGCGCGGAGATAGTTCTCGGCCTCGCTCTGAACCATTACTTCAGTGACACCTGCATCCGCCTGCACGCTACTCCCCGTCAACGAGAACGTGACGACACCAATTGTGCAGGTGTCTGAGTCGACAAATCGACCGTATTCATCGAACAGTTCCGCAGTCAGCCTCACTCTCGTCCCACTTCCAACGGGAACCGACGCACCCTGCCCCCAGCCGAGTCCTGTCCACGACAGAGTTGTGTCACCATTGGTCGCCGTGTACTTGACTTTCGGGGACGAGCCAGAATACACCAAATCCACATCAAAGTTGGCGTTCGTGAACAGATCATGAGTTCGAATGAAGGGGGTTCCTGAGTCATCTCCCGTTGCTTTGCTGACGTTCAGATTATTTGATGCTGACGAGACGTTCGGGCGTAACGTGATGCTTCCCGTTGTCGGTGGAGGATTGCTCGGGCTGGCTAGACTCCCATTGCCGGAACTGCTGCCGGATGTACTTCCTGAACTACTACCAGACATACTGCCATCGGCGTAGGGGTCGGGGGAGCCTGAACTGGAGGACGAGGAGCCGCTGTCGCTGCCGGAGGAACTGGTATCGTAGGGGTCGCAGGATCCGTAGCCGGTGACGCTATCCAGCAATACGCGGCGTTCCAGGGGGGAAACTTGTGCGGCGACCATGGAGGATTGCCGATGACGACGGGAAGAAGCGGAACCGAACAAGAACTTCAACATGGCGCGCGATCCCGGGAATGTGTCTCCCGGGAATGTGTCTCCCGGGAGGTGACGAGATGAAAGTGGACGCTTTATTCCCGATTCGGATCGGATTGTCAATCTTACGAATCTCGTTTTCTGCTCGCCGGACGGATTTTGAGTGGAAAACCGCACTTCGTCTCCGCTGCGGCTCCGTGTCTCTCGATGCGTGAGCCGGGATCGAGTCGCAGCTGTCCCAACGGGGCGGTGTTTGTGATTCGCCAGTCGAGCGGGGACGGACGTGGGCGTCCATCCTACGGCGGAATGCGAGTCGCGGAGCGACATCGCCTACGAAGTCAGACGGGCACATTGGGAAGGCTCAATTATGTCGCGACCTCGCATTCTCATTGGAACGTGTGTCTGCCCGCCGCTGGGGCCGGGGCGGGTGCTGTTTGAACTGCTGGCTCAACAGCCGACGATCGATGCGAGGATCGAATCGCGACCGCTGCTGGAGTGGCCCGAACTTCCACTGGCATCACCGCTGGAAGTGCAGGCCCGGCTGGTGCAGCGGTTTGAGCGGCTGCGCGGCAAGGTGCAGCGCGAAGTCGTGGCCGATGTGGCGGCGTTTTATATTCCGTATCTGGAGACTCTGCTGGCTGCGGATGAACAATTCACAGTCATTCATGCGGTCGTGGCCGAGGATCGTGTGGTGGCCGCGTTTGAGCAACTCGCCCACTCTCAACCGCTCGTGTACCACCACTGGACCCGCAGCCCCGAGGCCCCGCTGGCGCACGATCCCGACTGGACGCGCACGTTTCCGAAGTATGAGATCGCGGACCGAACGGCAGCCATCCGCCGGTATTGGCACGACTGCGAGGCACTCGTGCAGGCGGCTCACGAGAAATTCCCGCAGCGCGTGTTACGGGTTCCGGTCGAGTCACTCACCGATTCGCACCAAGTCGTCGATGTTCTCAAGTTCGCCGGGGTGCCCTCGAAACAGCAGGTCCGCCGCAACCCCGCGAAGACCGCCGATCCCGCGCCGCACCCCCGCCTGGAGATCCGCGACTCCGCTCCGGATGACCCCCGCCGCTGCGCGATCCTCGTCCCATTCAGCACCCACATCATGCCCGAGACCGAGACCCAGCTGCGAAAGCTGGAAGAGGCGGGCTACCCCGTACGTCGACGGGCGGGGATCTCGGCCATCGACCAGGGCCGCAGCCAGATGGCGACCGACGCCCTGATCGACGGGTTCCAGGAGACGTTGTGGATCGACTCCGACATCGGCTTCACCGTCGAGGACGTGGCCCAGCTGCGCCGCCATCCGGAGCCGATCGTGAGTGGTTTATATGCCAAGAAGGGGACGCGGGGATTCGCGTCGCACTTTCTGCCCGGCCTGTCCGGCATTACTCTCGGCAAAGAAGGGAAGCTGATGGAGATCCAATATGCCGCGACGGGTTTTCTGCTCGTGCGGCGAGAAGTCTATACAACAATGCAACTGGAATTAAAGCTCCCGATGTGCAACGAGTTATTTCGAGGTCGACCGACGATCCCGTTCTTCCAACCGATGAGCATCCGGCAACACGACTCGTGGTGGTCGCTGGGCGAGGACTATTCGTTCTCGCACCGGGCCCGCGAGTGCGGATTCCGCGTCCTGGCCGATACGACGATCCGCCTGTGGCATATCGGCAACTCCCACTACGGCTGGGAAGAGGCGGGGTCGGACGCGAAACGGTTTGACACGTTTCACATGACGTTTGAGTGAAAACCAAGAACGCATTGTCTCCGATCACCCTCCTGGTTCAAGACGCATGCACTCCCTCGCTGATCGCCAGGGACTTCAATTGATGTCCCCAGTGATCGGATGAACTCATCGCTGATCGTTCGCTCCCCTACCAGTCCTCGCCGACCTTGCCCTGCAAGTGAGCAATGATCTGCTTCACCAGTTCCGGCAGACCGGCTCCGGTGGCGGCCGAGATCCGCATCACGGGGTGGCCGAGGGACTCCTCCAGCAGTTCGGCAGCCGCTTCCGAGTCCGGCAGTTCGCTCTTGGAGATGCAGATGATCTCCGGGCGCTCGACCAGCGCCGGGTCGTAGAGCCGCAGCTCTTCGCGGATGTTGTGGTAGTTGTCGATGGGGTTGGTCTGGTCGTCGGGATCGGGCTCGATCAGGTGGACGAAGAGCTTGGTCCGCTGCACGTGCTTGAGGAACTCATGCCCCAGGCCGATCCCGGCATGCGCCCCTTCGATCAGGCCGGGGATGTCGGCCATCACGAACTGGTGGTCGTAGCCGACGCGGACGGCTCCGAGGTTGGGGTACTTGGTCGTGAACGGGTAGGGGGCGATTTCGGGCGTGGCGCGGGACATGCGGCTGAGCAGGGTCGACTTGCCCGCGTTCGGCTTGCCGATGATGCCGACATCGGCGATGAGCTTGAGTTCGAGGAACACCTCTCGCGACTCACCCGGTTTGCCGTGTTCGAATTCGCGGGGGGTGCGGTTTGTCGAGCTGACATACCGGCGATTGCCGTGTCCGCCGCCGCCTCCCTGGGCAATGACGATCTCATCGCCGTCTGTGGCCAAGTCCTTGATGACATTGCCATGTTCAATGTCTTTGACGAGTGTCCCCGGGGGAACCAGGATGATCACATCCGCTCCCGATTTACCCGCACAGAGTGAGCCCGCTCCGGCGAGCCCCGGTTCCGCTCGCCAGAAGCGGTGGCCCGCGATGTTGGCTAGGCTGCCGAGGTTGTAGTCGGCGCGGATGATGACGCTACCGCCATCGCCGCCGTCACCGCCATCGGGGCCTCCGCGCGGGACGTGGGCCTCGCGGCGGAAGCTGCACGCTCCGTTCCCGCCGTCTCCGGCGTGGCAACTGATTTGAACTCGATCGATGAACATGGAGACTCAGACACCCTTCACGCAGCCGCCGTGAGACCGAGACTTCGGAGTTGAGGTCAGCCGCAAGTGGTCCATTGTAGCAGGAGTGAGCGGCCCGGCGCTCTCCGCCGGTTCTTCTGATTGATGTTCGTGGGAACCGAGGGACGCCACACTGAACTTTCGCAAGACTTTTCCCACCCGGAGCGGTAAGATCAAATGGGGTTGATGCTCGCCGTTCTCCCCAACGGCAGTGGCATTTTGAGGTGTGGCTGATGCGTGGTGTGCTGTTCTGTGTGGCGTGTCTGAGCGTGCTGGTGTCCTCGCTGGTGGTGGCCGAGGAACGCCGGAAAGTCGTGCCCCTGCCTGTGAAGGATGTGGACGCCGCCACCGCTGCGGAGATGAAGTCCTACTCCGAAACGCTGGAGCATGCGGGAGTGAACTTCGACATGGTCCCCATCCCCGGGGGCAAGTTTCAACTCGGCAGCCCCGCCACGGAAGAGGGCCGCAACGACGACGAAGGGCCGCAAGTCGAAGTCGAAATCTCCCCGTTCTGGATGGGCAAGACGGAGATCACTTGGGATGCGTACGACGTGTGGGGCCAGGAGATCGACAGGCTGCGCCGCAAGTATACGGGCCTGACTGCCACCGACCGAGACGCAGCCGCCGATGCGGTCACCCGTCCGACGCCGCCCTATACCGACATGAGCTTCAGCATGGGCAAGGGAAAGTTCCCGGCGATCTGCATGACACAGCACGCGGCCCGAGTCTATTGCAAGTGGCTTTCCAAGAAGACTGGTCGCTACTACCGGCTCCCGACCGAGGCCGAGTGGGAGTACGCCTGCCGGGCCGGGACAACGACGGCTTACTCGTTCGGCGATGACCCGTCTGTGATGGGTGAGTACGCTTGGTACGGAGAGAACAGCCAGAAGAAATACCAGCGGGTCGGCAAGAAGAAGCCGAACCCGTGGGGCCTATACGACATGCACGGGAACGTGGCCGAGTGGGTGCTGGACCAGTACATTCCGACCGCGTACGGAGATCGAAAAGGAGCGGCCAAGAACCCGCTCGAAGTCCCCAAGACCGTCTACCCGCGCATCGTGCGCGGCGGCGGTTGGGACCACGAACCAGCCCAGTTGCGAAGTGCGGCCCGCATGGCCTCTGCCGAGGAATGGAGCGACCAGGATCCGCAAGTGCCGCGCAGCATCTGGTATCATACGGACGCCCTCAGCGTCGGCTTTCGGGTCGTGCGCCCACTGGTGGAACCGTCGGAAGACGAGAAGGCTGCGTACTGGGAGAAGAACGACCCGCTCCAGCTCGATCCGCTGGACGGAGAGCAACCCGAGGCGAAGCCAGAGGAGTGATAACCTATGCCTCCCATCCTGCAAGACTTCTCATGGGAAAGGATGATCGCCGCCGTGGAAGCTGTCAAAGAACGCATGTTGCGAGCTGCCGGAGCACTGGAGCGAGCGGGGATTCCGTACGCCGTGGCCGGTGGGAACGCCGTGGCCGCTTGGGTCTCTCGCGTGGATCAGGCCGCTGTTCGCAACACGCAGGATGTCGACATCCTGATTCGACGCGAGGACTTCCCGGCAGTCAAGGAGGCGTTGGAATCCGTCGGGTTTAAGCACCGTCATGTCGCGAGCATCGACTGCTTTCTCGACGCCGGAAGCCTCAAAGTCCGCGATGCGGTCCATTTGTTGTATGCCGACGAAAAGGTGCGGCAGGAGTATCCGCTCCCCTCGCCGGATGTCGACCCAGCGGACGAGGCGGGCGGATATCGTGTGGTCTCGTTCGAGGGGCTGCTGCGGATGAAGTTCAATTCGTACCGACTTAAAGATCGAGTTCATCTACAGGACATGATCGAGGTCGGCCTGCTCGATGAGTCGTGGCTCCCCAAGCTGATCCCGGAGCATGCCGCAAAGCTGCAAGAGTTGCTGGACAACCCGGACGGTTGACTGACGGAGCCGCGTTCGTCAAAACGTGAGGGTACTCCGCCGAGTACGACTGCCCTTCACTCACCTCTCACCATCAATCCCGTTCCTCTGGAGACTCACCATGCAAACTCCCTTCGAAAACACCACCTCACGGCGGCAGTTCCTGCAAAGCACGACTCAGGTCGCCGCTGTCGGAGCTGTCCTCTCCACCGCGCCGCAACTCTTCGCCGCCGGAGAGGACAGCAAGGTCAAGGTCGCGCTCGTCGGCTGCGGCGGACGCGGCACCGGGGCGGCGGCCAACTCGCTATCCGTCGGCAATGGACCGACCAAGCTCGTCGCCATGGCCGATGTGTTCGAGCACAAGATGAAGAGCAGCTTCGACAATCTGTCGGTGCAGTTCCCCAGTGCCGACCAGATGGACGTGCCGACCGAGCGGAAGTTCCTCGGCTTCGACGCCAACAAGAAGGCCATGGACTGCCTCAGTCCCGGCGATGTGGTGATCCTCACGACCCCCGCGGCCTTCCGCTGGTCGCAGTTCGCGTATGCCATCGAGAAGGGCCTCAATGTCTTTATGGAGAAGCCGGTCACCATCGACGGGCCGACCAGCGCGCGGATGCTGGAACTCAACAAGAAGGCGATGGCCAAGGGACTGAAGGTCGGCGTCGGCCTGATGTGCCGCCATTGCCAGTCGCGCGGCGAACTCGCGCAACGCATCCAAGACGGCCAGCTCGGCGACATCCTCCTCATGCGCGCCTACCGGATGCACGGCCCGATCGGATTTTTCGCCTCGCCGCCGAAGCCGGCCGACAAGACCGACCTCATGTATCAGATCGAGCGGTTCCACAGTTTCATGTGGTCGGGCGGTGGGGCCTACAGCGATTTCTACATCCACAACATCGACGAGTGCTCGTGGATGAAGGGCGCGTGGCCGGTCAAGGCCCAGTCGAACGGCGGCCGCC
>JAYWFM010000403.1:0-3421 GCA_043778825.1 Planctomycetota bacterium | reverse complement strand
AAATGAATGCCTCCTGAACTCTGCGTCCTCAGCGCCCTCTGCGCCCTCTGCGTTTCAATACCGCCTTTCCCTGGCATTCGATGTTTCACCTCCGGATGCCGTGAGAACTTGGACTGGGAGGAGCTTCTGGTTTTTGAGCTGCCTACTTTTCTGATGCACACACGGCCCTGGCCCGTTTGCCCTGACAACGCACTTTGTGAAGTTGGGCAACTCTTCTCTGACTGAAAACTGACGACCGACGACTGAAAACCAACGCACTGTGAAACAGTGCGTTGCCGTACCCGTTTGCCGCTCGGTCTTGACATTCCCCCACAGTACCTCAACATATAGGGGAGACGGGGGCGCTGGCAGCGGCCCGCTGATGTCGTCGCCGGGCAGGGGGTTCTTGTCGGGGTGTGACGAATGCCTACACAGGAATGAATTGATGAGTGGACCGATCGTACGCACCGGGGCGACCCCGGAATTTTGGAAGAACTGGGACAGCGTGTTCTCGAAGGGCGGCAAGTCCAAGAAGGCCCACGATCTGGCCGCCAAGAAGTCGGTGACCAAGCCGCATATCAAGAAGGGCACCAAGAAGGGCTAATGGCCCGTCTCGGTGAGACTGTTCAAACGCCGAAAGCCGTCCCCCGAGGACGGCTTTCTCGTTAAGAGTGGGGGAGGATTCGAAGTGCCCGTAGCCACGTTCGCCAGAACGTGGGGAGCCGGATCACGCCCCCAAGCGTACCCGACGCCCCCGCTTGTCTCTTGGTCGCGACCATGTCCACACCAATTCGCCCACCTTCTGGCGAAGGTGGCTACGATCACGCCAGCTTTTGGAACCGCCCCACTGCCTCGATCGTGTTCTCGCG
The DNA here is from genome assembly GCA_043778825.1 of Planctomycetota bacterium. Taxonomy (GTDB): domain Bacteria; phylum Planctomycetota; class Planctomycetia; order Planctomycetales; family Planctomycetaceae; genus TH-plancto1. Next base: position 2,573 of record JAYWFM010000403.1, on the reverse strand, counting down.
GCTGTTGAAGGCACTCAGCCGGAAGTACCCCTCGCCGCAACTGCCGAACCCGCTGCCGGGGGTGCCGACGAGGTGGGCTTCGTTCAGCAGCTTGTCGAAGAACTCCCAGCTCTTGAGGCCGCGCGGGGTCTTGAGCCAGATGTACGGAGCGTTGACGCCGCCGAAGACCTGCACTCCGGCCTGGGCGATTCCCTCGCGGAGCAGCCGGGCGTTTTCCAGGTAGAAGGCGATGACCGACTTCACCTGCTGCGACCCCTCCGGCGAGTAGATCGCCTCAGCCGCGCGCTGCACGGGGTAGGAGACGCCGTTGAACTTCGTGCAGTGGCGGCGGTTCCACAGGCTATGCACGTCCTTCAACGTCCCATCGGCAGTGCGGCCCATCAGCGACTGCGGCACCACGGTGAAGGCACATCGCAAGCCGGTGAAGCCAGCGGTCTTGCTGAAGCTGCGGAACTCGATGGCACACTCGCGAGCGCCGGGGATTTCGTAGATCGAATGCGGAATCGCGGGGTCGGTGATGTACGACTCGTACGCGGCGTCGAACAGGATGATCGCTTCGTTCGAGCGGGCGTACTCGATCCACTTCGTGAGCGTCTCGCGGCTCATCACCGTCCCCGTCGGGTTGTTGGGCGAGCAGAGATAAATCAGGTCGACCTTCCCCGGCGGCAAGGCCGGTGTGAACCCGTTGTCCGCCGTACACGGCAGGTACACCAACCCCGGATAGCGTCCGCTGGCGTCGGCCACGCCGGTCCGACCGACCATTACGTTCGTGTCGACATAGACCGGGTAGACGGGGTCCTGGACCGCGATCGTATTGTCCGCTCCGAAGACATCCAAGATGTTGCCCACGTCGCACTTCGAGCCGTCCGAAACGAACACCTCGTTGGCCGAGATCTCGCACCCGCGCGACTGGTAATCGTGCTTGGCAATCGCCTCGCGCAGGAAGTCGTACCCCTGCTCCGGGCCATAGCCGCGAAACGAGCTGCGAACGGCCATCTCGTCGGTGGCCTTGTGCATGGCCGAGATGCTGGCAGCAGGCAGCGGCTCGGTGACATCGCCGATCCCCATGCGGATCACCTGGGCGGTGGGGTTCGCCTCGCAGAACGCCTTCACGCGGCGCCCGATCTCGGGGAACAGGTAACCAGCAGCCAGCTTCAGGTAGTTGTCGTTGATCCGGGCCATGAGACTTCGAGTGTGTGCGTTCGAGCGAGACATCCCCCCGGCAGCCAACTCCCGGGATCGTGCGAGGCGGGATCATAGCGGACCTCTCGTCCGACTCGCAAAGCGGGTGACTCCACCGCCCACCCGCCCGTTTCGCCGCGAGGCGAAGTCTTCGAAGCCGACAAAGTCGCCGGACTCTCCGAGTCCGGTGGAGCGACGGTGAACTGCGGGGAGGTCGTTCACCGGGCGCATGCGGTTCGCTCTGGCATGGGGGCTGTTCTGCTTGGCGGGCGTCGATACACCGGATTCGGAGAATCCGGCGACTTTGTCGGCATCGGCGCGGTGTGTCGAGCGTCCCCATGTGCCTTACAGCTTGGCCTTCTCGGGCAGCGCTGGCTTCGCCAACACTTCCGCATGCAGCCTGGCCACCTGCCACATATAGTTCGGTCCATACCCCGCCTTTTCGCCCCACGTATTCTTCGCGGCTGCGGAGAGATGCGACTTCGCCGAATCGGTTCGCCCCTCCACCGCCTCGTTCAAACCGACATACAGCTCGGCGTAGAACAGTCGCTTCTCCCGCTCGGTATCGGATATCTTCGCGAGCCGAATCTTGTCGAGCAGTTCGTCTGCGGTGATCTTCCCCTCGAACAACCGATACACATCGCCAAACGGTTCGCGGTCGTCCTTCTCGTACTTGAGCAGCCCCGCGCGGGCCTTCTCCAGACCAAACGCTTTCCGCTGACAGAGATACCGCCAGATGCCGTTCTCGCGGTCGACATTGTCGAACGAGTGATACCGCTCGAATTGCCCGGCGGCCTGCTCGTACTCGCCCGCATAGAACCACGCGATCCCCCGCCGCCAGTGGCCCGCATCCTCCGAAGGGGCCAACTCCACCATCTTGTCGTAGTCCGCAGCTGCGGGGGCAAACTCGCCCAGGAAGAACCAGGCATCGCCGCGCTGAGAGTAAAGGTCCAAGGTCGTGGGGGCGGCTTCGATGGCCTTGGTCAGGCGGGCCACGCGATCCTTCCACTCGGCTGTGTCATCGGAGAACGAGAACGTCGCCGAGACGAGGAGTAGCCAGAGGGCCAGGCCGTGGGATTTCAGGGTCATGCGTCATCGTCCCGAATACAGAGGCGGTTCGGAGTGAACCGGGAGTCTATCGCCTCGACTCGGGAGGGGACATGCCCTGCCTGTTCAATCAAACCTGCGGATGATGCGCATCAACAATCGGGTGCATTCACCCATTGGCGGTAGTCTGTCCTGTCTGCCCCCTCTCCCCCACAATCGGCACTGCGTTCGGAGAGGGCTCCACTGTGGCCTGGTGAAACGGGCGGAAGTTGGGGGGCTTGGGTTTGCGGGGAGAAAGCGAATCTGTTGCGCTCAGCTGACCCCCAGAATAGGCGAGCCGGGCG
>JAYWFM010000402.1:0-8116 GCA_043778825.1 Planctomycetota bacterium | reverse complement strand
TCACGTCGACAAGGTAGCCAGCACGTTTCCGGCCCCCTCTCCCCCGCGATTGATGTGTCTTTTGCCCTGTGCGTGTTGCGGGGGAGAGGGTGGGGGTGAGGGGGCCATCTCGCCCGCTCCGGCCCCCTCACCCCGGCCCTCTCCCCCACAGTGGAGTCCACCCCGAAAGCAGCGCCGATTGTGGGGGAGAGGGAGCAGAACCTTGGAAAACGCCTTGCGGGAATCCTTCACGGCGTTGCCCGTTGGGGTTGGGTCTCTCGCGTGAATTGTGACTCAGGGTAGCTCGCGGCGAGCAACCCTGGGCTACGGGGCGAGACCCCGTTGGGGTCGGGAAGGATTGCGGCCACCGAAAGCCTGCGCAGCATTCGCAATTACCAGACGTGAGTAGGTAGTATGGTGGGGCGGTGAGTAGGGCGATGCTGTCCCATCCACCGGCTCCCTTCTTTGTTGGACATTCCTTCCATGACTCGACTGTTTCTGTTGTCGCTCGCGCTTGGACTTCTGGGGCAGGTTCTGACCTTCGCTCAAGATGCACCTGCGACCACTTTTGCAGCCACGACTGCTACAGATCCGACCACCTGGCAGTACCCCCTCGACGCCGCCGTCAGCGCGGACGGAACATACTACATTGCCGACCGCAAGCTGCCGGGGATTTGGAAGCTGAAGGACGGGCAGAACACGATTCTGTATCAAGGCAAGAAGCAGTACCGCACGCCGATGAATGCGGTGCGGTGCGTGCATGTCGCCGCCGATGGGACGCTGTACGCGGGCGACTCGGCCACGCGCGAGGTGTACTCGGTCTCCCCGACGGGCGAGGTCAAGGCCCTCACCAACGGGTCGATCGGGATTCCGACCGCCATTGCCGTCGTCGATGACACCGTGTACGTGACCGACCTGGAACTGCAACGCATCTGGAAGTTCCCCGTCGCCGGGCTGCCGGTCACACAACAGCCGACCGAGTTCGCGGTCATCGGCGGCTGTCGCGGGCTGTTCGTCGACGACAAGGGATCCCTCTGGGTCTTGTCGTCGCTGAAACCCCAGCTGCAAAAGTTCACGGGAGAGGGCAAGTCGGAAAAGGTCGTGGATGATCTCGTGTTCGAGTTCCCGCATCAGGTCTGCGTGACGACCGAGGGCACGGCCTACGTCACCGATGGCTATGCCAAAGCGGTGTGGAAGATCGCCCCCGGCGGCAAGCCGGAGAAATGGGTCAGCGGGGAGCCGTTCCAGAACCCGATCGGGATTCGGCAACAGGGAGCCGACTTCATCGTCTGCGATTCCAGGGCGAATGGGCTGTTCAGGGTGTCCGCCGATGCCAAGGTCGAGAAGATTTTCGGCGGGACACCGAACCCGTTGCCGGTGGCTCCGGCGACACAGGCTCCGGCAGCCACACCGACCTCGAAGGAAGCGAAGCCAAAGTAGGGCCTCGTCATCGCTCTTCTTGGAGTGGCCCCCGCCGGGAGGGCGAGGCCAGTGCTGTGAACACGATTGCGATCATCGTGGGGCACGTTTCTGATGTGCCCGTGGTCCGTAGCTCACGTCGCTCCGCGACTGAGACTCCTCCCGCCAGACACCGTTCGGACCTCGGGACACCCCGCGTGAGTCGGTCTTTCCTCATGCGGAATGCGAGTCGCGGAGCGACATCGCCTACGAGGGCGATTTCGGAGAAATCGCCGCCCGTGGCTCGCGGCTCAGCAGGAGCTTCGCCCTCCCGCTGGAGGTTTGCCCTCCCCAGTTCGGATTCCGCAACTGCAAAACCACTCATTACTGATCTCATGGACCTCCATCACCCTTGGCTCGACCCCGACTGGCAGCGGCAGATCCAACGCCTGTTGAACTCCTATGCCCGCTGGGTCGGCAGCGAGTTGATCGACCGCGCGGGGACACTGGAGGAACAGGCTCAGCGGCTGTTTGAGGCTCCCTTCGTGGTCGTCTCGCACGCCACGCAGGCCGACCCGATCCTCAACTCGGCGAATGCGATCGCGCTGCTGTTGTGGGCGATGCCGCTGGAGCAGTTCCTGGAGACTCCCTCGCGGCTGACCGCTGAGCCGATGCACCGCGACGAGCGGGAGCGGATGCTGTCGGAGACTCGGCGGAAGGGGTACATCGACGACTACAAGGGGATTCGCATCTCCTCGACCGGTCGCCGGTTTCGCATTGACCGCGCGACGGTGTGGAACGTCGTCGATGAGCAGGGGCAGCCCGCCGGGCAGGCGGCGACGTTCTTGGAATGGGTGTTTCTGGATTGAGGGAAGAGACCATGAGTTCGATGACGAGCGATCAGGGTGCGCTGCTCTCGACCCCGGCAGGGGTCATAGAAATTAGCCGGTGGTTGAGCGCAGCGACACCACCGGATGAGGCACCTCCCAATCCCCCCATCCCGGTAGGGATGGCAGAGGAGCCTGCCAGTGAATTCAGTTCGTCCGGGAGGGCGAGGCTCCTGCCGAGCCGCTGGGGCCAGACGACGTTGACACTGGCTCGCGGCTCCGCAGGAGCGTCGCCCTCCCGCCGCACATGCCGCCCCTCAAACCCCTCTGGCATCCCTCCAGGATGCAAGAACGATCACGGGGTCGCTCTTCCCGGTGGTGTCGCTGCGCTCAACCACCGGCTAATTTCTGTCATCCCTCCGGGATGGGAATGCTGTCTGCTGTTGGCGCTGGCCGTTTGTCTGCTGTTCCCCGCAACAGCCTCTTCCGCTGAACCGAAAACCCCCAACATCCTGTTCGCGATCGCCGACGACTGGGGCCGACATGCCGGGGCTTACGGCACTCCCGAGGCGCGCACGCCGACGTTTGACCGGATGGCTCGCGAGGGTCTGCTCTGTGAGCGGGCGTACTGCACGTCGCCGAGTTGTACTCCCTCGCGCGGGGCGATTCTGACCGGGCAGTGGCATTGGCGGCTCGAGGCGGGGGCGAATCTGCACTGTGTCTTCCCGGACAAGTTCCGGTCGTACCCGGAGATCCTCGCAGCCAGCGGATACGTCTGCGGCGTGACGAGCAAGGGCTGGGGACCGGGGCGGACCCAGACGCCGCTGCGGCCCATCGCCGGGCAGCGGTTCGCGGACTTCGACACGTTCCTGGCAAAGCGACCCGCGGGCCAGCCGTTCTGCTTCTGGCTCGGCTCCACCGACCCACATCGGCCTTTCGACGAAGGGACCGGTAAGCAGGCCGGGTTCGACCCCGCGAAGGTCCAAGTCCCCGCCGCCTTTCCCGATACCGAATTGGTCCGCAGCGACATCGCCGACTACCTGTTCGAGGTCGAGCGGTTCGACGCCCTGGTCGGTCGAGCCGTGGCCGCCTTGGAGCAGAGCGGCGAACTCGACAATACGATCGTGATCGTGACGAGCGACCACGGCATGGCCTTCCCGCGAGGCAAGAGCAACCTGTACGACCTGGGGACCAACGTCCCGCTGGTCATCCGCTGGCCGAGCGTCGTGAAGGGCGGCCGCACGACCTCCGACTTCATCAGCCTGCAAGATGTCGCCCCGACACTGCTGGAAGCTGTCGGTGTCCCGGTCCCCGCCGACATGACCGGTCGATCCCTGATGCCACTCTGGAAGAGCGACCAGTCGGGTCGGATCGATCCCGCGCGCGATCACGTACTCACCGGGAAGGAGCGGCACGTCCCCTCTCAACTCGCCCCCGACAGGGGCGGCTACCCCAGCCGCGCGATCCGCACCGACCGGTATCTGTACATCCACAACCTCCGCCCCGACCGCTGGCCCAACGGGTCTGGAGACTACGAACACTCCGCCATCCCCGGCGTCTGGTTCGGAGACACCGACAACGGAGCCACCAAGACGTATCTGATCGAGAACCGGACCCGCGACCCGCAGCATCAAAGGGCCTACGACCTCGCCTTCGCCAAACGCCCGGCCGAGGAACTCTACGACCTGGAACTCGATCCGGAACAGATGTCGAACGTGGCCGACGATCCGCGTCATGCCGAGGCGAAACAGAAGCTGGCGGACCAGTTGGCGAAGGAGCTGAAGTCCACGGGCGACCCGCGATCCCACGGCCAGGGAGATGAGTTTTTCGACCAGCACCCGTATCTGGGGGATGGGCCGAAACACCCCGGTTGGAAGGGTAAGTAGGGCAGCCCCCCCCCATTCGGACCTCAAGGTCCGAGTTCCCCTCCGTTCCCCTTTTCCTGAACAGGAGTTGCGCTCGCTTGACCCCTCAGATTTCTCCCCGTACCATACCCGATCCTAGACCGGAGCCATTCCGGGATGAGGAGCGATCGCAACGGCATTCGATCGCGGAAAGTCACACAGACACAAAGAGTTAGGCTGTCGTCATGGCCGTTCCCAAGAAGCGTCAATCCAAGTCCCGTCGCAACATGCGGCGGTCGCACGATGCGGTGCATCCGCTCAAGTTGCAGTTCTGCTCCAAGTGCGGGACGGCAGTTCCGTCGCATGTGATCTGCCCGAACTGTGGGTATTACCACGGTCGGCTGATGATTCCGCAACAGGGTGAGTAACCTCGCCCGTTCCTGTTCCTTCTCCCCTCTGGACGGACACGGCACATGCGGATCGCGTTAGACGCGATGGGTGGCGACTTCGCGCCCGGCATCAACATCGCGGGAGCCATTGAGGCCCTGCAACAGGATCCCCGGCTGGAAATCCAACTGGTGGGGCAGCGCGAACTGCTGGACAAACAGCTCACGGATTCGGGGTATTCGGGAGAGCGACTGACGGTTGTCCACGCGGCAGACTTCATCGAGATGGATGATAAGCCGATGGAGGCCCTCCGCAAAAAGCCAGACTGCTCGATCGTGACCTGCTGGAAGTTGATGGCCTCGAAGGAAGTCGACGCCATCGTCAGCGCGGGGCATACCGGCGGAGTAGTCGCCTCGGGGCTGCGGACGCGGCTCTTCCTGAAGGGGATCAAGCGACCCGGAATCGCGGTCGTGCTGCCGACGATCTCGGGGCAAGCCGTCCTGATGGATGTCGGGGCGAATCCGGGGGCCAAGCCGGAACACCTGCACCAGTATGCGGCAATGGGGGCGATCTATGCCCAGGCAATTTTGGGTGTCAGTCACCCGCGCGTGGGCCTGATGAATATCGGCAGCGAGGAGGGCAAGGGGACCGAACTGGTTCTGGAGACCCATGCACTCCTCGTGAAGCAACCGTGTCCCGGCCGGTATATCGGCAACGTCGAAGGGCGGGGGCTGTACCTGGGTGAGGCGGATGTCGTCATCTGTGAGGGGTTCGTGGGCAATGTCGTGCTGAAGGTCAGCGAAGGCATGGCCAGCATGCTGATGAAGGTGACAGCCTCCGAAGTGCTCAAGTCGCTCGACACCGAACGCCTCCAGGCCACCAAGGCCTTTCACGCCCTTCATGCGCGGTTCGAGTACAACGAAACCGGCGGGGCTCCTCTGCTGGGAGTGGACGGTATCTGCATGATCTGCCACGGCTCCAGCGACTCGCGGGCCATCCGCAACGCCCTCAAGACCACCCGCACGATCCACGAACGCAAGGTCAACGAGAAGATTACCGAGATCGTCGGCGCGTGGGGGTGAGAAAGCCGTCAGCGGTCAGCCATCAGCTTTCAGCCAGAGGTTGAGCCCCAATGCCGCTGGCGTGATTTCGGTCCCGCCCTCGTCTTCGACATCGGGGCTAACCGGGGATCTCCTCACCGCGAAGACTTCCGAAGTCTGGCCGCTCAACCCTCAACGATCCCCCCCATGTCACGCATCGCATTCCTCTTCCCCGGTCAAGGGGCCCAGCACATCGGCATGGGGCAGCAGGTGGCCTCGCAGTACCCGGCGGCTGCGGCGTTGTTCGCACGGGCGAGCGAGATTCTGGGTTACGACCTGGCTGCCGTTTGCGCGAACGGTCCAGCGGAGAAGCTCGACTCGACTGCCATCAGTCAGCCGGCGATCTTTGTGACCAGCCTGGCCTGCCTCGAAAAGGTGAAGGCCGAGATGCCGGACCTGCCGGGGCGGTGCGAGATGACGGCGGGATTGAGCCTCGGGGAATACACCGCGCTCGTGTTCGCCGGAGCGCTGACCTTCGAGGATGGACTCCGCGTCGTGCAGCAGCGCGGCGCGGCGATGCAGGCAGCTGCCGATGCCACACCGTCCGGCATGGCCAGCATCCTGATGATCCCGCCCGAGCAGGTCCAGAAAATCTGCGCGCAGGCCACAGCTGAGGCCGGTCCGGTGCAGATTGCGAACTACCTGTGCCCCGGCAATCTGGTCGTTTCGGGCACCCAGGCCGGAGTCAATCGGGCGGTGGAACTGGCCGAGGCCGCGAATGCCAAGGTGGTGCGACTCTCGGTGGCCGGGGCGTTTCATACGTCGATCATGAAGCCCGCGGATGAGCGGTTGGCCGCAGCTCTGGCAGGTGTGTCGATTCAACCGCCGCGCATTCCGGTCCTCTCGAATGTCGACGTGCAGAGCCACTCGGACGCCGCTGAGATTCGCGACATTCTGGTCCGTCAAGTCTTGAACCCCGTGCGCTGGGAAGACGATATCAATGCGATGCTGGCTGCCGGGATCGACGAGTTCTACGAGATCGGTCCGGGCCGCGTACTCACCTCACTGATGAAGCGGATCAACCGCAAGATCCCCTGCACCGTCATCAACGACGCCCCTGCGGTGTAGAACGGAATTCATTCCGTTCTGTTCGGCGACCGATGAACGGAATAAATTCCGTTCTACAACAACAAACCCTCGCCGTATCCGATGAGGGTTTGTGCATTTCAGATTCATCCAGCGGTCAGGCACAAGCCCGACCGGTTGGGTTAGAACTCACCGACTTGCTCGCCATCGGCACGAGACATCAGGCGACGCACGACGTGCGTGTCCAGGTTTTCCGACAGGAACCGCACGCTGCCGTCACCGAGCAGAGCGTGGCAGCCACCCGTGTGGAAGCTGAACGGCTCGTCGTTCGGGCCGCAGTTGTTGGTCGTCCACGGGCAGGTCCCAGGTCCACCGGCAGGTGACTTGTTCTGGTTGATGACCGTCGAGCGGTTGGCATTGGCACCCGAGACACCCGAGCCGGAGTCCGGATCGGCCCAACGGTTCGGGCACGTCTGGGTGCCTCCCCCCACGCCCGGGGCGGTGAACAGTGCAGCGCTCGTCACGCCAGGCTGGGTTCCACCATTCACGACACCGGCCACGTAGCTGCCGGTAATGTCCGCAGGCTTGCCCGCATCTTCGATGATCATGACCGTGTTCGTCAGACCATCGGTCGTGTTCGCGATCTTGTTATAGTTCCCCAGGCAGGAGTCGGCATCCACGCCAGCAACCAGCTTGGCCCGCAGACCCGTCGCCGGGTCGATGTCGGTGTAGGCCACGGGCATGTAGTCCGTGCCGCCGAAACCGAGCGAATCGGGAGTCGTGTAGGCATTCGACGGGCAGAGGAAGCTGGCGACGATCGCGGAAGCGGCGGTCGCATTCCGCACCTTGACGGTGGTCGAGGTGAAGCCCTCGGTGTAGTGCTGGCCGAAGTTGAACTGGTTGTAGATCACCGACTGATCCGCGAACGGCAGCAACTGGGTGAACGTCGAAGTCGGTGTGAACGACCGGACGTACGGGGTCACGCTGCGATTCGTGAATTCACCCGACGACGGGAACTTGCGGTTGGTCTCTTCGTAGTTGTGACAGGCCAGACCCAGTTGCTTGAGGTTGTTCTTGCAGGTGCTGCGGCGGGCCGCCTCACGAGCCTGCTGCACCGCGGGCAGCAGCAGTGCGATCAGGACTGCAATGATCGCGATCACGACCAGCAGTTCAATCAGCGTAAATCCACGACGACGTGACATGACCATGTTGACTCTTCCATCCCATTGGGGAAACAGAACTGTCTCTCACCCCCTGCGAGAGATCTATCTTGCGGGGGCATTGTCGTCGGGGAATGTGAAGGAGTTGTGAATGAGTCGCGAAATGGAGATAAAGCGGACACGCGATCTTCGGGCGGTGTGTGCACATCAGATATGCAGGCGAGCGGCCAGATTCTGCCCCCTCTCCCCCGCGAGCGACTCTGCCAAGCGAACCGACATCACTGCGGGGGAGAGGGTCGGGGTGGCCTGGTGAAACGGGCGGAAGTTGGGGGGCTTGGGTTTGCGGGGAGAAAGCGAATCTGGTGCGCTCAGCTGACCCCCAGAATAGGCGAGCC
>JAYWFM010000401.1:0-3425 GCA_043778825.1 Planctomycetota bacterium | reverse complement strand
GCTAGCCGCCGGTTCCCCTCACCGTTGTCTGTCTGTGAACCGTGTTCTGGTGGGACAACGCTCAGGGGAACCGGCGGCTAGCGCCGAGCCGCTCACGGAATCTGCCACGGCGTGGCGCGTGCGGAATCGCGATGGGGCAAGGTCACTGTTGCCGCTCTGGGGGTGTTCGTCAATTCAGCGGGCCTTTGGAATCACTTCGATTCGCGAATCGTGTTATCATCTCGAATCAACCGGCCACCCCCCAGAGAGTCACTCGTCATGAACAAAAAGGTCCAGAAGCAAATCGAGGTCGCGAAGAAGAAGATCACCAATCTTCAGCAGCAACTCGCCGGGGCCAAGGCGCAGCCGGACGATCCGGCGGATGTGCCCCGGCTGGAGAAGGAGATTGCCGCATTGCACGCCGAGATCACCAAGCTGAAGTCGCTGCCATGACGCCCTTGATGACGTATGTGCGTCTGAAAAGCAGGCTGGTTGCCAACTCCTGCCCCCTCTCCCCCGCGCTCGACTCGGCTTTCGGAACAAGTGTCACTGCGGGGGAGAGGGCTGGGGTGAGGGGGCCACGCGGGAACCTTTCGCCCCTCACCCCGGCCCTCTCCCCACAGCCATGTCCTCCCCGAAAGTCGTGTCTCCAGTGGGGAGAGGGGGCAAAAGTCACGGCCCCTACTTTTCTGATGCACACCCCTCCATGACCACTCCCCCGACGATCATCGTGGTGCATCGGGCCGAGAAGCGGAGCAAGTGTTCGGTCGAGCCGCTGCGGAAGACCGGCCAGTTTGTGTTCTGGCGTTACCCGAAACGTGGCGCGGAGTCGCTGGAGGGGTACGTGCGACTGGGGCTGGGCGGGCCGCAGCTCTCGGCGGAGGACTACGACCGGGGGCTGGTGCTGCTGGATGGGTCGTGGCGGTGGGCGGCGAAGATGGAGAAGTCTTACGCGGATGTCCCCGTGCGGAGTCTGGGACCGTGGCAGACGGCGTATCCCCGTCAGTCGCGGGTGTTTGAAGACCCGGCGGAAGGTCTGGCCACGATTGAGGCCCTGTACGCCGCGCTGTGCCAGATGGGGCGTCCCGTGGAAGGTTTGCTGGACAGTTATCACTGGGGAGAGCTGTTCTTGCAAAGAAACCACGAACTTCTTGCACAGATGCGACGTACCCAGTGTCAGGAAACCGCGTCAGACTTGAAGGTCTCCTGAAACTGCCTAAACTGACTGTTGTCTGACGATCTACCTCGAAGACTGGGAGAGGGCCATGCTGTCCCGAAACGCCTGCAGGTTGAGCCTCGTTGCGGTTTGCGTCCTCAGTGGGCTGATGGGATGCGAGGGGAGTGCTCCGACACCGCCGCCCGCCAATCCCTATGCGGCGGGGGGAAGCGGCGCATCTTCCGCCCCCGAGTACACTGCTCCTCCGGCATCCGCTCCGCCTCCCACGACGACCCCGGCGAATCCCTTTGGAGGCCCGGCTCCCAAGACAGCTGCGAATCCGTTCGGCACTCAGACACCTCCGAAGCCAGGGACGACGACGCCCCAGCCAGCCCCCGTCGATCCGACCAAGCCCATGCACTCCGCTGTGGCGGGGACGAACCCCGGGGTTCCGGGGGCTACGAAAGTTCCGGGGACCACGAAGCCCGTGCCCGCTGGCGCAGCGGGCGGCCCGACGAAGACCACGCCCGGGACGACCACGCCCCCGGTCAAGCCCCCGGTCAAGCCCGTCATCCAGGCGGAGAAGCCCCCCGTGGCCCCCGCTGAGAAAATCACCTTGGTCCTGGCGCTCGATCCGGCACCCGCCGGAAGTTTCGCCGCCGCGGGATCGAAGCTGAATTTGAAGATGCCCGCTCTGGGGGCGATCGGTCCCGATTTCATGGAGTCGACCCGCCTGCGCGTCCTGTACCCGGTGACTCCCAGCCCGTTCGTAGCCCTCGGACTGAACGATGAGAAGAAGCAGTTTCGCGAGGTGTGGAACCTGATTGAGAAGAAAAAGATCGGGCAGGTGCGCAATCTGGAACTCAGCAGCAAGGGGCAGGCCCTCAGCCCCGACGGCAAGTATCTGGCCGGAAAGCCCCAATGGGCCGACGCCATCTCGATCTTCGGTGTGTCGCAGAACAAGCCCTTGGACCCGATCAAGCTCAGCGGGAACACGACGAAGCTGGTCGCCTTCGCAGGGAAGACGCGGCTGATTTTCGAAGACAATAAAGAGTTGCACATTTACTCCGTTCCCGGCTTCAAGCCGAAAGCGGTCGTGAAGCTGGGGGCCTGGAAAGCGGACGACGGCTGGGCTCTGAGTCCCGGCGGTCGGTACTTCGTGGCGGTGACGCGGCTGGGCAAAACCGCCGGGTTGACGATCACCGATCTCGACTCGGGGACACAGGCAGCGACCGTTTCGCTCGCGGGCCAGGCGGAGTGCCTGGGCGTCGCGTTCTCAATCGACGGGAAGCAGTTGGCGGTGCTGCAGGGCGGAGACGCTCCTCAATTGCGGGTGTGGCAGGTGCAGACCGGGGACTCTTCGGGACAGTTCGATCTGACCGATCACGTCGAGCAGATCAAGCCGAGGAAGGAATACCAGGGGGGCCACCTGGAGTGGTTTCCCGATCATCGTCATCTCCTCATCGGAGGCAAAGTGGTGTATGACGCCCGCGAGGGCCAGGCACTGGTGGAACTGGAATCCCAACCGATCTATCCCGTGCGCGTGGTCAGCCCGGATCACGTGGCAGGCTCCGCCGACGGGGTGCTGGTCTCCACCGATCTGTCGGCGGTCATCACAGCCGAGAGTGCGACTCCCGCCGTGGTGGGCCCCGGCACGCCCGTCCCCGCGACTCCGGTCGCGGCCGCGAAGCCGGTCGACCGGACCGCCGTCGCCAAAGTGGAGCTCGCGGAGGTCGACTGGAGCGTCAAGCTGGGCAAGTCGCCCGTTCCGGTCAAAGCCACAGCTCGCGGGGCCGAAATCCCGCAGGGCGAGATCTACATGGGTTGCCTGTCTCAATCGCCCAGCGGCATCGGCTTTGTGATGTACACCAGCCACCCGCTGGTCGTGAACGATGAGGGGCTGCTCACTTCGGAGCCGGGCACGCGGTTCTGGCTGGAGCCCCTCGATCTCAAGAATGGGGACCGGCAAAAGAGCGTTCCGCTCCCACCCCTGTCGCTCCTGATGAGTGTCAGTCCGGACGGCACGCGGGTCTGTACCCAGACCGCCAACGGGTTGGACCGGTTGGACATCTGGGCCGTGCGGGATGGCTCGAACCAGGGGAATCTGAATCCCTACCACGATGTGGCTCCCGGACCGGAGCAGCGGGTGGGATACGCGGAATTCCTGGATGGGTTTACCTTGCTGACGGCGGGCGGGGGACGCCTGACGCTGTGGGATACCGTCCTCAATAACAAGGCGATCTACGAAGTCGAAATTGGCGAAATGCGTCCCGAGTTCTCTCCCGCGCGG
>JAYWFM010000400.1:0-19693 GCA_043778825.1 Planctomycetota bacterium | reverse complement strand
AAGAGCCCAGCATGAACGGCCGCAAGCTGCTCCTGCTTCGCCCGCAGTTGGTGGACGACAAGGATGCCACGAAGCTCCGCCCCGGGGCGAACACCATTGTCGCCGTGGACTCGCTCGGCGCCGGCATTGGCGAACTGGTGCTGTTCTGCCAGGGCAGCAGCGCCCGCCTCGCCGGCGGGATGAAGGACGCCCCCGTCGATGCGGTCATCATCGGCATCGTCGATTCGGTGGACGTGCTGGGGAAACAAATTTACAGCGCGAAAGCGTGAGGAAACAAGACAATGAGCGCCGTCAATCAGACTGTAATCCGTGAGATTGTGAGCGAAGTGCTGGGCCGCCTCGGCGGCGTGTCGGCACCGAAAAATTCCGCCCCGGCTCCCGCGCCGAAGGCGGACTGCGGTTGCAATGGCAAAAGCCACGCGGCGGCGCCCGGCCTGCGCGGCAAGTTCGGCGTGTTTACGGACGCCAACGAAGCCTGCGCCGCCGCGCATGAATCGTTCCTGCAACTCCAGAAGGCGGGTGTCGCCGCGCGCTCGAAGATGGTTGAGATCGTCAAGGCGATGGCCGACTCCAACGCGGATTCGTGGGGCAAACTTGAACTCGAAGAGACCCGGATCGGCCGGCTCGATCACAAGATCGAGAAGCTGAAGATCATCAAGCTGGTGCCTGGCACGGAGTACATGAAGTCGAACGTCTTCAGCGGCGACCACGGGTTGACCGTCGAGGAGTACGCTCCGTTCGGGGTCATCGGGGCGATCACCCCGGTGACGCACTCGCTGCCCACGCTGGCCGGGAACATCGTCAACATGGTCGCGGGTGGGAACACGATGGTCGTGAACCCGCACCCGAGTGGGGCCCGTATTGCCTGCGAAGGAGTGCGGCGGTTCAACAAGCTGTTCGCCGAGGCGATCGGGATCGAGAACATCGTCACGATCATCGAGAAGCCAACACTCGAAACCGCCGACGCGATCTTCCAGCATCGGGGCGTCAAAATGTTGTGCGTCACCGGCGGACCGGCAGTGGCCCGGGCCGCAATGGCCAGCCGCAAGAAGGCCGTCGTCGCCGGACCCGGCAACCCGCCGGTCGTCGTCGACGAGACAGCTGACATCGACAACGCCGCCCGCTGCATCGTCGCCGGGGCAGCGTTCGACAATAACCTGCTCTGCATCGGGGAGAAGGAAGTCTTTGCCGTGCTGCCGATCTTCGACGCCCTGATGGAAGCGATGGGCCGACACGGGGCCTACCGGCTGAATGCGCAGCAGGTCGAGGCCCTGACCAAGGTCGCCTTCTCGCCGCCACCGAAGCCCGGCGATCACTGGGTTCTCAATCGCGATCTGGTCGGCAAAGACCCGGCTGTGCTGGCCGAGAAGATTGGCTTGCGTGTCCCCGCTGGAACGCAGTTGCTGTACGGTGAGACCGACACGAACAACCCGTTCGTTCCCGAAGAGCAGATGATGCCCTTCGTCCCGTTCGTGCGGGCCAAGAACTTCCAGCACGCTGTCGACCTGGCTGTCGAGTTCGAACACGGGTTCCGGCACACGGCGATCATCCACTCCCGCAACGTCCGCAACATGAGCATCATGGCCCAGGCGATGGACACCACCTTGTTCATCAAGAACGGGGCGTCGCCCGCCGGGCTGGGACTGGGCGGGGAAGGTTATCTGTCGTTCAGCGTGGCCACGCCGACCGGTGAGGGGGTCACCAACCCGCTCACGTTCTGCCGCGTGCGACGCTGCTGTATGGTGGATGATCTGAGGATCGTGTGAAGACAGACGAGAGAGGAGAGACGAGAGACGAGAGCCAGAAGGGAGGACGGATTGTTCCAGTTCGAGAAGCTGACGGTCTGGCAGCGAGCCATCGAATATGTGGACCTGATCTACACCATCAGCGAGGCTTTCCCGGCTCGCGAGAATTACGGGTTGGCTCGACAGATTCAACGAGCAGCAGTTTCTTCCCGTCCAACATTGCCGAAGGCAACAGCCGCAGTTCTGATGTCGACTTTGCTCGATTCGTCGAAATCGCCTACGGCTCACTGATGGAGACCGTCACTCAACTGCACATCGCCCGACGCCGGAACTTCTGTTCCGAGGAACATTTCCACACCGCACTCACTCTGGCCGACGAAGTCGCCCGAATGTTGAGCGGACTCCGAACCAACCTGGTGGGACGAAGATAACGACGAGTCCGTGTCTGGCTCTCTTCTCTTGTCTCTCCTCTCTCTTCTTTCCCCATGCAACTGGCCTCTGTCATCGGTCGCACCAACGCCACGATCAAGCATCCGGCCCTCAACGGCTGGCGGCTCCTGATCGTGCAGCCGCTTGACCTGGCCGGGGGTGACGATGGCGACCCGCAGATTGCGATCGACCACCTCGGCAGCTCGATGGGGGACCGGGTGATGATCACTGCCGACGGAGCCGCCATTCGAGACTTCATGGGCCGCGTCGATACCCCTGTCCGGTTCGCTGTGATTGGAATCGCCGATTGAGTCGGAGTAGCTACGTTCGCCAGAACGTGGATTGCCAGAACCCGTGTCCGACGAACGGGACAGACTTCCGAAGTCTTCGGAGACTTCGGAAGTCTGTTGGCCACCTCGAACGCCGAACGCCTCAGCCCACCTTCTGGCGAAGGTGGCTACTCATCTCTCACCACTCACCACTCACCCTCCCTCCATGCTCGACTCGACCGCCGTAGACCAGATCGTCGCCAACGTGCTGAGGCAACTCAGCGCGGCGGCTGAGAGAGTAGAGAGTAGAGACGAGAGACGAGAGCCAGCAACGCCCTCTGGCTCTCGTCTCTCGTCTCTCGTCCCTCCTCTCTCTGCTGGCTCTCCTCTCTCCTCTCTCGTCACTTATCTCTCCGACCGCGTCATCACCGGCGATCTCCTGGCGGAGAAGGCGAAGGGGGCCACGCAGATCGTGATCCCGGACAAGGCGATCCTGACTCCGACCGCGCATGACTTCCTCAAGGTCAGCCAGGCTCAACTGATTCGGGCCAGTGCCGCCGGGGCGAAGGCCGGACCGGCCAAGGGCGATGCGGCGATCACCTCGTGGAAGCTGATCACCGTCACGAGTACCCCCGCTGTGGCTCGCCTCACGGGCGAACTCGGAGCCGGTTGGAGCCGTGAGATTCTCGGCTGCCCCGATGATGCCGCCGCGCTGGCGATCAGTGCCATCTGCCGTGGCGAGTCGAGCGGCGTGGTCATCCTCTCGAAACAGCACTTCCGCGCCGCGTGTCGGGCCAATCGCAACGACAAGGTTCGCGCTGTCCCGGTCGGAAGTCCCGCGGAGGTCAAAGCCGCTCGTGAGCAACTGCGACTCAACGTCATCGCCATCGACCCCACCCACCGCAGCTACTTCGAACTCAAGAACACGATCACCGCTTTTACGGGGGCGAAATAGCCATGCGAATCGCCCAAGTGATCGGCAAAGTGACACTGGTGAGAAGCCATCCCTCGTTGAAGGGGGCGTCGTACAAGCTGGTCGTCCCGCTGACCCGCGAAGGGCTGGCGGGGGACGAGGCGGGTCGGGGTGAACCGCTGGTGATGTTCGATTCCCTCGGAACCGGCGAGGGGAGTTTTGTGGCGCTGAGCGAGTCGGCCGAAGCGGCGGCTCCATTTCATCCCGACACCAAGCCGGTCGATGCGTATAATGCGGCGATCCTCGATTCCATCAATCTGGAGGGACGCCATGCCGGTGCATGATTGGACGCGAGTTGGAATTAGCGAGTTTGCGAGCTTTCGCCTCAGTTGGCTAGCAGCGATCAGTGCGAAGCTGAATCAATCCCATCTACCGCCTGCGTATTACAGCATGGTTCAGAAACGGTCCTTCTGGTCATCAAGCGACGGAGAAACTAAAGCTGAAGCTCCGATCGTAGTGAGTTCGGATCATCCGGGGTTGTTGTCAGTCCACACGAATCCTCCGAAGATCCGTTACGTGGAAGGTGCTACGGCTGCGTGGCGGACTCGATATCTCGACCGCGTCGACATTTTTCGTCGCGACGGAGACGAGCGAGTGGGTTTCGTGGAAGTCATGACTCCTGCAAATCAGAAACTGAAGTTCATCTTCAAGAAGATACTCGATCGGCTGACAGAGAGTGTCCAGGAGGGATATCAGAACCTCATCATTGATCTTCATCCTCCCGGTCCGTGCAATCCTTATGGGACGCACCATGCTTTTTGGACTCGCTTCAACGATGTGGCATGTTGCGTGACAGATCACGAACCTCTGGGAATCACTTCTTACCGTGTGAAGCGCCTCCACGGAGAGGGCCACCCGACAGCCTTCGGTGAACTCACCGCCGTGGGGCAGAACCTGCCGGTCATGCCGCTCTTCCTGACCTCGGAAGACTACATCAACCTCCCCCTCCAAGACACTTACGACGAAGCGTGGCGGGGTGTTCCCGCACGCTGGAAGTCTGTGCTGGATGCTCCGAAAACTCCGTAGCTCTCCCACCCGAACAGCCGATCAAACACTCACAAACCCTCATTCCGGAACGCGAACTGCCCATGTCCTACCACCCGCTCTTCAACAACCCCCGCATCAAGGAACAGATCTGCGAGATCGGTCGCCGGGTCTACAATAAGGGCTTCGCCGCTGCCAACGACGGGAACATCTCGTACCGCGTCGGCGAGAACGAAGTTCTCTGCTCCCCGACGTACATCTGCAAGGGGTTCATGACGCCCGATGACATCTGCATGGTCGACTTGGATGGCAACCAACTCGCCGGAAAACGCAAGCGGACCAGCGAGATTCTGCTGCACCTGACCATCATGAAGCACCGTCCGGACGTGAAGGCTGTGGTCCATTGCCACCCGCCTCACGCCACCGCGTTCGCAGTGACCCGTGAAGCGATCCCGCAGTGCGTGCTGCCCGAGATCGAGGTCTTCATGGGCGAGGTGCCGCTCGCTCCGTACGAGACCCCGGGAGCCCAGTCGTTCGCCGAAACGGTCGTTCCGTTCCTCAAGTCGTCGAACACGATCATCCTCGCCAATCATGGCACGGTGTCGTTCGGCAAAGACCTCGAAGAGGCGTACTGGAAGACCGAAATCCTCGACGCCTACTGCCGCATTCTGATCCTCTCGCAACAGCTGGGCGGGATCACGTATCTGAACGAGAAGAAGTCGCGCGAACTGCTTGATCTCAAGAAGCGTCTGGGCTTCGACGACCCGCGGTTCCACAACGAGGACTGCGACCTGTGCGGTAACACGTCCTTCCGCGACGGGTACAAGGAAGGGACCGCCCCCAGGGTCGCCGCCTTCGAACCGCCACCGCAGTTTCCCGGCTACCTGCAGAAGCCCGCGTATGAGGGCGGGGCCGCAACCGGGGCGGGCAACATCGACATGGAGACACTCGTGAAGATGATCACCGAGCAGGTGATGGCCGCTCTCAAGTAGTGCGGCGATCCATCGAGATCGACCAGCGAGCGGGGGACGTGAGTCCCCCGTGTTCGTTGGGTGAATAGACCGGGGCGAGCCGGAGTGCGTCAGCACCCGGACTCTGCGTACGAGAACCCGCTCACGGAAAGGTCCGGGGGCTGACGCCGCCCGGCTCGCCATTAAGCCACCGCCAGCACCCGACGCACGGCCGCCTCATCCACCCCGTCCACCAACTCCACATGACCCATCCGCGTCGGCAGCACGAACCGCAGCTTCCCGGCTTCGGACTTCTTATCGAGACGCATCCGCGAGATCACCTCATCGCTCGACCAGCGTGATCCCCTCGGCAGTTTCGTCGGCATGTGCAGGGCCTCCAGCAGTCGCACCTGCCGCTGAGTCATCGCCGCATCGATCCGCCCGAGTTGCTCGGCGAGGCGGCAGGCGTAGACCATCCCGATGGCGACCGCTTCTCCATGCAGCAGCTCGCCGTACCCGCTGAGGGCCTCGAACGCGTGGGCGAACGTATGTCCGTAATTCAGGACCGCCCGCAGGCCAGTCCGCTCGTACTCGTCATGCTCGACGACATCGGCCTTGAGGCGGCAGCTGCGAGCAATGGCGTACTGCAAAGCGACCGGATCGCGGGCGTTGATCTGTGAGACATGCTCCTCCAGCCAGGTGAAGAACTCGGCATCGAGGATCACGCCGTACTTCACGACCTCGGCCAACCCGGCGCGGTACTCGCGATCGGGGAGCGTGTCGAGCATGGCCGTATCGATGACCACTCCCAGCGGCTGATGAAACGCCCCGATGAGGTTTTTCGCTTGCGGGTGATTGATCCCCACCTTGCCCCCGACCGAGCTGTCCACATCGGCCAGCAGCGTGGTCGGACACTGAATGAACGGCAACCCTCGGTTGTACGTGGCGGCCGCGAACCCGGCCGCATCGCCGATCACGCCACCTCCGACGGCGAAGACGACGGTCCGGCGGTCGGCCTGGATGGCGACCAGTCGGTCGTAGATCGAGGAGATGACCTCCTGCCGCTTGGTCGGTTCGCCGGGTGCGAGTTCGATGACCTCGCACGCCCAGCCCGCTGCCTGCAGTGAGGCCAACACCAGTGACACTCCATGCCGCACATTCGAGTCCGAGATGATCGCCGCCGTCCGCGATGGCTTGCCCCTGCCGAACCGCGTGACCCACGGCTCAACGATCGCCGCTACGCGGGTCAGGCACCCGCTCTCGATCACGATGTCATAACTGCGATCGCCGAGGGCCACGGAGACGGTTTGGGCAGGAGCGGGCACGGGGGAACTCGATGAAGAGGGCGGGGGACTGCATTGTAGCACGACGCTCCGCGTCGTGAATCACGACGCGGAGCGTCGTGCCACATTGGGTGCATTCGCCATTTGGCGGTATCACACGGAATGCGAGTCGCGGAGCGACATCGCCTACGTCGCTCAGTCGCTCCGCGACTGAGATTCCTCGGGGGGACCGCCCATGGGCGAATGCCCTGCCACATTCCCCCCCTTGTCCTTCCCATCGGTACAACCGGTTCCGAGTTCTCACCTCCCTCTCCGAGACGCTTCCGAAGAGGCCAAAATCCGACATAGAATTTCAGTGTGATTCCTTGCCCACCACTCCCCGAGAGTCTGTGATGAATATCGGTCCGGTCATCGACATCTCGATCACCTTGGGACTCCTGGTCCTGTGGACTCAGGCGGCGCGCTGGCTGGCCAGAGTCATTGAACTGGTCCCGCGCGAGCTGACCGGGGATCAGCGGGCCGCCACGCTCGATGGGTTGCGGGGTTATCTCGCGCTGGGTGTGATCGTGCATCATGCGGCAATCCATCGCGGCTTCTGGCAGGCTGGCAAGTGGAAGGAGTCGGGTTCACTGGTGTTCTCGTGGCTGGGGCCCGCTCCCGTCGCCCTGTTCTTCATGCTGACCGGATTTCTGTTCTGGTCCAAGGCCATCCAGGGCCACCGCGCCGAACCGCTGAAACTCTGGGTGGGTCGGGTGCGACGGATTGTGCCGATGTACGTGTTCGCGGGACTGGTGACACTGTCGATGTTCGCCGTCCTGCAACGGGGCCGGGCGTATCCTTGGGATGACAAGCTGTCGGACCTCCTCAGCGTCGTCTCCGGGGGGCTGATGGGATTTCCGCAGTGGCGCAACCAGATTCACACTGTCCCGCTGAACGCCGGAGTGACCTGGACTTTGTATTACGAGTGGTGCTTTTACCTGGCCCTGCCGGTGCTGGCCCTGCGTGCGACGCCGAAGGCCACGGTCGTCATGGCGGTTGTCTGTGCGTATCTGGCAGCCTCGAATACCGAGGCCGGGATCGCCTGCTTCAACTTCTCACTCGGCATGTTGACGGCGGTCATTCGGTCCCGCTGGAAAGTGCCCGCGTGGGTGCGGGGAGTCCCCGGTCTGTTGCTGTGCGTCGCTTGTGTGGGCCTGCTGAGCTTCGGGGCCGGGAAGCAGACCCTCGGGTCATCGCTGGCCATGGGAGTGTTGTTCGTGACTGTGGCGTGTGGTCAAGACCTGAAGGGACTGCTCATCTCGCAGCCCGCCCGCTGGCTGGGCACGATCAGTTACAGCGTCTACTTGATGCACGGGATTGTGCTGTATGTGGTGCTGCGACGGGCGAACACGCTGGCCCCGCTCGGGAGCCTGTCGGAAGTCGCTTACTGGCTGCTGATCGGCGGAGCGGGACTGCTGACGGTGCTGTTGTCGGCGGTGACGTATTCCTGGATTGAGCGACCGTTTATTCAAACCCGCCCGGTGGCGGTGCCGGTATGAAGTTCTCTCGCCACATCAACGCTTGATCTGGGGGTTCGTGCCCGTCGGGAGGGCGAGGCTCCTGCCGAGCCGCTCTGGCGAGTCGACGCGTCCCCTGGCTCGCGGCTCAGCAGGAGCTTCGCCCTCCCGAGCGGAGTACTCCCCCTATTGGTCTTGATGGAGTACTCGCCTGCGTGGTGTCGGTCGCTTTGCCCTGGCACGTCATTCGACGAACCAGTACGCCACCAGAAATAACACAATAAACACAGATCCAACGACGAACCATACGGTCGATGCCAGTCCCGAAGTGAAGCATCCCGCGACCACCCCAAAGACCCCGCAAAGGGCAAACAGGACGAGCGCCTGGGTCCGCTCATTTTCTTCTCCTGCGATAGAGATTCCGACGACGCGGAACAGACCTTCAAACAGATATTCGAACAGGTCGTTCATGACTCACCAGACACGTATCACTCGTTCGATCGCGGATGTTCGGGTAGCATTGCCGAGCGATTGTATCAATGCAGGACCGCTACACGCACTCCCCCAACCCCATGCCCGAATTGGTGATCCACCCGCTGCCCGAGACTGTGGCTCCTGCTGACTTGGCGGGGGGCGTGGTGGTGGTGATTGATGTCCTGCGGGCGACGACGGTGATCGTGCATGCACTCGCCCAAGGAGCGCGGGCGGTCGTGGCGGCGGCTTCGGTGGAGGAGGCCCGCAAAACGGCCAGTCGCTGGCCCGCCCGGGAGCGGCTCCTCGGTGGAGAGCGACAGGGCGTGAAGATCCAGGGGTTCGACCTCGACAACTCACCGTTCAGTTATGGCCCCGAGGTCGTCACCGGCAAGACCATCGTCTTCACCACCACCAACGGCACAAGAGCCCTCCACTGGGCGGAACAGGCGGCCGAGTTTCGGATCGCAGCCTTTGCGAATCTGTCGGCAGTGGTGGAGAGCCTGCGAGCGGAAACTCGCCCGGTGCATCTCTTGTGTGCGGGGACGAACAACCGGATTACCGGGGAGGATCTACTGGTGGCGGGGGCAATCGCGGACCGTCTCTGCGAAGCCTTCACCGTCCCTCGCGAGACGCTGATCTTTATCGAGTTTTGGCGTCAGCACGGGGTCGAGGCGGGTGAGCGGCTGCGGACGATGCGGGAGAGTGCGGGTGGGAGGAACTTGGTGGAGCTGGGGTTTGACCGGGACATCGAGCGGTCGAGCCAGGTCGATCTGTTTGCAGTTGTCCCGACGCTGGATCGGGCCACCGGGGAACTGCGAATTACGCGCTCATAACACCGAAAGCCCTGGGGGTGCCACCCCAGGGCTTGGGTTCGAACACTCACCACGCGACGACTACAACTTGGATCCGGCCATGGTCTCGCGCGCGCCGATTTTGTGTTGAGCGGGTTTGTCGCCCTCGAAGTACTTGTCGTACGCGCCGTAGTAGGCGTCAGTCGTGTAATCCACATCGTTGACGATGACCCCGTACAGGCGGATGCCGTGGGCATCAATCATCTCGCGGGCCCGTTCGACGACGGCCCGTCGGTTCTTGCCCATCCGCACGACGAGCAACAGTCCATCCATATACGGCGCGACGATGGCCGGATCGCTGATCGCCAGAATCGGCGGCGTGTCGACGATGATGAAATCGTAGGCCACCCGCGCGGCCTTGAGCATCTCCGGCAGATGAGACCGCGAGAGCAATTCCGCCGGGTTGTCGGGGCAGAGACCGGCGGTCAACACCGAGAGGTTGTTGACACGGGTGGGACGCACAGCAGTAAACCAAGCGACTTCGTTGAGCAGCACATCGGTCAGGCCGACATCCTGCGGCAGGCCGAACAGCGTGTGCATCGTCGGACGCCGCAGGTCGGCATCGATCAACAACACCTTCTTACCCGATTGAGCGATCGCGATGGCCAAGTTGGCCGAGGTGGTTGATTTGCCGTCCCCCGGCTCGGCGCTGGTGATCTGGATGATCTTGTCCGGCGAATTCTTGGTGCTGTGAAAGAGGGTGGTGCGGCATGAGCGGTAGGCTTCCGCCTCCCGCGAACCGGGACGGTGAAAGTAGACCAGTGCCGGGCTGAGTCCGTTCTCCTGAGCCAGTCGTTCCAGGGCGGTCTCATGGGAGGGCTTAAAGTGAGGAATGGCCCCCATCACAGCCGCCCCGATCGCATCGCGAGTCTCTTCGGCCGTCTTGAGTGTGGTGTCGTACCACTCGCGGAAGTAGGCCAGACAGAACACGGCCAGCAGTCCCAGAACCCCGAAGGCCCCCACGGTTTTGATGACTTTCTTGATCGAACGACTCACCCGAACATCGTTCGTGCGCGACAGCGTGTAACCCTCCTGCTGCCGGTTCAAGTCGAACTCGGTGATCTGCTTGAGGACGGAATCCAGCTCCTTCTTCTTGCGGGAGATGTCATCCTTGTAACGTTGGTCCACCACTTCGAAAGACGCAGCCGACTTGGCGGTCGTTTCGGCTTCTTGATAGGCCGAGGCCAGGCTGAGCTTCTCATCTTCCAGCTCATCGACCTTGCTTTCGAGGATCGTCAAATAGGTCTGGGCCAAGTTCGCTCCGGCTTTGTCCTTCGACGAGGAAGCGGTGGAGCTCGATGTTCCCAGGTTCGGCGGGGTGAGCCCCTGTCGCTGGTAGAAGTCGAGGATCGTTTCGATCTGACGCCGCACGTTCCGCACGTCCGCGTGATTCTCGCCCAGGACCAGCAGCAAGCGGTTTTCCAGCAGTCGAGCGGTCAGCAATTGCTGATCGAGTTCGGATTTTCCGATCGGTGAACTGATCAGTCCGCCCCCCGTCCCGCCTTCGCCGCCCGCCCCCCCGGAGGCTCCCGAGGCGATGGAATTCAGAACCCAGGTCTGGAGATTCTCCCGCTCTTCGGGATTGGCCATCATCGTTTTGAGCAACTCGATTTTGATATTTGTCTTGCGGAGCAAGTTCAGATTCGCACGTTGCAGGATGCCGACATCTTTCAGGCTCTCCTGGTACGGACTGGCCATCGCCATCGGAACTCCCTGCGAGGTGACGGCCGGCGACGAACTAATGTAGAACGGGACCGACTCCCGCCACTGGGCGTATTCGTCTTCCAACGCGGTCAGCTCCTGGTCCATCTCGTTCTTCGAGTTGAGGAAGGTCTGATAGAGATCCTGGGAACTGGTGCTGCGCCGCGTTTCCAGCCAATCACTGTAGGAGGAGACGACAGCGGTAACGACCTTTTGGGCGACGACTTTGTCGGAATTCAGGTATGCAAACGACAACTGGCTTTCGTATGAGTTCTGGTCTCCGGAGATGCGTTTGACCTCCAGGTTTTCCCACACCGACTTCAGGGGATCCTTGTCCTTGCCGAAGATCTCTTGCAGCCCGTGCTTTTCCAAAGCGATATGGGCGACCGCGTCACTTGTAATGACCTTGATGTGTCCCCCGAGGTCGGTATAGACGCGGGCGGCCTGCTCACCGGCACTGGCCTTGCGGGAGACCATGACCTGTGTCTCGGCGACGTAGACCGGCCCCATATACAGGTACGCCAGCACTCCCACTGTACACCCGGCGATCAGCCCCAGGGCGAGGTACTTCCAAATCGAAATCGCGAACCGCACGATGTCGATCGAGCGACCCTCGGGCACATGACTTCCCGGCGTTCCACGGAACCCCAGCGGTGCAAAGTCGATATTGGGGTCCGGGGCGGGCAGTTGGGATCGTTCGCTCACGTCACTGTCTCCATCAGACTGGGCGGCTCCATCGAGCGTTCAAGTCTTCGTCGGTGACCGGGCACGACTCCGCATGCCTGGTTTGAGTTCTGGTGGTTTCGAGGGGTTGAGAATCAGAGGGTTTCGCAGGCGACCTGAGTCCGGATGGCCTGCTTGTAGTAGGCCAGTGTGCTCTGGAGTCCCTCGTGCAGGCTCACCCGCACGGAGTAACCGAGTTCCCGCTTCGTCGCCGAAATGTCCGCCCACGAGTGCAGCACATCACCCACCCGAGGCGGCATGAACTCGGGTCGGAACGGCACTTCCAGTTCCCTGCAGATCAGCTTCAGCAGTTCCAGAACGCAGATCGTCTCACCGCTGGCCACGTTGAACACCTTGCCCGACACCCCCTCGGCTCGTGAGGCCAGGATGTTGGCGTCGACGACGTTCTCGACGAACACGAAGTCGCGGGACTGCTCCCCGCTGCCATAGATGCGCGGAGTGCGGCCCTCGACCAAGGCACTGGCGAACAATGGAATCACTGCCGAGTAGGGGCTCTGCGGATCCTGCCGAGGTCCGAACACGTTGAAGTACCGCAGACGCACGATCTCCATTTTGTAGCTGGCGGCGAACGCCTGGCAATAATATTCCCCGGCGAGTTTGGCAGCTGCGTAGGGAGAGAGGACTTCGGGAGTGTGGGACTCCCGCTTGGGCATTTCGGGGGAGTCGCCATACGCACTGCTGGAACCGGCATAGACGATCCGGCGGACCCCGGCCTTGCGGCTGGCGTCGAGCAGATTGATGGTCCCGGTCACGCACACGGCGTGAGTGTCGAGCGGCCGTTCGATGCTCAGCGGGACGGAAGCGAGGGCGGCCTGATGGAACACGACCTCCACGCCGTCGACGGCTTTCGCCACAGCCAGCGGGTCACGCAGGTCGCCCTCGTGAAACTCGACCGAGTTTCCGAAGTCCGCCAGATTGGCCAGCGACCCGGTATACAGATTGTCCAACACACGCACGCGGTGCCCTTCGGACACCAGACGAGCCACAATGTGCGAACCGATGAAACCGGCACCGCCAGTGACGAGAAAACGAGCCACGCGAACCTCCGCTGTGAAGTGAGACACGACTGATCGTGAAGCCTAGCTCATCAATTGGGATGATGCCGGAAAGAAGCATGGGGCAATTTGCAACGTCTGGCAGGTGGGGACGGCAGCAACGAAATGTTTCCGAAGTGCCACATCGGAGGGGTGAACATCCCGGAGTCCTTGGCAGACATTTCGCGACAGACTATACCCCGCATCCGGATGAACCGAATCGATCGCTGCGAACGGTATTTCAGGCCCAAGTTCGTCGGAAGGGAGACCGGTCCTGACAGGCAATCGTCTATAACCTCAGCCCCCCCCTTGACAATTTCCGTCCCGACCGGGACTCTGACTCTTGTGACTGCCACGGTGTCTCGCGTGGCAGCCCGAATGCTCTCCGTCTTCCATCAGTCCCTCCCTATGCCCAGTTCCGACTACTACCAGACCCTCGGCGTCCCGCGCACGGCGACACACGACGAGATCCGTAAGGCGTACAAGAAGCTCGCCCGCGAGAATCACCCTGACACCAAGCCGGGGGACAAGGCGGCTGCGGAGCGCTTCAAGCAGGCCAGCGAGGCGTACGAAGTCCTGGGCGACAAGGAGAAACGCAAGCAGTACGACCAGTACGGCGAGGCGTACAAGTACGCGCGGCAGGGCGGCGGACCCGGCGGTTCGGGAGGAGCCGGTCCCGTCGATCTGGAGTCGGTCTTCGGCCAGGCGGGGGTCGACCTGGGCGACATCTTCGGCGGCGTTTTCGGGGGCCGCGGCGGCGGCGGACCCGGGCGGCGCCGCAGCCCCCCGGTGCAGAAGGGCGAGGACTTCCAGACCTCCATCCTCATCCCGTTTCAAATGGCAGCCACCGGCGGCACCTACGATGTCTCGATCAATCGAGACGGAAAGGTCGACACCCTCGGAGTCAAGGTGCCCGCTGGGGTGCAGCAGGGAGACACAATCCGCCTCGGCCAGCAGGGTTCGCCCGGCTCCGGCGGCGGCCCGGCCGGGGACTTGCTGATTACCGTTCAGATCGCCCCGCATCCGTACTTTCGTCGGGACGGGCACGATGTCATTCTGGAGTGCCCGCTGAGCGTCACCGAGGCCCTGCTCGGGACTCGGGTCGATGTGCCAACGCTCACCGAAGGACAGGTCACGCTGACAATTCCAGCGGGAACCTCGTCCGGGGCCAAGCTGAGATTGCGGGGGAAAGGGTTCCCCAATCGCAAGACCGGGACGCCGGGCGATCAGTATGTGATCGCCAAGATTACGGTGCCGAAGTCGGTCGATGCGGAGACTCGCGAACTGCTGACTCAACTGGCCGCGAAGCTTCCGTCGGTGGACCGGAGCGAGTGGAAGTAGTCGGCGAGTGGCCGTGGGCGGGCCGGGAGGACGCTCCGCTTCGAAGACTTCACGTCGCGGGTAAACGCCAGGGAGTGCATCGTAACGCGATGCTCCATCGGTAGTTGCGTAATACGGAGCGATCCGAGAACTTCGGCACTGCGTAAATCTTCCCGGCATTTTGAAATCTCATCTTGACCCTTTTTTCCAAAACATCGTATTTTCCCGCTCACTTGCTGCGGGTCTCTCCCGAAGCGGGTCTCACCTCCGAAGCACCACTCTGCGTGCTTCTCCCCATCCTCACTGGTGATCCGTTCTGGATTACCAGGCCACCACTCCCCCTCCCATCCGCTCGCGATTTCGTGACGGCTGCTGGGACGAGTCGGTTCCTCCCCTCCTGAAACATCCCCTCTCTCGGAAGGCTCTGTCATGAAGCGGTTCGCCACTCTCTCGTTTGGTCTGTTCCTCCTGGTCTCGGGTTCCGGCTGCTGCTGCCTGGGCCCGTTGTTCGGCATGCACTCTGGCGGCGGCTACGGTGGTGGCGGATGCCAGCCGTGCGGCGGGGCCTACGGCGGCGGGTATCAGCAGAGCCCGTGTGGAACGGGTGGCTGCGGAGGAGCGTACGCTCCGAATGCGATGGCCCCGAATGCCTACTACACGGGTGCCGCCGTGCAGGCCGCCGTGCCGTACCAGTACCAGACCTCCGCTCTGAATCCGTACCCCGCGTACTAACGGGCCGCCACTTTCAAGTAGCTGCACTCGCCAGAGTGCGGGCAGACCTCACGCAATTCGAAAGAGTTCGGTCGTCTGCTCCAGCGCTTAGAAAGTGGCTCCGGTCGCCCGCGTTCTGGCGAACGCAGCTACCGTCCCTGACCGTCCTCCTGCGTTCCAGTTTCGTCTCAGCCCGGCATTCGGTAGACTATTGCCAGACCCGCCGGACCGCTGAGATGTCTCGCGATCCAGTCGGGGGGTGTGTCCGCACGGGCGGTGGATCCCGAGAGGAGTGGGGAATGTTGGTTCGCTATTGCATGATCGCCATCCTGGCGTTTGGTGTTGTCGGGGCTGTTCGTTCGATCTCAGCCGAGGATGTTGTGCCCGCTGCACCGGGTGCCGCGCCCGCCGCCGCGCCGACTGCAGCGGATGTCGCCGCCGAATGGGCGGGACTCGTGAAGGACATGGAAACCTTCAAAGAGACGATGACAGCGATGAATTTGCGATTCTCCAAGGAGACCGCCGCCGGAAAGACGAAGCTCGTCAAAGAAGCCAATGATCTCGTCCGGAACTTCGAAACCAAAACCCATCCCCGCATGAAGGAACTGGCCCCCCAGGTCTACAAGCTGGATCCCGAAAACACCGTCGCGGCCCAATTGATGTTGGAGTCGCTGCTCGAAAAGAACCAGTACGCCGAACTGGTCAAGGTCTCCGACAGCGTCCTCAAGAAAGAACCGAAGGCCCAGTTGGCCGCCAACTTCAACGGAGTCGGCCGGTTCGCCGAACATGACTTTGAAGGCGCTGCCAAAGTCCTCAAGGTTGCGGAAACCGACAGGATTCTGATTCCAGAACTCGGCGGAAAATATCTCACGGACGCCGAACAATACATCGAGTTCTGGAAGACCGAGCAGGCCATCCGGGCCAAGGAAGATGCCGCCACCGGCGATGAGCAACTCCCTCTCGTCAAGCTCAGCACCACCAAGGGTGACATCGAGATCCTGATGCTGGAGAACGAGGCCCCGAACGCCGTGGCCAACTTCATCAGTCTGGTCGACAAGAAATTCTACGATGGCATCAAGTTCCATCGCGTCATCCCCGTCTTCATGGCCCAGGGCGGCGACCCCAACAGCCGCGACAAGCCGGAAGCGGCGGGACAGGGCGGACCGGGTTACACCATCGCTTGCGAATGCTACCAGGAAAACGCCCGGCGACATTTCGCAGGCTCACTCAGCATGGCGCACGCGGGTAAGGACTCCGGCGGATCGCAGTTCTTCCTCACGCACCTGCCGACCAGCCACCTCAACGGAATGCACACCGTCTTCGGGCGGGCGATCAAGGGGCTGGATGTCATCCGGGCTCTGGAAGTCGACGACGTGATCACGTCGGCTGTCGTGGTCCGCAAGCGGAACCACGAGTACACGCCCAAGACGCTGCCCGATAAGAAAAAGTAGACCTCGGTCTCGTTGATGAACCAGTCCCCAGAGCCACGCGGATCCGATCCCCGTGGCTCTTGGTTTAATGTCGCACGACGCTCCGCGTCGTGACTCTCGACGCGGAGCGTCGAACCACAATCCCAATCACGCAGCGACGGTCATCTGGCACTGTGCGGAGTCTCTCGATGGGGCATCTCCAGTTTTTCGGTTACTCGATGCCACGGGTTCCGGACTACCTCATCGCTCTCATCGCTGTGCTGTCCTCCGCCTCAGCACTGCACGCCGCCGACGAACCCCAGGTCCGCGTCCGCTATCGCGTCCTCGACGTGGCCGAATCTCCCACCGCCACACCGCCCATCATCGAGAAGACCGTCGAAGGCCGCGTCCGCGTCCAGGCCCAGGACGGCGGGCTGCTCCTCGAAGACCGGCAAGGCGTCCTCTGGCCCATCACCGCCAGCCAGACCCCGGTCACCGAGACACTCGCAGGCCCCTTCCTGGCGCTGACCGCCGACGAGTTGACGATCTCCCTCCAGGCCGAGTTCGGCGTGGCGTTTCAGGTCGTGCGTACCCCGCACTACCTCATCTGCACCAACGCCGGACCCGGGTACGGCGAGTGGTGCGGGCAACTCTTCGAGCGGCTGCATATCGGGTTCCAGAAGTTCTGGAAGGACCGCCTGCCCGGCTTGGAGACCCCCGACCGACCGCTGGTCGCCATTGCGTTCGCCACCCAGCAGGAGTATCAAGACTTCCAAGTCACCGACGCCGGGGGAGTCGTCGGTGCTGCCCAAGGCTACTACTCCGCCCGCACCAACCGCATGGTCCTGTTCGACCAGTCCGCCCACGGATCAGGCCCGAACCGCACAGCCGCCGAGATCCAGAAACAAGCCCTCCGCAACCCCGGAAACATCGCCACTGTCATCCACGAGGCGGTCCACCAACTGTCGTTCAACATCGGCCTGCAAACGCGATATGCCGACAACCCGGTCTGGTTCTCCGAGGGACTCGCCATGTACTTCGAAACCCCCGACCTCGAAGCCCGCTCGGGCTGGCGGACCATCGGCCAGATCAACCCCGTCCGGCTCGATCGCTACCGCGCCTTGGCCAAACAACGACCGCCGGAGATCCGCTCTCTCCTGGCCACCGATGACCGCTTCCGCGATCCCCAATTGGCCGTCGACGCCTACGCCGAAGCCTGGGCATTACATTTCTTTCTAATTCGCACGCAAAAGGAGAAGTACAACGCCTACCTCCAGACGCTCACCGCCAAGCCCCCGATGATATGGGACACCCCCGCCCAGCGCATCGCCGATTTCGAGTCCGCCTTCGGCCCCCTCGCCGAAGTTGAAAAAGAACAAGCCAAGTTCATGGCCCGCCAACGCAGCGGCAGGTAACTGCGTTCGCCAGAACGCGGGCTGCCCACCCGCCCGTGAGCGGCACGGCGCTAGCCGCCGGTTCCTCCAGCGAGCCCACAATCCACCTCGAATCGAGCAGACCCGCAGCCAGAACTCCCCCTGATTTTGTTCTCCATGATTTTGTAAATCTCTGCCTTCGAACGATTCGTCAAGCACCGGAAGAGTTTCACAAAATCATGAGGAACAAAATCATGAAGAGTCTACCTCGACGGTTGGAGTTCAGCCTTTCGGCTGCTCCGCCCGCTTCGGTGATCAGGCACTACCAGACCCAAGACAGGCTAAAGCTTGAACTCCAACAGTCGATCTATCCCCTCGGCGCTTCCACAAACTGCGACCGGTAGTTCTCCGGAATCTCAATCGCCGAGAGCGTTCCATCGGAGCGGCAAATGCAACACGCGGTCTTCAGCCGCCCGTGCGCCAACCGCGTCTCGCCGCGCCAGAACTCCACCGCGAACGTCAGTGACTTAAACCCAACCCGCTCGACATCAATGCGGATCTCGACATCGTCCTCGTACCGCGCCGGGGCATCAAAGTGGCACGACGCCGAGACTCGCGGCCACCCGATGTACGTCCCATCCGGCTGCTTCTCCATGATCCGCAGCCCGACCGAGCGGAAGTAGTCGTGCTCGGCCTCTTCCATCCAGCGATAGAAGTTCGCAAAGTGAACAATCCCCGCCATATCGGTTTCGGAGAAGTTCACCTGTCGGCGGGCAATGAAGGTGAGCATCGTGGCGATCTCGGTGAATGTAGCACGACGCTCCGTGTCGTGAGTCTCGATGCAGAGTGACGAACCGAACTGCGATCATATGCCAACTCTGCCCCCTCTCCCCCACAAGCGGTGTTGCTTTCGGAGAGGACTCGACTGTGGGGGAGAGGGCCGGGGTGAGGGGGCCAATCTGCTGAGGAAAGCCTCCTCACCCCCACAGTGGAGCTGCTGAGTCATGGCCACATCGATCGCGAGGGAGAGGTGACTGGAATCCAGGCGATCCACACTCCCAGTTCACTTCGCCTGCGCCGACACCGGGTTCGCCGGAACCCCGACCTTCAGGAATCCCCCGATCCCCGAGATGATCGCTGTGAGTAGAATCAGCACCCCCAGCCACTTCTTGGCATTCGCCCGCAACGGAGCAAACTTGGCCGACCGCCCCGAAAGCACCGACGCCAAAAAGAACGCCCCGAACCCCAGCAGCATCTTCGTACCGACCAGAGCGTGGTACAGCGGCTGTCCTTTGTGAGTCGGCATTCCCCTAAAGTAGTTGTAGAACCCGCTCACCAGCAGCGCCAGGATCCCCCACATCACGATCTTGCTCCACCGCACTCGCAACCGCTCCTTGAGTGCCAGATGCTGGTCATCCGGCAACTCCGCAGCTGCGGGCATGAGCACGAAGCGGGTGAAAATCGCCCCGCCCATCAGCACGATGGCCGCCCCCACATGGGTCCAGCGAGCAAGCAGGTCGAGAACAAACATCGGGGATTCCTGGAGAGTGGAGTCAGTGCCTCAGCCGCCGATTTTAGGCAGCCCCCTCCCGAATGACCACGCCGTGGCAGTCCCGTAGCTACGTTCGCCAGAACGTGGGGGCAGACTTCCGAAGTCTTCCGAGACTTCGGAAGGAGTGTGGTCGCGATCCTACGCAAAATCCCCTGGGATTCTCGCCCCGAAGGGGCTGGACTCGATAGCCCAGGGCGCAGCCCTGGGAACACGTGGCCCCCTCAACCGATCAAGGCCCAACGGGCCGTCACCCGCTGGCGAAGTCGAGTGACGGCCCGTTGGGCCTTGAGGAATGTTTGGCATCCGATTTCCCAGGGCTGCGCCCTGGGCTTTCGAGTCAGGCCCCGTGGGGGCCGAGGAGCGAAAACCTGCGTAGAATGGCGACCACACTCCTT